>JBFYOD010000039.1:0-14661 GCA_041303965.1 Candidatus Aminicenantota bacterium
CACCGTGCCGCCGCAGGATCTCATAGCCACGCATCGCCGCGTCGAATGAAGATGTCCCATCCGGCGCCAGGCGATAACGGTCGTGGAACTCGCGCGGCCCGTCGAGGCTGAGCCCGACCGCGAAACCCTCCGTCGCGAGAAAACGTCCCCACTCCTCGTCGAGGAGGGTGCCGTTGGTCTGCATGCCGTTCGCGATCGTTCGCCCGGCGGGGCGATGCGCGCGTTGGATCTCGACGATCCTGCGGAAATAGCCAACGCCGAGGAGAGTCGGCTCCCCGCCGTGCCAGGAGAAGCGGATGATCTCGTCCGGCAAGGCGGCGATGTGCTGGGCGATATAATCCTCGAGAAGGTCTTCGGGCATGCGGGCCGGCCCGCCCTTCGGCACGGACGCGCCTTTCCCCAGATAATAGCAGTAGCGGCAGGCCAGGTTGCAAGCGGCCCCGGCCGGCTTGACGAAGACCTGGAACCCGCGCGACGCGACGGTCATAGCCCCGATGATACTAGAACTCGGGGCAGGACAACAGGGGCTTCAGCGAGAGATCCAAAGGGCTGACCATGTCGGCGATACAGACGGGGACGAGTTTTCCGTTCCGGACGGTCGCGTCCGGACAGCCGCGACACATGACCGCGATCTCCGAATCCGGGCCGAGCTCCGGCGGGACCTGGATGGCGATGAACTGAAGACGCAAGTTCTTCAAAGAGCCCACACGGCGGAAGAGCCCGGCCAGGGATACGAGCCGCCGTGGCGAGGTCAGGGCTTCGAAGAGGACTAGCGGAATGAGGATCTTCCGCATCGCGGACGGGCCATGGTTCCCCGCGAAAAAGTGACACCCGGCCGCCATTCGGAAAAAACGTCTGAAAGCGCGGTCGAGAAGGGGCGACAGTGGGTAGACCCGGGACCCGCCAGCATCCGCGAGATGGAAATAAACGAGCCAGCGGACATCCGTATCGCTGACGTTGCTCGGGACGTAGGCCGTCGGCTCGAGACCTAGCCCTGTTCTGAGACCCTCGTATTCTTCCCTGAGCTCGACCGTCTGGGCGGCGGGATCGCGGCCATCGCGGGCGAGGACGGCCAGGACGCCGTCGAAATACCTGAACCGTGAATAGCGTCTGACGATATCGGACATGCTGCCCCTGTCCTCGTTGTAAACTGTGACGGAGAGGGCGAATTCGATCTTCTCGGATTCCATGAGCGAGAAGAGCTTTTCACGGGCCGCCTCGACGTCGGCGTGAACATGGGCCTGTCCGCCGTCGACGTGGAGCAGGATCTTGTCGATCCCCGCGCTCTTGATCGCGCCAAGAAGGGCGGGGCCGTCGTCGTCGAGGAACCGGAGCCCGTTCGTCAGAAGCTGGCAGAAAAGACCGCGGCTCTTGACCAGGGCAACGATCCGCGGCAGGTCGGGGTGGAGCGTCGGCTCTCCGCCCAATACCGTCACCGCCTGAAGCCGCCGCAGGGTCAGTGCCCGGCTGAGGTCCCGCTCGACCTCATCGAAGGACTTCACGGAGTCCCGATCGACGTTGTAACAGCAACGGCAGCGCATGTTGCAGGTCCGGTTGATCTCGAGGGTCATGTGGGGGACGTCGCCGGCCGGGTATTTCAGCGGCCTGGCGCCGCTGCCGCGGGGGAAGTCGGCCGTCGTCATCGGCGGATACCGCTGTCATCGGGATTCGAACGGTCTTCGGCCCGCTTCTCCGCGCGCGCTCCGCTCACGGCCGGATGCTGGCGGAGGACGAAGCGGATGCTCTCGCCGGGGACCTCGAGCAGCCGGAGGATGTCCCTCCGGGGTTCGCCCTGGGCGTTCAAGTGGATATCGTAATAGCCCTCCGCTTTGACAAAGATGGTCCGGGCGAGCGCCGGGTCCTGCGGCGGCACGGCGAATTCGAGCTCCGCGTAATGGCCCGCGCCGCGCATGACATAATACCTGCCGTCGCCGAAAGCCAGCTCTTCACGGACGTCGCGACCTCCGCTATCCTTCGCCAATACGGGGGCGAGCTCGGTCACCCGGACGGTCACGTCTTCGGAGAAATCGAGCCCCAAATGATCGATCATCCAGAATCCCGCGGCGGGAGTCAGCTTGACGCGGACCGTGTCGCCGGGGACATCCCGGAGGTCGAGTTCATAGGCCTTATCTTTGGCGATGGCCGATCCGCTGCCGAATAGCAGGGCTTTAGACGTCCAGCCGGACGGCGTTTCGACCCGCGCCTGGAGGTTGAACATTTCTTCCCGAGCGAACCAGACTAGCGTCGAGAAGTAAGCCGGCCCCTTGGCGTCGACGGCCTCATACCAGGACCCGAGCTCGCTGCCGCGGGCTTCGAGAAAGGTGTGGGCCGCCTGGGTCCCCCAGCCGGTGTTCCAAACGTTGGCGACAAGTTTGGCCTTCAAGGCCCCGGCGGGTTTGGGGAATTCGAGGATGAGCTCGTCCTTGAGCTCCTCATCGTTTTCGGGGTCCAAGCCCTCGAGACGGCTGAGCCAGAACGCCCCGTCCTTCTTCCCGATCACGGAGAGGATGTCGCGCCCGTCCCGGTCGGTCGCCTTGGCCGGGGGGACGATACGCGACATCGTCTTCATCCGTCCCTGGATATCGGCGACCACCACGACGCCCTTCGGATGGTCGACGACGACGAGCTTGAATTCGTCCGTGTGGTCCGTCTCGTCGAGTTCGTTGGCCAGCCGGAGCTTATAGCGGCCGTCGACCGGACTGAGGTTATCGAGGCCTATCCATTCGGTCCGCTCGAGCCCCCGGCATACCGAGGCGCCGTATGGCTCGGCGTCGAGGACATACTGTTCGCCGTCGAAGGAATAAACGAAGGGGCAGGATTCGGGTTCGGGAGGGTCGATGAGCCAGGCTATCCCGACGACGGCGGCCAGGACGACCATGGCAACGCCTGCCGAAGCGAAGGCCGTCGCGACACCCGACGCGAACTTATCGGTCTTGCTGACCCAGACCAGGTCGACCTCGGAAAGGGGGATGGGACTCAGGGGGAGCGCTCCCCTGACGAACAGGTCTTCCGTCTTCCCCTTGTAGCCGCGAACCTGGAAGATCCTTCCGTCTTTCATCTCGACGTGAGTCGGATGGCCTCGGTCGTCCTCCTTCCAATCCTTGATGTCTGCCAAAGCAAGATCCACCGGGGAGGCCCCGCCCGGCTCCGGGACGAAGACCTTGTCCCCGGCGACCGTCGCCCCGCTCTTGCGCGAGAATTTCAGGATCTCCCCCGTTTTCTTCTGGACGCCGACCACCCTCAGTACAACTGTCGTTGCTCCGGCCAGCTTGTCCGGCCCCAGCTCGACTTTTTTGCGCAAGACGCATGAATTCAATGTGACAAGGAACATGACGACCGTAACCCACACGGCGGTTTTTTTATACATGGTATCCCCTCCTGTCGAATTTATTTCCGTCCCCATGATCGCCGATGTCGTCAGTCGAATTGTCACGCTCCTGTCAACGGTTTGTCAAGTTTCCGTCAAAATTGGGGTAAAATGGTCCGGAGCCCATGGACCTGACGAAACGCCCGCTCCCGCTCGCCGCGGCGCTCCTCGCCGCAGGCGCTCTTCTCGCCGGGGCGGCCATCCGGCCGTCCGGAACGTGTCCCGGCCAATCCTCTGCCGCCGCTTCGACCTCTCCGTCCGCCACGCCCGCGGGGTCCCAGAGCGTCTCGGACTTCGAACAGAGGCTCAGCCGCATCAACGGGCAGATCAAGGACCTCAAGGCCCGCATCGAAGCCGAGGCCCGGAAGGAGTCGTCGGTCCTGTCGTCGCTGGCCCGGGTCAACCTCAACAAGAGCCTCGTCCAGAAGGAGCTGGCCGCCCAGAACGTCGATCTCGAGCGGGCCCGGAGCGATCTGGCCTCGATCCAAGCGAACATCCGGGCTATCCGCTCGAACCTCGACCGGGAGCGCGAGTCGATCGAAAGGACCCTGGTGACCCTCTACAAATTCGGCCGGCTCGACTTCTTCCAGTTCCTGCTCCAGGCGCGGAACATCGAAACCTTTGCCTCCGAAAGCAAGAACCTGGCCATCCTCGCCCGTCACCAGGGCGACATCGTCTCCAGGTTCCTCCGCTCCCTCGACGAGCAGCGCAAGGCCGAGGCCGCCCTGGACAGCAAGCAGAGAGACCTCGCCGAGATGGTCCGGGCCGCCAACCTCAAGAAGAAGGAGCTCGAAACCGAGGCCCGCAAGTACGCCGCCCTGGTCCTGGAGACCCGGAAGAACAAGGACACCTTCAAGCAGACCCTCGAGGAGCTCTCCGCGAGCGCCGAAGAGCTCCAGAAGATGATGAACAAGATCATCAGCCAGGAGTGGGTCCTCCCCACGGCTTTCGTCCCCCTCTACGAAAGAAGGGGCCAGCTCCCCTGGCCCTTGGAAGGGAAGATCATCACGAACTTCGGTTTCGAGCGCCACCCCGACTTCAAGACGATGGTCATGAACAAGGGCCTCGAGATCAGCCCGGGCAAGGACAAGTCGCTCATCCTGTCCGTCCACACCGGCAAGGTCGTCTACGCGGACTACTTCCAGGGTTACGGCAACCTGCTCATCGTCGACCACGGCATGACCTATTACTCGCTCTACGGGCACTGCGCGGAGTTCCTCGTCGCCGTCGGGGACATGGTCAGGGCCGGACAGCCCGTGGCCATGGTCGGGGACACGGGCTCGCTCAAGGGGGAATGCCTCTATTTCGAGATCCGCTACAAGACCAAGGCCCTCGATCCCTTGCAATGGCTCAAGCGAAGGTGATAGAATGGACCTTCGTTCCGCCATGAAAGTCCCGAGATACCGCTGGTTCCTATGGGCGGCCTTCCTGGCCGCGGCCCTGTTTTTCGGCTTCCAGATGCGGTTCCTCCCGGGTGGTTTCAAGCCGGCGGCGCCCAAGGGTTTCGAGCTCCTCGACTCCTTGATGCGTCTCATCCGGAACGACTACCTCGAGGTCAGGGACCCCGGCCAAACGGCCGAGGGCGCTTACCGCGGGCTGGTCAACTCCCTGGACCCCCTGTCCGCCTATCTCAGCAAGGACCTCGCGATGAAATACAGCGCCCTGACCGGCGCGGAAACGGACCCGGGCGTCGTCATCCTGAAGCGCTATGCCTCATTCCCGCAGGTCGTGAGCGTCGTCGCGAATTCCCCGGCCGAGAAGATCGGCATCAAACCCGGCGACCTCTTGAGCGCCATCGAGGGACGGAACAGCCTGAGCATGAGCCTGGCTGAGACGATGCTCCGGCTCAAGGGGACGGACGAACAGCCGGTCAAGGTCCGCGTCCTGCGGGGCAACGAAACTCTCGACCTGGACGTGCCGCGGGCCCTTCTCTTCCCGAAGCCGTTCACGTTCGTCCGGACCGCCGCAAAGCCCGCGATCCTGCGCATCCACCGCTTCGCCCCGGCCCTCGACGCCGACCTTCGGCGCGAAGTCCTGCCCGCCCTGAAGACCTCGAAAACAGCCCTCGTCGTCGACCTCAGGGACTGCCAGGACGGCGAACTCGAAGCGGCCCGAAAGTTCGTCAACCTGTTCGTCAAGACGGCGGACGCGGGGTACTTCGAGAACCGGGGCGGCGTCAAGCAAGCCGTCGCCTGCCCGGCCGAACCCGAGCTGGGGGCTCTCCCGCTCGCGGTCTGGGTCAACGCCGGGACGGCCGGACCGGCCGAGTTCGCCGCGGGCGTGCTCCAGGAGGTCCGCAAGGTCAAGGTCGTCGGGTTCCCGACGCCCGGACTGGTCGGACGGACGGAATTCTTCTCCCTGAAGGACGAGAGCGCGATCCTGCTCACCGCGGGCGTTTTCTCCCTGCCTTCGGGCCGGAAGCTCTGGGACGAAGGCCTTCAGCCCGACGTCTCCCTCCCGTTCGATAAGCTCGACGAAAGATCCTATCTCGAGAAAACCATCCCTCTCCTGCCCAAGCTCTAACGGATGAGGAAGAGGCTCCCGCCCAAAGGCCGCCAACCCTGGCCGGCGTTCATCCACGTCACCGTCGCCCTGACGGCGACCGCGCTCCTCTCGGCCCTCCTGCTCGATTACGTCGCCATGCGGAAGGGAGAGCCGTCGTACATATTCGCCGCCGGGATCAAGGCGCCGGCCGCCGCCCCCGCGGAAAAGCCGGCGCCGAAGCCGATGGAAAAGCCCGCGGAGAAACCCGTTGCGAGGCCATTCGAGGAAGTCCTCGCCGCGAGCCTGGCGGCGGCGGGAGTCTCGGAGGACACGGTCCTGCTGCTCAAGGGGCCGAAAGGCCGGCCCCTCTTCGAGGTCGAGCTCCCGGCCGAGCTCTACACCTCGGTCGAGAGCGCCCTCGACAAGGCCCTGAAGGACAGGGCCGTGAGCATCACCGACAAGAAGAGGACGACCGGCGAGGACAAGACGGAGGTCCTCTGGGCCGTGAGAAGGACCGCTAAGGAACTGGCGGGGATCTCTTTCATCCTGCCGGCCGAACCGCCGGCCTTCGTCGCCGCGAAGGAACCGCCCGCGAAGAAAGCTTTACGGGGCCAGGTGGCTCTGATCATGGACGACATGGGCAACAGCCTCGAGACCCTCGACGCGCTCATCGCCCTCGGGCGTCCGGTGACAATATCGGTCCTTCCCTACAGCACGCACGCCGCCGACACGGCCAGGATCGCCCATGAGAACGGGCTCGAAGTCCTCCTCCATCTCCCTCTCGAGTCCGTCAACAACTACGAAACCATGGCCAACACGGAGGGTATGATCCGGGCGGACATGGCCGAACCCGAGATCGTCCGGTCTTTCGAGGCGAGCTTCGCCCGCGTGCCCTTCACCGCGGGGTCGAACAACCACATGGGCTCGCGGTTCACGGCCGAGCGCGACCTGATGCGGGCCATCCTCCGGCCGCTCAAGATGAAGGGTCTCTTCTTCGTCGACAGCCGGACGACCTCCAAGACCGTGGCCCTCGACGAGGCCCGCAAGATGGGCATCCCGTCGACCGAACGGGACGTCTTCCTCGACGCCGACGCGGACCGGGGCCGGATCCGCGGCCGCCTCATCGAGCTCTTCCAGAAGGCCCGGAAAAAGGGGCACGCCGTCGGTATCTGCCACCCCTTCCCGGAGACCCTGGCCGTCCTCAAGTCGAGTTTATTTCTCCTCGATTCCTACGGCCTCGAAGCCGTCCCGGTCTCGCGGCTGGTCCGCTAGCCGGCGGGTTGAATAATTCCCCCCCGTCCGTTATCATACGGTAAGAGAGAGGAGAAGCCGCATGAAGAGATTCGCGCTTTACGCCGTCATCCTGGGCGCCCTGGCGCTCGTCTTCCTGCCCGGGTGCAAAACGATGTCCAGCGAGGACCTGAAAAATTCGGTCGAGGTCGTGGACTACACGTCCGTCTGGGTCTCCAAGTACTACCAGCCCTGGCCGCCTCGGCTCATCCTCGTCCCCCAGATCTCCTTCCGCATCAAGAATATCGGGGCCAAACCGCTGAACTACGTGAATTTCAACGCCGTCTTCAACTTCAAGGGCGACCCGGAGAATTTCGGCGACGCCTTCAAGGCCGCGATCCGCGGCAAGGCCGTGCCGCCGGGCGAGTTGAGCCCGGTCATCACCCTGAGGAGCAACCTCGGCGTCGACGGGAAGGACCTGGCGGGCATCCGCGACAATCCGTCTTGGAAACAGGCGGAGGTCCGGCTCTTCGCCATCTCCAAGGGGTCGTCGCCCGTTCGACTCGGCATCTATGACGTCTCCCGCGACATCGATTTCAAGGAGGACGCGCCGGTCGGGCCGAAACCGGGCGAGGTCAAGAAGTAGGGGCGGGCGGGACATGAGCGCGCTCCTGCCCTCCCGAGTCTTCCTGACCCGGGGTCAGGGACAGCACAAGGAAAAACTTGTCAGCTTCGAGCTGGCCCTGCGCGAAGCGGGGATCGCCCCCTTCAACCTCGTCCGCGTGTCGAGCATCTATCCGCCGCGCTGCCGCTTCGTCTCCAAGGACGCGGGCCTGCGCCTTCTCCAGCCGGGCCAGATCCTCTTCGTCGTCCTCAGCGAAAACGCCACGGACGAGCCCGGCGGCCTGATCTCGGCGTCCATCGGCATGGCCGTGCCCGACGACCCGTCGCGCT
Source organism: Candidatus Aminicenantota bacterium (assembly GCA_041303965.1). Classification (GTDB taxonomy): domain Bacteria; phylum Acidobacteriota; class Aminicenantia; order Aminicenantales; family Saccharicenantaceae; genus RBG-16-66-30. The sequence goes on from JBFYOD010000039.1 coordinate 8,036, forward strand.
ACGGCTACCTCGCCGAGCACTCCGATTCGGGGAAATCCGAGAGAGAGACCGGCCGGCACACGGAGTACCTCGCCGCCGAGATGCTGGCGACAAAACTCGGGGAAAAGCTCCGGGTGCCGAACGGGGGGAAAGCCGCTAAAGCGTTCAAGATCTCGAACGGCCTGTCGCTTAGGACCCGGAGCGTCACCCAGACGGCGAGGGGGGAGACGGGGTTATGGACGACGGCCCTGGCCGCCGCCGTGCTCATCCTCGAGCCCTAGCTTGGGCGGCGTTTTTCTGAATAGCCCAAGTTATTTATCGAGTGGTTCGGGCTTGAGGATCCTGACGTAGCTCCGATCCCGGAGGGTCTTGACGTAGGCGTCGCCCTTCTCGGCACGCTTCGTGTTGTAGATCTTCTCCTCGACATCTTTCCGGGCGTCCTCGAATGGCAGCAGGTGGCTGTCCTTCTTCTCCACGAGGTTGAGAAGATACCAGCCGTTCTTGTTGTTGACCCAGGCGCCCACCTCACCGACCTTGAGCTTTTCGACGGCCGGTTCGAGCGACTTGTCGAGCTCTCCCGCCTTGAAGGTCCCCAGGTCACCCTTGGACTCTTTCATCGGCGGATCGGAGAGCTCCCCGGCCACGTCGGCGAAGGCGGCGCCGGACTTGAGCTTGGCGTCGACCGCGGCTTTGAGGGCCTCGCATTCCTCGGGCGTGCGGCCCTCGGACGCGAGATAGACGGCGTGGAGCTTGTATTCCGTGGGTATCGTGAACTCGGCCGGGTTCTTCTTGTAGTACTGGACGATCTCGGCGTCCTCGAGGACGATGGCCCTCTCCACCTCGGTGTAGACGACGGCCATACGCATGGCCCCTTCCTCGTACTGCTTGAGCCACGTTTCGAAGGACATGCCTTGCTGTTCGACGGCCCGGCGGAGGTCGGCGTCGGAGGTCATGCCGTTGTCCGTCTTGATCTTCTCGATCTGCGCCTTGATCTGGTCGCTGACGTTCAGGTTCAGCTCCTTGGCCTTCTGGAGGAGGAGGAGCTCGGTGATCATGATGTCGAGAAGCTCCTTCTTGAGCAACGCGTACTGCTTGTCGTATTCCTCCTGGGGCAGCTGGGCGGCCCGGAGCTCGTTCAGGCGAAGCTCGAACATAGTCCGGTAGTCCGAAAGGGTAATGATGTCGTCGTTGACGACAGCCACGATCTCCTCGACGACTTCCTGCCCGCCGCCGAAGACGGCCGCCGAACAGAGCATGCCGGCCAAAACCAAACCTGCGATGATTCTTTTCATTCGTCCAACCTCTGATAGGTGAAGAATAGGTTCTCGGAGAGGACCTGCCAGCTCAAAGTGTCCTTGAGCCCCCCGAGGTGGGCGGCCAGGACGTCTTTCATTTTCTGGGCCATGATCCGTTTTTGGATATCCGGGGCCGCCTCGCTTTCGGTCTTGAGGGCGGGGGGGAACTTCCGGTCCAGCCGGAAGATGTGGAAGCCGTAGGCGGATTCGACGACCTGACTGGTCCTCCCCTCGTCGAGGGCAAAGATGACCCTTTCCATGTCCCCGGGGAGGTCGCCCGGCTGGAAGACGCCCATGACGCCCTTTTTGGAGGATTCGGGACCCAGCGATTCCTCCAAGGCGATCGCCCGGAATTCCGGCTCGGCGGTCCGTTCGAGACGGCGGAGAACGGAGACGGCCTTCTCCTCGGTGTCCACGAGGATCTGGCTGACTTGGACCCGCTCCTGGAGCAGATAGTCTTTCTTATGCTGCTCGTAGTAAGCGAGGACCTCGCTCGCATCGACCTGGATGTCGCGGACGACGAGGAAGGTGTATTTCTCGACGAGGAGACGGTCGAAGATCCCCTCGGGCGGCGCGGTTTCGGCGCGGTCGGGCTCGCTCGCCGCGACGGCGTCCACGGCGAACCTGGCCAGGGACTCCTTCTTCTCATCTTCGGACAGCGCGATCCCCCGCTCGCGCGCCGCTTCGAGCAGGATCTTCTCGTCGACGAACCTGTCGAAAAGCCGGCTCAGGGACTCGGCCGGCAGGCCTTTGGCGTCCGCGCCCGTCGCTTCGAGGTAGGCGCGGAAGTCGGCGTTGACGAATTCGCTCTTTTCGACACGCAGGACCGGCCGGCCCCGGAGCGTGCCCTGGACGAGGCTGGCGACGCGCGAGACCGGCCCCCGGCCTTCCTCGCGGCCGCACGCGGCGGCGACAAGGAGGCCGAAGATGGGCAGGGCGGCCAGGAGCGCCGCCGGCCTTATTCCTCTCTTGGGGACCCTGTCGTTTCCGCACATCTTTTTTAGTATCAATCTATTGTAGTCTAATTGGATAACTCCATCAAGACCCCGACCGTTTCATCGAGGAGGGCCCGCTCGGTCGTCCCGCGGAAGGCGAGAGACATGACCCCCTCGGGCGATAGCGACCCGGAGAACCGTCTGAGCAGGGACGTCACCCGGGACCAGTCGACGGGCGTCTGCGGCCGGAACCGGAATACGACCCGGTGTTCGCTCCGGTCGATGGAGCGGATCCGCAACCGCTTGGCCAGGTGCTTGAGGGCGCCGTAGCGGAGGAGGTTCTCGATCGGGTCCGGCAGAGGCCCGAACCGGTCGCGGGCCTCCTGGCGGATGCGCTCGATCTCGGACAGGTCCTCGATCGAGGCCAGGCGCTTGTAGAGGTTGAGCCGGAGGTTGACCTGGGGCAGGTAATCCTCGGGGACGCGGATGTCGACCTTGAGGTGGATCTCGGGGTTTTCCTCCTCGACCGGTTCGCCCTTGAGCTCGCGGATGGCCTGATCGAGCAGCTGCATATAGTACTCGAAACCGACGGATTCCATCGTCCCGTGCTGGCGGTGGCCGAGGAGGTTCCCGGCGCCCCGGATCTCCAGGTCGCGGGCGGCGAGGCGGAAGCCCGAGCCGAGTTCGCTGAATTCCTTGAGGGCCTTGAGCCGCTCCCGGGCCAGGGGCGTCAGCTCGATGTAGGGCGGGACGAGAAAGTAGGCGTAGGCCTGTCGCGACGACCGGCCGACCCGGCCGCGGAGCTGGTAGAGCTGGGCCAGGCCGTAGAGGTCGGCCCGGTCGACGATCAGGGTGTTGACGAGCGGGATGTCGATGCCGTTCTCGACGATCGTCGTCGAGACGAGGACGTCGTATTTCCGGTCGACGAAATCGAGCATCCGTTTTTCGAGGACCGTCCCGCCCATCCGGCCGTGGATGGCGACGACCCGGGCCTGGGGGACGAGTTTGACGATGAGCTCGGCGACCCTATCGATGTCCTCGATCCGGTTGTGGATGACATAGACCTGGCCCCCGCGCCCGATCTCCTGGCGGACGGCCGAGGCGATGAGCTTGGCGTTGAACGGCGTTACGACGGTGTGGACGGCCAGCCGGTCGCGCGGCGGCGTCTCGATCAGGCTGATGTCGCGCAGGCCCGAAAGCGACATGTTCAGCGTCCGGGGGATGGGCGTCGCCGTCAGCGTCAGAACGTCGATCGAGGCCTTGAACTGCTTGATCCTCTCCTTGTGCCCGACGCCGAAGCGCTGCTCCTCGTCGATGACGAGGAGGCCGAGGTCCTTGAACCCGACGTCCTTCGACAGGATGCGGTGCGTGCCGATGAGGATGTCGACGAAGCCCTTCCGGCAGTCCTCGACGACGGCCTTCTGCTCCCGGGCGCTCTGCAGGCGGGTCAGGGCCTCGACGCGGACCGGGAAGAGGACCATCCGGTCGCGGAAGGTCTTGAGGTGCTGGCTGGCCAGGACGGTCGTCGGGCAGAGGATGGCGGCCTGCTTGCCGTCCATGACCGCCTTGAAGGCCGCCCGCATGGCCACCTCGGTCTTGCCGTAGCCGACGTCGCCGCAGAGAAGCCGGTCCATCGACCGTTCCGCTTCCATGTCGTCGCGGATCTCGCGGATGGAGCGGAGCTGGTCCTCGGTCTCCTCGTATTCGAAGGTCTTGCCGAATTCCTCTTCCCAATTCCCTTCCGACGAGAACGCGTGCCCTTTCAGGGCCCGGCGCCGGGCGTAGAGCTCGACGAGCTCCTTGGCCACGGCCTCGACGGCTTTCTTGGCCCGGGTCCGCGTTTTCTCCCAGGTGTTGGTGCCCAGCTTGTCGAGCGGCGGCAGTTCGGGTCCGGCCTTGGAGAATTTCTGGACGAGATTGAGGTCCTCGACCGGCACGAGCAGCATGTCCCCGTCCCGGTAATGGAGCTCGATGAACTCCCGGCCCTTGCCCTCGACCTCGAGCCGCTGCAGGCCGCGGAAGACGCCGATGCCGTAATCGGTGTGGACGACGTAATCGCCGGCCTGGAGGTCCTGGAACTGGGAGAAGAAGGGGCGCCGGGAAGAGCGGTTGACGATGACCTTTTCCTCGGTGAAGATGTCCTTCTCGGCGAAAAAATTCAGCTTCTCCTTGGGATAGCTGAAACCTCCGGGCAGGGCGCCGATGAGGAGCGAGACCTCGGAGCGGGGCGGGACGGCGAGAGGCGACTCGATTTCGAGGACAGGGATCTCGCTCTCCCGGAGCAGGGTGGCCAGGCGCTGGCGCGTCCCCGTGTTGGAAAGATAGATGTAGCAGAGGTCACGCTCGGCCTGGAGCTTTTTCAGGTATTGGAGAAAGAACGGGATCCTGTTGTCGAAGCGAGGCACGGGCTGGAAGGAGAAGAAAAAAATCTTTTTCCGGGCCGGGGCGCCGAGTTCCTCGAAGCGCACGGCCTCTTTGCGGACCCTCTGGAGGAGCCGCGACGGGAAGACCTCCTCCGGCGGGAGGGCGAAGACGCCGTTGGCGAGGAGGTCGGCGTACTGACCGCGGAGTTCCTCGACGAGCGCGCCCCACTCGCAATCGACGGCCTCGGGGTTGTCGACGACGAAGACCGGATCGCGGAGATAATCCGTGACCGGCGCGAAACGGTCGCCGAGGAGCAGGGCCTGGGCGGCGAAGCTGGGCCCGAAATCGCCGCGGACGAGGGCGGCGGCTTTCGCCTCGAGGTCGCGGCCGGCGCCCTTGGCCCGCTTCCGGGCGGCCGCGACCCAGCGGTCCAGGAATTCGGCGGACGCCGCGAATTCCCGGAGGCCGGGGATCGTCAGGCGTTCGATCTTTTTCAAGGACCGCTGGCTGGAGATATCGAACTCGCGGAGGGAGACGACGCGCGAGCCGTCGAACTCCACCCGGAAGGGATTGATCTCCCAGGGCGAGAAGATGTCGACGATGCCGCCGCGCCAGGCGTATTCGCCGGGCGAGGCGATGAGGTCCTCCTTGGTGTAGCCGTAGCGGGCCAGCGTTTCGAGCAGGGCGTCGTGGTCGGCCTCGGCGCCGACTTCGAGGCTCAGGAAGAGCCCGGCCAGGTCCTCCGGGACGGGAACGGGCTTGAGCAGGCCGCCGAGGTTGGTGACGATGACGGACGGCGGCGTGGCCAGGAGCCGGTGGAAAAGCTTCATCCTCGAGGAAACCGTGTCGAGAGCCGGCGGGACTTCGAAGTACGGATTATCGGCGAGCGGAGGCAGGCTGGCCAGCCCGGCGTCGGGCGCCAGCCGGGACAGAAAAAACCGGCATTCCTGCTCGACCGGGGCCAGGGGGGCGGATTCGGCCCGGATGAATACGATCGGTCTTCCGGTCGTCCGGGCCAGGCAGGCCAGGACGTAGGCCTTGGCCGGCTCGATGACGCCGTGGACCGAGAGCGGCCGGTCGCCCGAAGCGACGGCGCGGACGAGGGCGCCGAACTCGTCCGTGCGGAACAGGAAATCGAGGCTCACCGGGCTATTCTAACTTTGGACCGCCACGCGGTCAAACCTGGTGATTAGGGACTGTCCCCATGGGGGCTGTCCCTCTGGCGGCGGATCCTAGTCGCCGATGATCTCGTCGAGACCCTCGAGGGTCCGGGCTAGCTCCTCCGGGGGCAAAACGGCGACCGTTTTTCCGATCCGCTCCACCGCCAGTGTCCGGACCTGGCTGATCTTGACCCAGGACCGCTTGGGAAGTCCCTTCGACGCGATCTGCAGGGTCAGAGGAAAACCTGCCTTCTGGGGCTGGCTGGTTATGGCCATGGCGATCACGGTCCCCGAACGTTCGTTGAAAACGTCGTGACTCAGGATGAGGACCGGGCGCCGGCCTGTTTGTTCGCGACCTTGTCCGAAGCTGAGGTCAGCCCACCGGATCTCGCCCCTCAGTATTCGGGCCATCCGGACATCTCCTCGGACAGTCCTTCCTCGGCGAGTTCCTTCTCGCGGGCCGGGTCGAGCTTGGTACATTCGAGCGCCAAGCGGATCTTGTCGAGCCGCCCGAGCTTGTCGACGACCGCGTCTTCGATCGCCTGGCTCCGGTTATTGAAAACCCGCTTTCGGACGAGCCCGTCCACGCGCTCGAGGACTTTTTCGTCCATCGAAATGGCGATCTTGGCCTTGGGCATGCCGCACCTCTCAGTATTACCATAAGTAATACCGAGCGGTTTGTCAAGGTCGCGGAACCTATCACTCACGATAGAAAAGACGGTCCGAGGGGGAGGATATTCTCATGCGGGCTGGGAAACCCGGGGACTGGCGCCGCCGCTCGCGGCGGCGGAGTACTGGCCGGTCAGGCGTGTTCAATCGAGGTGTGCCCGGAGATCTCCGAGCTCGTCGTGGCCAGGTCGCGGACGGAGAGCTTGTGGACGTCGTCGTTCCCG
>JBFYOD010000040.1:0-4009 GCA_041303965.1 Candidatus Aminicenantota bacterium
AGAAGCTCACGGGCCTCGTCCATATCCTTTCCCTGCCCGACCAGGAACACAAGGAGGCGCGTCTCCCCCGGGATCAGAGAGACGGAGACGTGCAGCGCGGCGCAGGGATCGAGCCCCGCCCCGAAGCGGCCCGACAGGGCTTCACGGCGGAGCGCCGCCGGATGCGCCAGGGAACCGTTGCGACCCAGGAACGACGTGCGATCTCCCGTTGCTGAGCGCAGCTCTTCGCTCGCGTGCGCGAAAGCCACGCGCCCCGCGAACTCTTGGCTGTAGGGATTCCTGGCCAGGACCGCTCCGTTTGCGGAGTCGAGCTCGGTCACCACGTGCGTGCTCTGGCCTACCCGCGGCGGTCCCAGAGCCCACTCGTTGTAGGCGAATACGCTCAGGCGACGCGCCGTTCCGCTTTCGTTCGTGAGCGTGAGCAGCGAGAATTTCACCGGGTCCTTTGCGTATACGAAGACGTAAAGGTCTTGGCGCTGGCCGTGCGCAACGCGAGAGAAACGAGTCAGCCCGGCGGAATGCCGAATGACGAAGCGACCGTCTCCGCCCGTGCGGGGCATCGGGCCCGGCGTGGGGGACCAGGTCTCTCCGGTCTCATCGTCGCGGATGAAGAGCGCCTCGGCCGTGGGGTCGGTCACAGGGTCGTTCGCGAAGGGCGTGAGGCGGTTCTCGCGGCTGTTCTCCGACCAGGTGTAGGCGGACCCTGAAGCCGTGACCACCGTCCCGAACGCGGGATTGGCGATGACGTTGGCCCAAGGCAGGGGCGTCTCCTGGTCCGCTTCCAGGACGACCACGTAGTCGCGCCCGTCGTCGGCGAAACCGCCCACGCCGTTGGCCAGGCTGAGAGGGGGCACGGCCACCTGCGCCGGTGACGCGGCGGCCGAGCTCGACTCCTCGGAGAGCGCGAATTCCTTCGGCTCCGGCCACTCGGGATCGCATTGGTCGAGTTGGTTGGCCAGATCTCCCCGCTCGCCGCTCAGGACGGCGCGCGCCACCTCCGCGAGGAGGATACGCTCGGCTTCAGCCATGCGGTCCCCACGGAGGAGATAGGTCCCCCCGGGCCGGTGCTTCCAGGTCCTCCAGGGTCCATTGTCGAGGAGGGCCACGAGCTGCGCATGCATCTCGTCGAGATAGCTTATGGGGTGTTCGTTGAGGATCACGACGTCGGCGCTCAACCCCTTGAGCCGCCAGTACTCCTGCGCCTGCAGGACCTGGCGCACCAAAGGCAGGTCGTTGTCCTCGACGACCCGTACCAGGAGGATAGGGAGATCGCCGGAGATGCCATGCGGCCAGAGGCCTTCCTGGCCAAGGGTGTTGCGGGCCAGAAGCTTGGGGCTCGCGCGGAGCGATCCGTCGGTATACAGCACCCGCGAGGCCAGGCGTTCGAAGAGCAAGGCTTGTTCGCTCGAGATGCCGAGGTGGCGAAGGCCGCTCTGCGCATGCGCGAAGGCGAGAGCGAAGGTTCGCGCCGCGGCGCTCGGCTCGTGGTAGCGCTGGGCGAGAGCCAGGGCCGTCTCCCGGGAGGACGCCATCCCCGTGGCGAAGGACAGCTTAATGAAGCCGCCCGGCGCGAGGCGAATACGCTGCCTGAGGCTGACGATGGGGTCGAGCACGAACCCGGTCGTGCCGGACAAGGAGCGTCCGTCCAGGGCTTGGGGGTTCTCGGGACCGCGGCCGCGACCCAGGAAGCGTGCCCGGTCGGTCTCCCATTCCACCGGCCCCTGCTTCCGTCCTTCCAGGCTCAGGACGTGGATCGCCCACGCCCCGGGCTCTTCCGGGGCGCGCGCCCGGCGGTGGCAGAGGAGGGCGGCGCTCTCGGAAAGGTATTCCGTCTCGACGAAGAGCTTGCCAAAGGCCGGATGGGCCAGGTCGTCGCACGGCGGGGAGAGAACGATCTCGGCAAAACTCGTGATCTCGATCTCGCGGGGGCGATCGCTGTGGTTGGTCACCGCCAGGCGCCGCACCTCAACGTCGTCCTGGTTCGAGACCGCGATGTCGAGCAGAGTGGCGATGTCGTTATCCCGGCGGCGAAAGGTCGCCTTCTCCGCGAGGAACGAGACCAGGTAGTCCTCCGGCTCCTTGGCCGTGGGGTGGAAAGTCGCCGACCACACCGAGCCGCTCCGGACATCGCGCAGATAGAGGAACTGGCTCCCCGGATCGCGGGTCGGATCCTCCCGGTGTCTTGTGACCGCCCTGCCTCGACAGAAGCTGGCGCCCCCTCCCGCATTCGTCACGATGGCGGTGTAGTTGCCGTTGGACAGGAACTGCGCATGGGGGAATAGCGTATGCGGCGACCGGAAACGGCGAACTGCCAGCGCGGGCTGAGGGCCGGCCACGCGGGTTTCCTCGACCGGCCGCGGCTGGGTGATGTGCGTCTGGCGAGGCACCCGCTCCTGCAACAGCAGCTCGGTGGCCTGCACGCGCGGGTCGGCATGAAAGCGTTTCACCATCGGATCGCCGAGGAGGGCGTTGGCGAGAGACACGAGTGTCATCCCCTGGTGATGGGCCATGAAGGCTCGCACGACAGTTCCCCGGGCGAGACCCGCTCTTTTCCCGTCGCTTTCGGGCTCCTCGGCATTCCCATGCGTGTAATCGATGGCCTCGTAGTAACCATAGGCGCCTTCGAGGCCTTCTTCGGCAAGGCGCCGCAGGTTGCGGGCGGCCTCCTTCGGTTCGAGCCCGGCGGCGAGGGCGGTGGCGTAGGGAGCGACCACGAGCTCGTCGCCCAGGCCGCGCTTCAGGCCGAGGCCGGGAATACCGAAGGCCTTGTACTGATAATTGCCGTGCCGGTCCACGAGGTTGTGGGCGGACTCCGAGATCCCCCAGGGCACGTCGCAATCCCTCGCATACTCGATCTGCCGCCGCACGGCCATCCGGCACGTCTGGTCGAGGAGTGTTTCCGGAAAGCTTTTCATGAAGAGGAGCGGCATCAGGTACTCAAACAGGGTGGCGCTCCAGGACAGGAGAGTGGGAGCCCCATCCACCCCCGTGATGAGCCGTCCCAGGTGGAACCAGTGCGTTTCGGGGAGCTCGCCCTTGGCGATGCCGATGAAACTCGCCAGCCGCGATTCCGAGGCCAGGAGGTCATAATAGGAAGCATCCAGACGGCCCGGCCCTTCGGCGTCGGCGAGACGAAAGCCGATGGAGAGGATCCGGCGCTGCGGATCGTAGAGGAACCGGAAGTTCATCCCGTCCGCGAACCGGGCCGCGCGGCTTGCCAGTTCCAGGAGGCGTTGGGAAAGACCGGTTGCCGGTTCGGCCGCTGGCGGCGGTTGCCGGCTCGCCTGGCGCAGCCCTTCCGCCAGGGTCATGAGCGCGCCCGCGAGGTTGCCGCTGTCGACGGTGGACACGTAGGCCGGCTGGAGAGGCGCCAGGCTCTGCGTGTCGTACCAGTTGAGCAGGTGACCTTTGAAGAGTTCGAGGCCCTCCATCGTGGTCAGCGTGGCGTCGATCCGGGAGGCGAGCTCGTCCGTCTGGATGAAACCGAGATCGTGTGCGGCCAGTGTGGCGAGCAGCCCCATGCCGATGTTCGTGGGCGACGTCCGGTGTGCGGTCCGGGGTTCCGGCGTCTCCTGGAAGTTGTCCGCGGGCAGGCCGTGGTCTTCGGGGCCCATGAACGCCTCGAAGTATCGCCAGGTGTTGCGGGCCACGAGACGGAGGAACCGGCGGTCCTCTTCCCCCAACTCGACGTGTCGCGGGACCACGGGCCGGCTCAGCGCGTAGGCGACGAGCGGCGCGGCCGCCCACAGCGCCAGGATCGGGATAGCCGTGAGGATCGCGCCCGGGCGTACCAGCGAGACCAGGAGGAGGCCGCTCAACGCGGCCAGCGGGCTCGCGATCATCTCGACCATGAACGTCCGCGCGCTCGTTCGCCTCGCCTTCCCGGCACCTCGGGCTTCGCTGGCCGCGGCTGTCTCCCACTCCAGCAGGCGGCGCTGGGTCGCCGCGAGACGGAAGAGCGTCAGCACGATCGCGTGGGTCCTCTCGTAAGCCTGGCTGGCCAGGAAGG
>JBFYOD010000041.1:0-48838 GCA_041303965.1 Candidatus Aminicenantota bacterium
CAACCAGTGCGTCCACGACGGCTTCGGGCTTTTTCTCTATAATGAAACGATCAGCGGTCCCGAATACGCCGAGCGGCTCATCGAGGACGTCGTCCGCGAACCGATCAAGGTCGAGACCGGGGCCATGGTTCTCGACCTCGCGCCCGAGCGCGTCCTGCGGATCAACTGCCGGTCCGGATACCGGCTCGTCCGGGCCGGAGCTATCGTTCTGGCTATGGGCTGCAGGGAGCGGACGCGGGAGATGATCGGGATCCCGGGAACGCGCCCGGCCGGAGTTTTCACGGCCGGATCGGCCCAGAACCTGGTCAACCTCCAGAACCTCCGCATCGGCAACGCGGCCGTCATCCTGGGCTCCGGCGATATCGGGCTGATCATGGCCCGCCGCCTGACCTTCGAGGGCGTCGCGGTGAAAGGCGTCTTCGAGATCATGCCCTGGGCCAGCGGTCTCGAGCGCAACGTCCGCCAATGCCTGCTCGATTTCGGCATCCCGCTCGAGCTGCGGTCGACCGTCGTCGAGATCCGCGGCCGGGACAGGGTCGAGAGCGTTGTCACGGCCAAGGTCGACGATGCGCTCGCGCCTGTCCCCGGGACCGAAAGCGTCATCCCCTGCGACACCCTGCTCCTTTCGGTCGGGCTCATCCCCGAGAACGAGCTCTCGAAGAAAGCCGGCGTCGCGCTCTCGCCGTTCACCGGGGGAGCCGTCGTCGACGAGAATTTCATGACCTCGACCGCCGGGATCTTTTCCTGCGGCAACGTCCTCCACATCCACGACGTGGCCGATTGGGCCTCGTACGAGGGATTCGCCGCCGGGGAGCGAGCCGCCCGTTATGCGGCGGGGGAGCGGACGGCCGGCGGCACGGTCCGCGTCTCCGCCGGGCCGAATGTCAAATATGCCCTCCCCCAAGTCCTGACGGCCGGGACGGCCGGCGTCGAATGGAGCTTCCGGACAACACGCCCCCTCAGGAACGTCCAAGTCGTCGTCAAAGGGAAGGTCACGGAGAAGGTCTACGCCCGGAAGAAGTTCGGCCGCCTCCTTCCTTCGGAGCTTCAGAAGATCAAAGTGCGCCCGGCCGTCGAAGAGGACCTCGAGGTCAGCTGCCATGAATGACCTCCCCGTCCTCGAACGCCTGACCTGTGTCCTCTGCCCGGTCGGGTGCGAGCTCGAGGTTCGCAGGGACGAGACCGGAGAACCGGAAGTTTCTGGAAATCAGTGCGATAAGGGGATCCCCTTCGCCGTCGAGGAAGTGCTGCATCCGAAGCGGAACTTGGCCACGTCGGTTCCGGTCAGGGGTACGGCGTCGAGAATGGTCTCAGTCCGGTTGAGCGGCCCCGTACCGAGGGAGATGATCTTCCCTGTCCTGGCCGAAATCGCCCGGCTCAGTCCGGAAGCCCCCGTCAGCCGCGGCCAGGTCCTCATCGCCGACGTCCTCGGTACGGGCGTCGACGTCATCGCCACCCGGGCAGTGGCCTGATCATCCCAGGAAGTCCCATTCGATGCCGACGCGCTTGAGGGCGTAGCCGACCTCCCGGGCATACTCCCCGTAGCCGGTCATCCAATGGAAACCGGGCATCTTCTTAGCCAGCGTCCGGGCGTCGCATTGGAAGCGGATGTCGATCTGGGAACGGCAGATGGGCAGGAACGGGGCCTCGACGATCTCGCCGTGAAGCCCGAGCCAGCGTTTGGCCGCGAAGTCGGGGATGATATTGGTCGTTTTTTGGCCCTTGGACATCTCGACCTTGGGGGCAGCGCCGTAGTCGGACTCGAAATGGGTCAGGATACGGGCCGGCTCGGCCGTCCGGCCGTCCATCTTGCGCGGCGCCGTGCAGTGGGCCAGGGTGATGATGCCGTCGTGCGGGTAGGTCGGGTCGTTGAGGAAAACCGGGTGTCCGGTGATGTTAGCCAGGAGGACTCCCGAGGGGATGACCACGAAATCCGACTCGCAGAAAGCGAGGTAGCCGTCGTCGTTGAGAGTGCTCAGGGTCAGACAGGCGGACGTCTCGGCGAGGGGCATGATCGTTCCCATGCAGCCGTTGATGGTCAGGGCCCGACAGCCGGCCGTCCCCATCAGGGCCCGGAAGACTCCGTCGAGGAGAAACCCGTTGTCGACGAAGGAACGCTCCGTCTCCAGGCTCGTCCCGGCCTGGCGCAGGTAGGCGTCGGCCCGGGCCCTGGCCCGGCGTACGGCCGCGGCATCGGCGCGGGCCTGGCGGATGAGCTTCCCCAGCTCGTCATAGGAAACGGTAACGATATCGAACTTCCACTTTTCGGCGATAAGCTTGGGCACGACTCCGGCCGGCTGGGCCCAGGCGTCAGGTCCGCCGATCGCCAGGATGCGCGTGCCGAGCGTATTGCGGAGCCCGGCCAAAGACCGGAGGCGCCAAAGGAGTTCATCCTGGCTGTCGATGACGACGTCGTCATCATCGACCCCTGTTTCGGCCAGGGCATCGGTGTGCCGCCTCAGATATCTCGGGCTGATGATCTCGTACCACAGGTAAAGGGGGCCGGATTTATGCCGGCAGAAGACGATGCGGTCCTTGCCCGTTTTGTCGAGGGCGACGAAGCGGTCGAGCCAGCCGCCGGCGGCATAGACGAGAAGAACATGGGCACTGGCGATGTCTCCGGACGCGGCCAGATCGCCGGCTTCGCGGACCGAAGCTACGGGCAGGAATTCGACCGGGAAGTCGGCTCTCTGGCCCAAGGCCTCGAGCTCGCTGCGGATCCGGCCGGCCTCCTCCCGGGCCTCGGCCTCGGTCTGGATACCGCCCCATGAACGCCAGCTCGTCTGGGGCCTCCGCTTGGGGATCTCATAAAGGAAGACAGGTTTCACCCGGAGGGGCGTCGGGCGGAAGACCTCTCCGGTCGCCTCGGCTTGGCCCGCGAGAAGCGGCCAGGAGAGCCCTCCCGCGGCCACGCCTCCGAGTGCCGTCATGCCGGCGCCCTTCAGGAATTCGCGTCGCGAGAGAGAGCCCGTTTGCGGACCGGGCTTTTCCGCGCACGGGCAGCATCGCGGTCGGGTCATGAAGTGAGGGGTGGGCTTGCCGTGGGTCATGGTCATCTCCTTCCTTCGGGATCGGTTTTACATCCGATGGAAAGGAAAGTAAAGTCCTCTTAGAATAGAAGCGGCCCGTTCTTTACTTGCCCAGCACGGCCAGGGTTTCGAGATGGGGCGTATGGGGGAACAGGTCGAAGGGCGAGAGGGATTTGACCTTGTAGCCGGCATTGAGGAAACCACGGAGGTCCCGGGCGAGTGAGGCCGGATTGCAGGACACGTAGACGACCGCGGGGACGCCGAGGTCCAAGACCCGGCGGAGCGCCTTGCCCGTGAGCCCGACGCGCGGCGGGTCGACGATGACGACGTCGGCCGGTTCCCGTAGCGGTTCGCTCAGCAGGGCTTCGACCGTCCCCGGCACGAAGGCGGCGTTCTCGACGCGGTTGACCAGGGCGTTTTCCACGGCGTTGGCGATATTGGCGGGGGAGGAGTCGATACCCGTCACTGTGCGGACGGCCCCGGCGAGCGAGAGCTCGATCGCCCCGCCGCCGCAGTAGAGCCCCAGGACGCGGCTCTCCCGAGAAAGCGGAGCTTCGTCCCTTATCCTTTGATAGAGCAGTTCGGCGCCGGCCGTGTTCGTCTGGAAGAACGTCTGGGGGTAGATCCGGAAGGTGAGGCCGGCTAGCGTTTCCTCGATGAACGGGGCCCCGGCGACGAGCCGGCTCTTCTGGTGCTCGACGAGGTCGGAGGGCCGGCTGTTCGTGACGTGGATAAAGCTCTTGAGTTCCGGGACGTCGGTCATCAGGCGCTCGGCCAGGAGGGCGAGGTCCGTGCCCGGAAGCTCAGCCGTCACGAGGATGATCATGAGCTCCCCGGTCCTCTTCCCCTGCCGGAGGACCAGGTGGCGGACGTGTCCGCGGTCCGACAGGATGTCGAAAACAGCCAGGCCGTTTTCGCGGACGAAATCGATCACGGCCGGAAAGACACGCTCGACGACAGGGCTGAATATCGGGCACGTGTCGATGGACAGAGTGCGGCGGTGGGTCTGCCGGGTGGCCGTGACCCTCTCCCTGAGGCCGAGCACGAGCCGGCCCCAGTTCTCCCCGAAGCCGAACTCCATCTTGTTCCGATAGGAGTAGAAGTCCGGCGAGGGCGTGATGGCCTTGACGGCCGCGGCCGCCTCGGCGACGCCGGCCTCCTCGAGCGTCCGTCTGAGGTGCCGTTCCTTGAGCTCGAGCTGGGTCCCGTAGTCGATATTCTGGAAGAGGCAGCCGCCGCAAGGCCCGAAATGAGGGCAACGGGGCTCGGTGCGGCGGCGTGAAGGAGCTTCGACTCGGATGACCTCGGCGACTCGGGCGGCGCCGCGCTCGCCGACGACCTGGACCCGGACGGTTTCGCCGGTGACGGCGCCCGGGATGAGCAGTTTGCGGCCGTCGGCCACGGCCTTCCCGGAGCTGGTCGGGAAATCGATGTCCTCGACCTCGACGGTGAACGGCGGGGCTGTGAACAGGGTCAGGAGACGCCGGACCTTTTCCACGGGAAAGCCGACGACGTTGTCGTAATCCCCCTTGAGACGGGCGACGAACGCGTCGCCGACCTCCTGAACGGCGTAGGCGCCAGCCTTGTCCATGTAGCTTTCCTGGTCGAGGTAGCCTTCGATCATCTCCGCGGAGAGCTCGCGGAAGGTAACATACGTCAGGTCGTAGCCGGTGAGAAGGCGGGTTTCGGCTTTGTTGTATAAGGCCAACCCGGTCATCACCCGGTGCCGCCGGCCGGAAAGCGCCCGGAGCATGGCTCTGGCCGAGTCCCGGTCGGACGGCTTACCGAGGATGCGCAGACCCAGGGCCACGACCGTGTCCGCCCCGATGACGTTCGCTTCCGGAAAGGAATCGGCCGCGGTTTTGGCCTTTAGCACCGCGGCGGCGATGGCGTACTCGAGCGGGTCTTTCTCCGCGACCGAGGATTCGTCGACGCCGGTCGGGAAAACGCGGAACTCCGGTTCGACCCGGGCCATGAGCTCCCGGCGCCGGGGCGAGGCCGAGGCGAGGACGATCTCCGCCATTCGCGTTCTTTCCATGGATGAGGACCTATTTTACACGATTCGCGGCGGGGCGCCATGCGAGGCAAGGGCCCGCGCTCCGTGTTCCTAGGGGAAGAGCCGGGCTCCCCAATCCGTCTCGGCGGCGTATTCCATGCACCGGGCGAAAATATCGTAATCGAATTCGGGGCAGACAAGCCCCCTCTTTTCGAGGGCCGGTGCGGCGTTCTTGATCTCGAAGGTCCGCAGGTCCTGCATGTACGGGCGGTAGGCCTCGAGATAAGAGCCGTAAAGGTTCTCCAGGGCGTTTTTCGGCCGCGCGCCGAATGCCTCCGGCCCGCAGGTCTCGATACCGTCCAGGCGGAAAAGGCGCTTGGCATGGCCTACGAGCTCTTCGATCCTCGTCGGCCGGGAGTTGACGATGTGATAGACGCCGCCGTCGAGGCCGTCCTCCAGGATGGCCATGAAAACATCGACGCAGTGGTCGACCGGGACGAGGTTGATGCCGCCCTCGCGGCCGACCTCGATCCGGATGGGCATGACCAGGTCCCCGTTCTCCTTCATCCGGATTCCCAGCTCCGCGGCTTTCCTCCCGCCCCGCTCACGAATGTCGGCAAGGTAGATATCCCGGAGGAAAACGGCCGCCTTGACCGGGAAGTAAAGGGCGTTGAAGCGCAGCGTCCGTCCCGTCCGGGAATCGCCGTAGACGATGGATGGCCGGTAGACGTTGAGCCGGATGCCCTCGCGGCGGCAAACGTCCCGGACCAGGACCTCTCCCCGGGCCTTGGTCTCTTCGTAGACGTTCGTGAACTCGCCCGATTCGATCCATTCCTCACGGTGGAGCCCGGTCCGCTTTCCGGCGACGAAGGCGGTACTGACATGGTGGAAAAAAACGCACCCGCTCCGGACGGCAAAGTCGATGACGTTGCCGAGCCCGCCAACGTTGGCTGCCTCGACCTCGGCCCGCTTCCGTTCGGCAAAGGCCGTGTTCGAGGCGCAGTGGACGATCTCGTCGACCGGGCCCTGCCCCGCTATCCCCCCGAGTGCCGTGGCGGCCCAACTGGGATCGAGGATATCGCCCTCAACGACGTCGAGAGACCGGCGCAGCGGTTCATCGAGGCCGAACCAGTCAGCGAGACGGGCGACCCGGTCCCGGGCCGCGAGCTTTTTTGACGACCTGGCTAAAACCGTCACCCGGTAGCCGGCCCTTAGAAGGGCGACGGCGATGTGGCTGCCAAGGAACCCCGTCCCACCCGTGACCAGAATGCGGCTCGTCCTCGCGGCCCGTCGTTCCCGGAGCGCTTCTTCCGATATCCGCATTATCACGTCTTCCCAACGGGGTCATTCACTGTATCAAATGGCTACGGAAATTTAAAGGGGGGAGAATCGGCCTTATCTGGCGATGGCGACAATCTTGGAAAATATCCCTGGTTGCCATAAAATAGCCGCGGAGATCACTTGTGAGCCGTTTTGCCATCGGCGTCGACCTGGGCGGGACCAAGGTCGAGGCCTGCCTCGTCGACGAAACGCGGAAGATCCTGGCCCGCAAGCGCCGGCTGTCGGAACCCGGCCTCGGCCGGGAACGGGTCGTCGCCAACATCCTCCAACTTATCGCCGAAACGGCAGGCGTGGCCCCCTACGAGGCCGTCGGTATGGGGACCCCTGGAACTTACTCCGAACGTGACGACATCATGTACGGCGCCCCCCACACGCCGCTTTACGAGAAGCCCGGCCTCGTCAGCCTGCTCCGGTCCAGGCTTCAAGTCCCGCTTATCGTCGAGAACGACGCCAACTGCCTGGCCCTGGCGGAGTTCTTCGCCCAATGCTCTGGCAAGTACTTCACGGTCATGGCCGTCATCGTGGGCACGGGCATGGGTTCGGGTCTCATCCTTGGGAACAGGCTCCACCGAGGCCCGAACGGGAACGCCGGCGAGATCGGCCACACTTCGATCGATATCGACGGCCGGGTGTGCGAGTGCGGCCGCCGGGGCTGCGGCGAGGCCTATCTCTCCGGGCCGAGCCTCGGCCGGCGCTACGCCGAGCTTTCGGGCGATATCCTCACCCCTGAAAAGATCTTCGAGCAATTCGAAAAAGGAGATCCCCGCGCGCGCCGTATGTTCGAAGAGTCCTTCCGGGTCATGGGGGAGCTTTTCGCGAACTGCGTCAACGCCCTTGACCTCGAGGCCATCGTCCTCGGCGGCGGCGTCTCGAACATCCCCCTCTGGTACGAACACGTCCCGCCGATCATGAACAAAGCTCTTTTCGGGATCCCCGGCCGAAATATCCCTATCCTGAAAGCTATCCTGGGCGATTCGGCGGGAGTGCTCGGCGCGGCCTATCTCGCTCTCCGCGAGATAGGCTTAATGGATTTCTGATCTCGGCAATAATGCCCGGGATATCCCCTAATTCGGCGATAAGACTGTAGGACGCTGCCCGGGCAGAGAGGGGGTCATGTATAGCCCCCGTATCGGAAGGGGGCCCGTCCCGCTTCTCTCGAAGCGGGACGGGGGAACCGTCGGGACTGGTTCCCGGGGGGCCGGGGGATATGCATGACCCCCTCTCTGCCAAAACGGGCGGCGTCCTGCGGTCGGTGTTATATTCACTAGGGAAAGACAGGCGGCTTCACCGCCGCCCTCGCGAGGGCTCTATTGATACTTCCCCATGATGTAGTTCTCGAGGTTCTCGATCGTCACCTTCTGCTGGGTCATGATGGCCTTGACTACGTCGCCGATGGAGATGACGCCGGCGAGCTTGCCGTCCTTGCAGACGGGCAGGTGGCGGATGTGCTTGTCGGTCATCAGGACCATGCATTCCTCGGCTGTCGTTTCGTATTGGACGCCGTAAACTTCCTTGGTCATGATGTCCCGGACCAGCGTGTCCTGGGAATTCCGGCCCATCAGGATGATCTTGCGGGCGTAGTCCCGTTCGGAGACGATGCCGACGACGTCGTCGTTCTCCAGAACGACCAGGGCGCCGAGCCCTTTCTTGGACATGAGCTCGAGGGCCTCGAAAACCTTTGCTCCGGGCGAAATAGTCCAAGCCCTGTAGCCCTTCTGGTCGAGGATCTCCTTGACGTTGATCATGATCTTCCCTCCAGTCCGATCTCCGGATGTCCGTTCCGGCGCGGTTCCTATATAGCCGAGCCGCGGATGCTTGTCAACCCCATTCGTGGGACTCCGCGAACCTAAGGACCCGGAGTCCCACGAATGGGACAGGCGCTCCAACGCCTGCAGTCCAAGAGATCCCACGGGCGTAAGTCCGTGGAGCTTCAGTCGAAATAACCGGTCAGATCGTCCCGGTTGAGCCCCTGCTCGAGGGCGACCCGGGCGACCGCCCGGGCGACCGATTTGTGCAGGGCCTTGTCGAGCGGGTTGGGAACGATCTCGCCCGGCGGGGCGAAGGCGGCGATGGCCTCGGCCGCGCCCGTTAGCATCTCGCGGGTGATGCGCCGGACGTTGGCGTCGACAGCGCCGCGGAAGATGCCGGGGAAGCCGAGGACGTTGTTGACCGATTTCCCGTCCGCGGCGAAGGCCGCTCCGGCCTCAAGTGCCAGTTCCGGCTCGATCTCGGGGTTGGGGTTGGACAGGGCCAGGATGATCTGCCCCTTGCGGACCATGTCTTTCTTGATCAGACCGGGAACCCCCGTCGTGGCGATGGCCACGTCGCAGCCGGCCATGATGGCCTTGAGGTCGGAGGGGATGCCGCCGGCGCTTTTCAGCCGGTCGAGGGCGTCGGGCGCGATGTCGGCCCCGAGGACGGGGTTCTTGGTGCGGAACATCAGCATTTTCGCCAGGGCCAGACCGGCCGCCCCCAGTCCGACGACGCCGATCCGGCAGCGGCCGAGGTCGACGCCGGTGGCTTTGGCAGCGTTGATGAGCGTGGCCGTGACAACGCAGGCCGTGCCGTGCTGGTCGTCGTGCATGACCGGGATGTCGACCCGGGCCTGGATGCGCTCCTCGATCGCGAAACAGCGGGGCGCCGAGATGTCCTCGAGCTGGATGGCGGCGAAGGTCGGCGCCATGTGGACGACCGTCTCGACGATCTCGTCGGGGTCCTTGGTGTCGAGGAGGATGGGCATGCCCGAAAGGCCGGTCAGGGTCTCGAGGAGACTGGCCTTGCCCTCCATGACGGGCATGGCCGCCAGAGGGCCGATGTCGCCCAGGCCGAGGACGGCCGTTCCGTCCGTGACGATGGCGACAAGGTGGCGAATGGAGGTATACCGCCGGGCCAGGGCGGGATTGTTCTTGATCTTCAGGCTGACCTCGGCGACGCCCGGGGTGTAGACGAGGCGGAGCGTGCTGAGCGAGGAAATATCGTAACGGCTGCGGATGGCGATCTTTCCCCCCTGGTGCATTTCGAGGACCTCGTCGCGGACCTCGACGAGCGCCACGCCCGGAGTGGCTTCGACGACCTTGATCAGCGCGTCGAGATGTTGGAGGTCATCGGCATAAACGGTGATGTCGCGGACCATGGCCGAACCGCCCATCTGGACGATACGGATCTCGCCGATCAGGCCGCTTCGATCTCCGATGGCCGCGAGCAGACGGCCCAGACTGCCGGGCGCCTGGGGCAGCCGGCAGCGGAAAGTCCTCTGGATCTTGCCGTCCCACCACATGATAAGGCTCCTTCTATTATAACCGTTTTGCCCGCCCTAATCGATGAGCAGGAAAGCGTAACGGTTCATCTCCTGCTTGAAATCGGACAAGACGTCGATCGGGTAGCCCAATTTGCGCACCGTGCTGTAGACGTCCATGGCCAGGGCGTCGGGCGTCGGACGGGAGAGCTTGGGCTCCTTGCAGGCCGTCCGGCTCGCCGCGCATTCGAGACAGATGCCGCAGCTGTCGAAAAAAAGCAGGAAGGCCTTGACGAAGCCCGCCTTGAACACGTCCTCCTCGAGCTTGAGGAGCTCGAGGTTGACCTTGCGGCCCCAAGCGTGACGGTCTTCGGGACGCTCGACCGCCTTGGCGAAATGGAAGACGGCGGCCCGCTTATACTCCCGGAAGAAACGGGCGCAGGCGTCGACGGAGGGCGCGTTGGGCGGACAGGCGGCGTTCTTCCCGTATTCCCGGCAGCCGTAGAGGCATTTCATCCGGACCCACTCCGCGACGACGATCTCGGCGGGGTCGAGCCAGCGATAATCCGAGAATCCATGTTTGGAAAAAAGGGCCTTGAGGCCTTTGAGGCCTGACTTATACGCCTGGGGCTTCGGGAGGGCTCCCTTGCAACGGGCTGGCTTTTGGGGCATGAAGGATTTATAGCACCGCCGATTCGCGGAAGTCAACGGATCGTGCAAAGGCTTCCCCGCGGCCCCGTACTCGGCTATAATCGTGCGGCATGATCGACGTTTCGCGGTTCGCCGTCGTCCTCGTCCGCCCGGACAGCCCGGAGAACATCGGGCTGGCGGCGCGGGGGATGGCCAACACGGGCTTTTCGGACCTGCGCATCGTCGGGCTCGACAAGCTCGAAGCCTCGGCCTGGCGGACGGCCATCCACGCCGAATCCGTCATCGAGGGGGCGCAGTTCTTCCCCTCGCTCAAGGACGCCGTTTCTGACCGTCACGTCGTCCTCGGCTCGACGGCCCGCGTCCGCCACGAATTTCCGCTCGTCACCCTCGCGGACGGAGTCCGGAGCCTCGAGGAGTATCCGGCCGGATCCCGGATCGGCCTCGTTTTCGGCAACGAGAGAACGGGCTTGACCCAGGAGGAGATCGGCCTGGCCAATATCCGCTTCCACATCCCCCAGGCGGCGCGCCAGCCGTCCTACAACCTCGGCGTCGCGGTCACGCTGACGCTCCACGCCATCGCCTTCGAGAGCGCGCCGGCTCCAGCCGCCAGGAAGGATCTCCCCTTGACGCACTCCGAACAGGCGGAGGCCGGCCGACGCTTCCGGGAGATGCTCGACAGCCTCGGCTTCATGCATGACACCAACCGGGCCTTCATCACCGAAAAGGTCCAGGATATCTTTTTCCGCATGACCCTGACGGCCAAGGACCGGGACATCATCCTGGCCATGTTCCGCAAGGCCCTGGAGGGCCCGCGGGAAACGAGGCCGCGAGCGAAGAGAGAAAAGGAGAACTCATGAGCCCGAAAGAGATGATCGTGAAATTCGGCGACGGACTCCAGGTCGATGTCGAATACAAGGGGTTCGTCGTCAAGACCGACCAGCCCGTCCGTGACGGCGGCGGCGGGACGGCGCTCGCCCCCTTCGATTATTTCCTCGTGTCCCTGGCCGCCTGCGCCGGGTTTTACGCCCTGGCCTTCTGCCGCGAGCGCAAGATTCCCACCGAAGGCCTGGCCATGACCATGACCGCCGAAAAGGGCGAGGTTTCCAAGTTGATAGAGAAGATCACGATCTCCGTCGTCCTGCCGGACGGTTTTCCCGAGAAATACCGGCAAGCCGTGGTCAAGGCCATCGATCATTGCACGGTCAAGGCCAACATCATCAAGCCCCCCCAGTTCGAGATCGTCACCCGGTCCAAGACCCCGTGACCGCCCGGGCCTTCACGGGATTTGGGGCAGCCAGAGATAGTAGAAGCCGGTCTTGAGGACCGCCAGCATCGATTCCAGGACCTTCGTGTCGAGGGGCGAGAAATCGCCGAGACGGCTAGCGTAGATGTTCGTCTTCGTCTTGGGATAATAGGTGTAGGAAACGAGCTTGGCGCTCTTGAGGGGGACGAGAGAAAGGGCCTTGTCAAAGGCTTCGTCGAAATAGCCGATGGCGTCGATGAGCCCGAGCTTCAAGGCTTGCGGGGCGGTATAGACGCGGCCGTCGGCGATCGTTCGCAGCTTTTCGGCCGGGATCTTGTCCTTCCGGTTACGGGCCACGACGGCCAGGAAGCCTTCGTAATATTCGTCGATGACCCCCTGGAAGACCTTCTTCTCCTCATCCGTCATGTCCCGGAACGGGGAACCGGAGTCCTTGGCCGGGCCGGACTTGATGACGTTGACCTTGACCCCGACCTTGGTCATCAGCGACTCGACGTTGGGGAAGATGGAGATGACGCCGATGCTTCCGGTCAGGGTCGAGGGATGGGCCATGATGACGTCGCAGGCCGAGGCGATGTAGTAGCCGCCCGACGCGGCGACGCTCATCATCAGGCCAAGAACGGGCCGTCCCGTCCTCTCTTTGAAGCGGAGGATCTCATGATAGATGATGTCGCTCGCCGTCACCTCGCCGCCGGGGGTATCGATCCTGAGGATGACCGCCTTGACCCAGGGGTCACGGGCGGCCGTTTCGAGACGCTCGAAGACACGGGAAACGGCGTTCTTTTCCCTGGATAAAAGCCCCGTGTCGAGCGCCGAAGAGATCATCCCGTCGACGTCGATCATCAGGATCTTTTCCTTGACCGGACTCGGGACGAGAACGATCTCCTCGAGCTTTTCCTGCCCCAGCAGGTCGATATGGATCTGGGGGGAGCATGCGGCCAGGGCGGCCAGGACTACTGTAAGCAGTACGGGGATCCTTTTCATGGGGCCTCCTCGCGAATGGCGTTACGCTTCGATTATATCACAGCGATGAGGGTCGGTCGGACGCTGCCCGGCTGTCTCCGGCCGCTAGGAAGAGGCCTTCTGGAACCTCTTTCCGGCCCGTCGGGTCGGCGGGCAGACGATCCGGATCGCCTGCGGCAGGACCCGGAACTCGAGGCGGTCCCGGTCGCCGAGGAACTCGCCGTTGAACTGGAGGGGCAGGTCGTGGCCGCTGATGACGACGCGCTTGGCTTTGAAGTGCCGCATCCGTTTCTGGTAGAGGCCTAAGTAGATCAAGGGAAAGAGGAAGGCGTACTTGACCGGCCCCATCTCGAACAGGGAGATGTCCAGATAGCCGTCGTCCACGACGGCGCGGGGGGCGATCTTCCAGCTGTAGCCGAAATAGTTCGTTTTGGCGACGATGCAGTCGAAAAAGCTCGAGGTGATCGTCTTGGCCGCGAAGGGGCCGGACTTATCGTACCCATCATAGAGCTCGAGCGTTTTCAGGTCACTCGGCGTGTCGAAGAGCCGACGAGCGGCGAGAAGGTGTCCCCAGACGCCCATGACCTTACCGCGAAGCTTTTCCCCGGTCACTCGGGCCGTTGCTCCGACGCTGGCGAACGCGGCGACGCGGCCCTCGACCTCCATAAGGTCGATCGTCCGAGGGACGCCTTCGACCAGATGGTCGATCGCTCGGAGCGGATTCTTGGGGATGGCGAAGGCCTTTCGGAAGGCGTTGCCGCTGCCGAACGGGATGACCCCGAAAAGGACGTCGCCCTGTTTGCCGGCCAAGAATATCCCCTGCAGCGTGTCGGCGATCGTCCCGTCGCCGCCCATGGCCACGATGGTCCCGGAATCTTTGCACGCGGCGACCGCCCGGTCCATGGTCGTCTGCTTGTCGTCGAGCCCGTCGTAGATCTCGCCGGGGAGCTTCTTTTTCAAGTAGGCGCGGAGGAACTTCCGCCTCATCCATTTGGAATTCGCCGCCCGGGGGTTGATGAGACAGGCAACCTTGAGGTTCTTTTTGGTTTCCGTCATGATCCTGGTGGTTCCGTGGCCGCGCCGCTCGGCTGCCTCATGTATAGCATGCCACGGGAATCCTGTCAAAAACCGCCGGGCCGGTCATTGAACGCGCTCCTTCCTTCGGCTAGAATAGGACGGCAGAACGATGAAAAATCTGGAAAAGATCGTCGCCGTCCGGGACAGGCGGTTCCTCCTGCGCGTCGAGACCTCTCACGAATCCGAGGATTACGGTATGTACGAGAACCTGCGCAACGAGATCTGGGATTTTCCCGACGATCGCCTTTCCGGCGCGCGGAACATGATGTGCGAAAACGTCTTCCACGAGGGGGGGAGCCTCTTCATCGGCGCTTTCGTCGAAGCCCCCGGCGGAGGCTTCGTGGTCGGCGCAAAGGACCTCGTCGGCTTCTGCTACGGCTTCGTCGGCGTCCGCGACAAGAAGGTCGGTTTCCGTGACCGCTCGAACCTCCGTTTCTACTCCCAGTACGCCGGGGTCAGGAAGGCTTACCAGAGCTACGGGCTGGGCATCCGGATCAAAGAGTTCCAGAGGGAGATGGTCCTCGGCATCCTGGGCGTCTCTACCTTGATATGCACCTACGATCCGCTGACCGGGGTCAACGCCCACCGCAACGTCCACCATTTCGGCATGGATGTCCTCGAATACAGGGTGGCGACCTACGGCGAATACGGCGGCCTCCTCAACCGGCTGGACGTCCCCACCGACCGCTTCCTGATGTCCTGGGACCTCGGAAGGGAGGCGGAAAGGGGAGAGCCGGCCTATGACTTCGACGCGGCGCTGGCGGCGCCCCAACCCATCCGGGCCGGCGTCCGGCGGGTGACGGGGAAGAGCTCCGAGCTCGAGCTCGAGGTCGTGGAGCGGACCGATGGGACTGTCGGGGGAGAGGTCCTTCTCGTCAGGATCCCCCTGGATTTTTACCGGATCCTCCAGGAAACCGATGTGGCCGACGCGAACGTGCGCCGGATCCCCGTCGACTGGAGGCTGGCCACCCGCGAGGTTTTCCAGGGTCTCTTCGCCCGCGGCTATCGGGTGGTCGATTTCCGGAAAGCGACGGGAACCGATTCCGGCAACTATTACGTCCTGTCGCTCCCCGCCGCGCCGAGCCGCTCGCGTCGACCCCGTCATAGCCCTCAGGCATGACTAGGCCTCAGGGATCATCCTCGTTCGCCGCGGTGATTCTTCACACCGCTGGGGCGGGTGGATCCCAGGCCCCAGCGGCGCCAAAACAACTCGCTCGGCGTCCGCTACGCCTCGCTCAAACACGTTTTGGCGGTTTCCCCTGAAACTTCCCTCGTCCGTCTTCTGACCGACCAAATCACCGCGGCCTCGGGAATAAAATCGCCGGATTTGCTATAATGCGCCTCTCATGCACGTCAGAGTCAGCCTAATACCGATGCGTGGGGCCTATCCTTCCGGGAGATCCAAGGAGTAACCATGAAGATCCATAATGTCGGGCTCTGTCTAGCCGTCGCGCTGGCGTTCACCGTCTCCGCTTGCAACGTCGCCAAAACGCCGCTGACCGTGGAACACAAGGCGCGCGAGCTCCATGCCCGCATGCTGACCGTCGACACCCACAGCGACACAGCATTCAGCCTGCTCCGGACCGACTGGAAGATCGGCGACCGCCACGACCCGAACGTTCGCGGCGCCGGCAAGATCGATCTGCCCCGGATGAAGGAAGGCGGGCTCGACGCGGAGTTCTTCGCCGCTTTCGTCGGCCAAGGTCCCTTGACGCCGGAGGCCTATGTCAAGGCCAAGGACCGCGCCCTGCAGGCCGTCGAGGCCGTCCGTAAGATGACGGAGGAGTACCCTTCGACGATCGGCCTCGCCGTCGACCCCGAGGGCGCCCGGCGCCTCAAGAAAGAAGGCAAGCTCACGGCCTTCATCGGCATGGAGAACGGCTATCCCATCGGCCAGGACCTGTCCCTCATCGAATTCTTCCACAAGAAGGGCGTCCGCTACATCACCCTCTGCCATTCCTCTGACAACGACATCTGCGACTCCTCGACCGATCGCCGCGATCCGCAGGACAAGGGCTTGAGCGAGTTCGGGCGCCAGGTCGTGGCCGAGTGCAACCGGGCGGGTATGATCGTGGACATCTCCCACGCTTCCGAAAAGTCTTTCTTCGATGTCCTGGCCGTGGCCAAGGCCCCGATCATCGCTTCCCATTCGAGCGCCCGGGCCGTCTGCGACAACCCCCGGAACCTGACCGACGCCCAGCTCCGGGCCCTAGCCAAGAACGGCGGCGTTATCCAGATCTGCTTCCTGGCCGCCTACGTCAAAACGCCGCCCGTCATTTTTGAGCGCGAAAAGGCCCTCAAAGAGCTCGAAGCCAAGTATGGCAACATCCGCCAGATCCAGGACGAGGCCCTCCGGGCGAAAGCGATGGCCGAGCGGGAGGCCGTCAACCAGAAGTACCCGGAGGTCCGGGCCAACGTCCAGGACCTCGTCGACCATATCGACCACGTCAGGAAGGTCGTCGGCGTGGATTATATCGGGATCGGCACCGACTTCGACGGCGGAGGCGGGGTCGTGGGCTGCGACGACGTGAGCGGCATGATCCACGTGACCGAAGAGCTCATCCGCCGCGGGTACACCGATCGCGAGATCGAGAAGATCTGGGGCGGCAATTTCCTCCGCGTCTTCCAGAAGGTCCTCGACCTGGCCGGGAAATAAAGCCTCATCGACCCGCGATAACGTAAAATTTATTTACGTTGTTGAAAGCCGCTTCCCAAGGGGAGGCTTTCTCCCCATGGTCCTGCGCCCCTTTTCTTGGCATGAAGCTTGCTTTGAATAGCGCGGGCACCAGAGGGTGCATTTAAATAGGGTTTTAGATATCATGATGGCATATCCATGCTGACCACGTACCGCAAGGGCCTCCGCTTCCTGTTGCTCGTCGCCCTGCTCGCCTCCACGAACGCGTCCGGCGCCCCCGTCGCGCCCCGTCAGAAAAGCACTGAGCCCGCGCCGAGGTACAACGGGACCTTCCGGATCAAGGGATTTTTAACCCCGTTCAACCAGGTCTTCGACCCGGCCGCCCCTTCCCATTACTTCATCTGTGAACAACTCTACGACGGGCTGGTCAAATTCGACGCCCATTTCAACCCCATGCCTTCGCTCGCCGAATACTGGACTGTTTCGGACGAAGGGAAACGCATCACCTTTTATCTCCGGCCCGGCGTCCGCTTCCATAACGGACGCGAGCTCACGGCCGACGACGTCAAGTACTCCCTCGAGCGGCTGGTCAAGAACAACCCCGGCAACACCTACTATCAATACTTCACCCAAAAGGTCGTCGGTGCCGAGGAGTTCTGGCAGGGCAACGCGTCCGAGGTCACGGGGTTCCGGGTGATCGACAAGTCGACCTTCGAAATACGCTGGACGCGTCCCTACTTCTCCGGCCTCTATCTTTTAGGGATGTTCTACTGCAAGATCCTGCCGAAAGACCTCCTCGAGAGCCAAGGCCGGGGCTTCTTCAACAAGCCGGTCGGGACGGGTCCGTTCAAGTTCTCCGAGTGGATCCGCAGTCCGCGCCTGGAGATCCTGGGCGTCGCGCTCGAGCGCAACTCTTTCTATTTCGGCAAGAGGCCCTACCTCTCGACGATCGAGTACAGCCCCCATTTCACGGACGATCAGTTCGACGAGGGGAGCGTCCACTTGGTCACCGTGACCTCGGAAAGGAACCTCCGCAAGCGTTTCCAGGTCCTGGAGAACGATACCCTGAAGTCCTTCTTCCTGGCCCTGAGCTGCGATATCGCTCCCCTCGACCAGGCCGAGGTCCGAAGGGCCCTGGCCCTGGGACTCGACAAACCCCGCCTGGCCGAAGCCTACGACACGCTCCCGTTCCGTCACTCGGTCCTGGACAATTACATTCCGCCCTTGCTCCCGGGCTTTTTTCCGAAGGCGGCCAGTCCTTTCACCGATCCCGATACGGCTAAGCTCCTCCTCGACCGTCTCTTGCCTGTGGGCGGACGGAAGCGCCTGACGCTGACGCTCCTTTTCGCCTCGCCTCGGGCCGACGAGTCGTCCCGGTTCGCCCGGGAGCTCGAACGCCAGCTGGAAGCGATGGAGATCAAGCTGGATGTGAGATACCTCAAGAGGCCGGAGGACATCCTGGAGGTCCGCGGACCGTACTTGAAATTCCTGGAATACAACATGGACTTCCCCGACCCCGAGAACATCATTGTCCCCCTTTATCATTCCCGGTCCATCATCAACGAGCGCAACGCGCGCTACGTCAACTCGCGGCTCGACGGCCTGCTCGAACGGTCCGAGGTCGAGCCGAACTGGGAAAAGCGGGTCGGTCTGTTCAGGGTGATCGAAAAAATCCTTTACGAGGAAGTGCCCGCGATCCCCCTGTTCTCGGAACGCGTCCGCATCGCCGTCCTCCCCCAGGTCCGGGGGGTGCATCTCCCGGCCATGGGGTTCCAGTTCCTCGACACCAAGAACATCTGGCTGGAGGATTAAGCGGGGCCCCATGAAACTCAAGATATCGATCTCGACGCGCCTCGTCTTCTGGATCACCCTGCTCGTCTGCCTTCTCTTCGGGGCCGTCCTCGTCGTCATCCAAGGCCGCGAGGCCGCCATCCTCTCCGAGGAGGCGGAGGCCCGGGCACTCCTTCTCGCCGAGAGCATGAAGGACGCCAACTTCCAGTCGCTCTTCCGCCAGGACCGGGCCGGGATCCAGAGGTACGTCGACGACCACATCGACGAGGACATGCCCTACATCGTTTTCTATGACCGGTCGGGCCGTCCCTACGTTACCGGCGAACTTTTCCCCGGGCGGGAAGCCCTCGAACCGGGGAGCCGCCTCCCGGAAGACATCGTCCGCGACGACCCCCCGTTTTCCGAAGAGAAAGTGATCCTGATCCAGGGCCGGGGGCTGAGGGTTCGCGAGGTCGAGATCGCCGTCTTCCCGCAGAACAGCGAGGACGAAAAGTGGGCTTCGGTCAAGATCGGCATGTCCCTCGAGCCCATGTACGCCAAGTTGCGCGAGATCCAGAAGGTCCTCCTGATCATCGCCGCCGGCGGGTTCCTCCTCGGGATCGCCGGAGCGGCGTTCCTGGCCCGGCGGATCACCCGGCCCCTGCACAGGCTGGTCGAGGGGACCGTCAGGATCTCGAAGGGGGATTTCTCCCAGGCCATCGCCATCGCTTCGAGGGACGAGGTCGGCGACCTGGCCCGGAGCTTCAACGAAATGACCGGCCAGCTCCTCCACGCCCGGGACCGGATGGAGGACGCCAACCGGAAGCTTGTCCAACACGAGAAGCTGGCCTCCATCGGGCGCATGGCGGCGACGATCGCCCACGAGATCCGGAACCCCCTGACTTCGGTGAAGCTCAACATCCAGAAGGTCGCCGAAGAGGAGAGCTTCGCCGAGGCGGTCAAGGCCCACATCGGCCTGTCGCTCGAGGGCATCGACCAGATCGAACGCTTCATCAAGGAGCTGCTCAATTTCACCCGCGTTCCCGAGCTCAGCCTGGAGCGGTGGCCGATCGAGCAGGTCGTCGAAGAATCGCTCAAGCTGCTCAGGGAGACGCTCGCCCGGAAGAAGGTCGTCGTGGAGACGACCTACGCCGAGGGGCTGCCCCAGATCAACGTCGATGCTGACAAGATGCGCCAGGTCTTCCTCAACGTGCTCCGCAACGCCCACGAGGCCCTCGAGGCCGGGGGCAAGATCAGCATCGTCTGTGAGCCGATCGATGAAGGCGGAAAGAAAAAGGCCCGGATCCGGATCTCGGACAACGGACCCGGCATTCCGGAAAAGGACTGGGAGAATATCTTCGAACCGTTCTTCTCGACCAAGCCCTCCGGCTTCGGGCTCGGCTTGGCTAACGCCCGGAAGATCGTCGAACAGCACAACGGGACGATCCGCGTCGGCAAGAAGCGGGGCAGGGGGAGCGCGTTCGTCATTCTCATCCCGGCGGAGGAAGCATCATGAAATCCATCCTGATCATCGAAGACGATCCGCTGGTCCGGAAAACCCTGGCCTCTCAGCTCGGGAAAAAAGGGTTCGAAGTAGCCACGGCCGACACCGGAGAGGGGGGCGTCCGGACCTACGGGGAATCCTCCCCGGACGTCGTCCTCCTCGACCTGCGCCTCCCCGACATCGACGGGCTCGAAGTCCTGCGCCAGATCAAGGAGCGCAACCGCCGGGCCATCATCCTGATCATGACGGCGTTTGACGACATGAAGACGACGGTCGAGGCGATCAAGCTGGGGGCTTTCGAATATCTCGTCAAGCCGCTCAACGCCACGGAGCTCGACCTGACGATCGACAAGGCCTTCCAGGTCCGGGCCTTGGAGGAGAAGGTCAGCTACCTCGTCGAGGAGAAGAAGAAGGATTACACGATCGACAATATCATCGGCCACTCGGCCGGGATGAGGGGCGTCTTCAAGCTCATTGGGTCCGTCGCCAACACGCGGACCAACGTCCTCGTCCAGGGCGAAAGCGGCACGGGCAAGGAGCTCGTGGCCAAAGCCATCCACTACAACGGCCTCTGCCGGGACGAGCCGTTCATCGTCATCAATTGCTGCGCGATCTCCGACACTCTTCTCGAAAGCGAGCTCTTCGGGCACGTCAAGGGCGCTTTCACCGACGCCGTCAGCGAGACCAAGGGCAAGTTCGAGATCGCCGGCAAGGGCACGGTCTTCCTGGACGAGGTCGGCGACGTCTCCCCCAACCTCCAGAGCAAGCTCCTCCGGATCATCGAGACCCGGGATTTCATGAAGGTCGGCGGGGAGAAGGTCCTCAAAACCGAGGCCCGTATCATCGCCGCCACCAACCAGAACCTGAAGGGGTTGATCGAAAAAGGGAAGTTCCGCGAGGACCTCTACTACCGGCTCAAGGTCGTCGAGATCTCCCTGCCGCCGCTGCGGGAACGGCGGGAGGACATTCCCGATCTCGTCGCCTACCTCCTCGAAAAGATCAACCGGGACCTCCGCCGCAACGTCCACAAGGTCCCGCCCGAAGTCATGAAGCTCCTCGTCGACATACCCTGGCGGGGAAACGTCCGCGAGCTCGAGAACGCCCTGACCCGGGCCGTCATCCTGGCCAAGGGGGACGTCGTGCTCAAGGAGAACCTGCCGCTCGAGCCCGACGAGAGGCGGTCCTTCGCCGACGAGCTTGTCCCCCTCGAAGAGGTCGAAAAAAAATACATCCAATACGTCCTCAGCTCCGTCAAGGGGAGCAAGACCCGGGCCAGCCAGATCCTCCAGATCAGCCGTCCGACCTTGGACAAGAAGATCAGGGAATACGGCCTCGATCTGGGGGAGACGTCCTGATCCGGACCGTGTAAACTCCCTTGCCCGCTGTAAACAATCTTGGGGCGTTTTCCGCCGGGCGGCCGGGGACCGGCCGCTTTCCCCCTGGTGAAGGGCGGTCGGAGTTGGCACAAAAGGTGCAAATACAAGGGTAGGGAAAGAAAGATAGAGGCATCACATGGCAACGAAAAAGATCGCGATCATCGACGACGACGAAAATATACGCAAGACGTTCAGCCTGCTTCTCGGCAAGAAATACAAGGTCTCTTCGATGAGGGACTCGCGGGAGGCCCTGTCCAAGCTCAAGAACTCGCGAGTGGACCTCGTCATCGCCGATTACAAGCTTCCCTTCCTGAACGGCATGGAGCTTATCAAGAAACTCAGGGAGCAGGGCTTCGAAGGGGAAGCCATGCTGATCACCGCCCATCCGGACGACGTCAAGATCGAGGACATGAGCCGGCTGGCCATCAGCCATTTCTTCGTCAAACCGCTCGACCTCAGCGTCCTCGACCTTTCGATCGACAGGGTCCTTCAGTCCAGGAACCCCCTGGAATCAATGGCTTGAACAAACCCGTCCTCCCCGGTCCTCCGATCCTGTCGACCCGTTCGCCGCGAAGCCCGGCCGTTCAAGGCGGGGAAGAGAAGCGCGGCTCAGGGTTAACCCCGAACAAGCCCCGGCCTAGGGGTTGACGCAAGCCGCTCTTTATTCCTACAATGACCTCGAATATCCGAAGGAGGTCCATCCATGAACGTTCCGCCGTGTCTCTCCCGGAGGGAATTCGCCAAGTGTCTGCTGTCCGGTTCGGCCTTGTCCCTGTCCGCCATGGAGGCGCTCAACGCGGGGATCTACCAGAAGGTCACGTCGCTCAACCAGAAGTACATCGAGGACGAGGCGCCCGACGGAGTCTACTGGGAGGAGATCCGCGGCCTTTACGGTTTCGAGGACCGCTTCATCATGATGAACAATGGCACCCTCGGCCCCATGCCCAAGCCCGTCTTCAACACGCTCACGCGCTATTTCCGCGTCCAGATGACCAATCCGTACGACGGCTATAACTACCTGCCGACCTTCCGCGAGTCGGTCCGGCAGAAGCTGGCCGCGTTTATTAACGCCTCCCCCGAAGAGGTCGCCCTGACCAGCAACACGACCGAGGGCGTCAATCTCGTCGTTAACGGCCTCGACCTGAAGGAGGGTGACGAAGTCCTGGTGACCAGCCTCGAGCATCCCGGCCACATCAACCCCTGGCGGCTCAAGGGAAAAAGAGCGGGCGTCAAGATAACGCAAGTGCCCATGCCTCTTTTCCCGAAGAATGCGCAGGAAATCGTCGACGCGTTCGCCGCGGCGATCACGCCGGGGACGAAGATCATCAGCATCAGCCATACGGTCTTCATCACCGGGCTGATCATGCCCCTCAAAGAGTTGAGCCGGCTGGCCCATGACAAGGGGCTCCTCATCCTGGCCGACAGCGCCCACGGCATCGGTATGCTGAACCTCGACATGAAGGAGTTGGGAGTCGATTTCTTCATGTCGAGCCCCTACAAATGGCTCGGCGCGCCCACCGGCGTCGGCCTCCTCTATGTGAGGAAAGAGGTCCTGGACAAGGTCTGGCCGACTATCGTCAGCTCGGGCTGGGACACCGCCAAGGGGGCCGCCAAGCTCGACCCTCAGGGGCAGAGGTCGGACGCTCTCCTTTTCGCCCTAGACGAGGCCCTGAACTTCAACAGCCGGATCGGCAAATCCCGCATCGAGCGGCGGATCAAGGCGCTCTCCGCCCGGCTCAAGCAGGATCTGGGTAAGACGCCTGGCGTCAAGATCCACACGCCCGTCGACCCCTACATCAGCGCCGGTCTGACCGCTTTCTCCATGACCGGTGCCGATCCGGAAAAGCTCGTCAACTACCTCCGGGAGAAATATAACCTGGTCGTCCGGACGACGGGCAACCGGGAGGCTGGGACCTATGGCGTTCGGGTCTCCACGCCGATCTATATCTCGACGAAAGAAGTCGATATGGTCGTCGAGGGCGTTCGGACGCTCCTCGCCCACAAGGCTTGACGGCCAGCGGGCGCTACTGTAAACGAATTTTACTGGGATCATGGCGGCGTGAAAATAAAATTTACGCCGCCCTTTTCTTTTATAGGGGAAAAACAGGCCGCGAAAGTGGCATAAAATATGCATTCATACGGTGTGGAGCCGCAGATGGCAGACAGAAAGACAAAGCGGTCAACGCACCCCGAGGGACGGAAATAAATGCATCGATCGGCTGCGAGAGACAAAATAACCAGGGACCTCCTCCCTCAGGGTGCCTCTCTTAACATCGGATTCCCGATACCCTTCCATAACCCTCCTTCTTTTTGTTCCGGAGCGAGGGGTGCCGCGGGGGCACCCCTCCTCACTCTTTTCTAGCCGCCGCGCACGACCCGTCCTCCATAACTCAGGGTCATTTCTGTTGACACGGCTTTTTCGACAGCCCTATAATGACTTTAATGACCACGACGGGGCATGTAAAAGACCCTCTTTCGTCCCCTCGCCCGACTAAACCCTCTGGATAATGCGGGGATCCTTGCCTTTGGCGGAGGATCTCCCTTTCATGATGAAGGAGGACCGAATGGATGCCGTGTTCCCTCGCCGCCGTTTGACGCGGATCTTTATCCTGGCCGGTCTCGTTCTCGGGGCCGTCTCTTCACTTTCCTCGGCCGTCGTCTATGATTTCGTCCAGAAGGCCCCGGATGCCCGCTGGGCCCGCGCCCTCACGGCGCCGGGCGAGCTGCCCTGGAACGGCTCCGACGGCGACAGCCGGGGTTTCGCCCGCCATCTGACCAATGTCGCTCTGGAGAACGGGAAGAGTTTCGCCCTGGTCCTTGAAACACACCCCGAATGGAAAACGGCCGGAATGATCTTCGGGACGTATTCCAATGTCCAGATCCCCGCCAACGCCAAATTCATGGCTTTGGTCGGGTTCCTGAAGGGCGCGACGGCCACCGATGGCGCGACGTTCGAAGTCCACGTCTTCGACCAGACGACGGGCGCCATCCGGCTCATCGCCGCCAAGACCGCCCGGGCCGATGGAGTCCTCGACGAGCTCGCGGCCGATCTCAGCGCTTATGCCGGCAAGACCGTGACGTTCCGGCTCCAGGTCGCGGCCGGCGAGACCGCCCGCCAGGACTGGGCCGTCTGGGCTTCGGCCGCCGTCACCCAGGAAGGGATCGCGAGCGGGCTGTCGACGCCGGCCCTGAAATCGACGGCGACCGCCAAGACCGCGACGATGACCCGGCCCCAGGAGGGGATGACGGCAAAGCCCAAGCTCGAGCTGGCGAACTTCAACAAGATCAACATGAGGCCGATCACCTTGACGCCCGCCGGATCCGCGCCACCCAAACATGCCATCGAAGACGCCGGTCCCCTCGCCATCGAAGAGCCCCTGACCCTGCTCAATCGGGTCTATAAGGACAACGCCAAGCCGAACACCTATTATTTTCTGCCGCGCGAGATCAACCTCATCCGGGAGAAGGCGACCGGGGATTACCGGGTGAGCGCCGTCTGGACGCAAGACCAGAAGATCCGGACGACGCTGACGCTCCAGGCCAACATCGACCCGAGCGACGTCAAGGTCATGGAGGAAGCGCTCAAAGCGGCCAAAGGGGCGTCGGCCGTCCTCAAATCCATGCCCTACGACGAGGCCAACATCATCGACATGAAGGGCTGGGAGGACTGGCAGATCGAGAATATCCGTATCCCGACTTTCGGGTCTCTCGAGACCGAACTCCCGATCAGCATCGGCATGACTCCGGAGACCCTGGCCCAGCTCAAGCCCCTTTTGGAGAAGGAAGGCCTGACCGCGGGCATGCGCATCAAGACCGGGGAGGTCGAGCGCGAGATCCCCATCAAGGTCGGGCTGAAGTATTTCACCGGCCGGATGTATTCTCCCCTTGAGGAGCTCGGCTTCTCCTACGACGAGAGGGCCTCTCTCCTGACCCTCCACAACGTCCGCAACCTCTCCGATTTCCCCCTGAAGATCGCCAACGTCAGCCTGCGGTTCAAGCTCCCCAACATGGAGGAAGTCTATAAGAGCCTCGATTGTCAGCCTGAGGTCGTGATCCCGCCGGGAGGATCCAGGGACATCCAGGCCCGGCTGGTCCTCCACGGCCAGCTCCTGGCCGAGTACCGCAAGGTGTATCCGACGGCGCCTCCGCCCCCCAAGAAAAAGAATCCGCTCCTCGAGACGGCCATGGGGCTCCTCAAGAGCGAGCTCGACAAAAAACTGGACAAGGACAAGGAAGCCGCCAAGCCGGCCGAAGAGAGCGTGCCGGCCGACCCGAAGATGGACACCTTCTTCAAAACCTACGCCCGGAGCTTCTGGATGGAGGCCGCCCCCGACTTCGATTGCCAGGAATGCCTGGACAAGATCTGGGGGAGTATCGAGGTCGTCTCCTACATCGAGCGGATGAGGAAGGTCAACGTCGAAGCCCTGGCCAACGTCTTCGACCCGGCGGCCTACGAAACGCCCCTCGAGGTCGAGAAGCTTCACATCGAGATCCGTTCCCCCTACCTCAGCGCCCAGGCCAAGGAGGGCCTGATGGCCGCAGTCGACCTCGGTAAGGACAAGCTCAAGGACCTCGTCGTGGTCTACCTGCCGCTCGCGACCCAGGACGTGCTTTCGTTCGAATTCAAGATCAAGGCGGTCCTGAAGACCGGCGAATCGGCCGAGTCGGCCGAATGGGAAAAGGTCGTGGATTCCCTGGACCTCACGCTGGGGACTTTCCATGTCAAGAAGATCTTCCAGAAATAGCCATGGACGACGGGAGGAAAAAATGAAACGGACCCTGAAGTTTTGCCTGGGCTTCTGCCTTCTCGCGGCCGTCCTGCCTTCGGCCCTGCGGGCCGAGGTCCTGCTCGACGTCGAGCCGATCCAAGTCAAGAACGCCCTGCTTTTCCGTGACCACGCCGACGCCCACGGCTACCACTACATGCCGCTCGGGCCGCGGATCGCGGCCTGGCCGGATGGCGTCCCGAAGTTCAGCTTCATCCAGTACGTGCGTTCCGGCAAGGACATCACCGGCGGCATCCTCCATTTCCTGTGCACGTTCGGGCTGACCGCGG
The DNA here is from genome assembly GCA_041303965.1 of Candidatus Aminicenantota bacterium. Classification (GTDB taxonomy): domain Bacteria; phylum Acidobacteriota; class Aminicenantia; order Aminicenantales; family Saccharicenantaceae; genus RBG-16-66-30. Next base: position 25,895 of record JBFYOD010000041.1, read on the forward strand.
AAGAGCTGAACGCGGCCCGCAGGGAGCTCACCAAGGTGGACAAGGACGGCAAGATCCTCGGCCCGGTGATGTTCACCAAGGGCGATTTCCACATCATCTCCGCCTCGGCGGGCGAGGGCGGAGTTTTCGCCCGGAAAGTATGCGGCGCGGGCAAGGCCCCGCTCCTGGCCGGCTCGGAGGCGGCTGTCTCCATCGCCCTGACCGAAGAGGGCTCGACCCTGCTCATGAACTCCTTCAAGCAGCCGACATCGGACGTCTCCGTCCAGTTCATCTTGACCTACCAGGGCCTGACCCCTGCCTACCAAGCCAAGCTGACGGTCGACTGGGAGAAGGTCTATAACCACAAGGAATTCAAGATGGACGCCGGCAACGTTTTCGTCAGCGTCCAGATCCAGAAGATCTACGCCGAGCTCAAGGAGCAGGGGGCCATCAAGCTCGACGTCATCGGCGAGGACACCAAGATGGACGAGCTCTTGGAGACGGCCTACAACACCATCGCCAAGATGATGTTCGACGCGAAGCCCGTCAAACCCGAAGACATCGGGAAATCCCAGGCCTCGACGGGCGGCAACTGGTTCGGCAAGCTCTTCGGCCAGGCCCACGTCGGCTACTACCAGAAGACGGTCAAGATGACCGGGAAGTACACGGTCGACCTGACCCGCAGGAAACGGGACAGCCGCGAGGTTCCGCTCACCGGGAACATCGGCAACTTCTATAAGGAGAACGGCCGGAACCCGGCCCTCTTCGCGGTCGTCGACCTCGACGACCCGACCTTCGAGGAGAGGACGGTCAACGTCATCCTCGACGGCGAGGACCTGGAGACCTTCAAGCAGTTCATCAACTTCGCCGGCATCACCTTCAAGAAGGAGTACCAGGACGCCGACATGAAGTCGGTCACCGAGGACCTCGTCTTCGACAAAACCAAGTTCGGGCAGAACGGCAACGCACTGTCCCTGAAGTATCGGCGGAAAGGCGACGCCACGGACAAGTGGCTCGAATACCAGTACAAGCCCCTGTGGAGCTATAACGGCGGCCTCGAGGTCGACGGCGACTGGATCACGACGTCGCAGCCGGTGATCACGCTGGCCCCGCCCCACAAGTACCGCTACATCGAGGTCCTGGCGGACGAAGAGAACATGACGACGAAGGGCGTCATCCGGATCGCGGTCCAGTTCCGCCACAAGAACTTCGGCCGGGAGCTGCAGAAGGAGGTCGTCCTGAGAAAGGGCGAGCCGCTCAACATCAACTACGTCTATTTCCACGAGCCCAATAACCTCGACTACGAGTACAACATCACCTGGCTCTTCAAGGACAGCACCAAGGCCTCCTCGGGCTGGCAGGGCGCCACCGACCCCTTCATCTATGCCTACTACGAGAAATAGGGCATGAAGCGAGCCGCGGCCATTATCGGGTTTCTGGCCTTCTTGGGGGCGGCGGGCCCCGGTCTTTTCGCCGACCCCCTGCTCTCGAAACCCGAGACGGTCGGCGGCCGCATCCTCATTTTTCCCGATCACAAGGCGCCGAACCTCTACTATTACGTCCCGGCCGGCCTGGCCCTGGTCCGGTCGTTCGACAAACCCCAGTTCTTCTTCTACAAGTACGTTTACGTGAAAGCCGACGCGCCCGAAGGCCCCCAGACGATCGCCGGCGGAGTGCTTGCCCTCGCCGTCGAGTTCGCGGACGAGACGGAAACGCTCCGAAAGGCGAAAGGGGCGGGCTTCGAATACCGCCCCGTCCCGATCGACAAACTGACCTGTGTCCTGAGCTACGGCCGTCTGGAGCCGGGGGACCCCGAGGAGAAGAAAGAGGAACTGGTTAAAAAGGAGCTCCTCTGGACGAGGAAGAGCTTCACCCTGCCGCTCGGCCGCGACTCGGCCAGCTACCTCTGGAAGATCTTCGAGGACGGGAAGGCGACGGGCCTATCCATCGAGTGCGAGTTCACCTTTGGCGGCTACGAGATCGACGAGGAAGGCAAGTTCAAGGACGGCGAGCGGGACCACCGGCTGTCCTTCGCTGTGCCCGTCTCCATGGCCAACGATCCGGGCCTCTTCAAGCTGGTCAATCTGGCCGACAAGGTCTCCTTCAACTACCGGCGGATGAGCGTCCTCTGTTTCGACTTCGTCAACGGGGCGAACGGAGAGATCGCCAAGATCACGGCCGAGATCGAGATCCTGACGGCCAAGAAGCAGCGCGATTTCAGGACCGTCACGTTCATGTCGGGGTCCGAGCCCCAGGTCGACCTCGAGTTCGACATCCCCGAGGCCAAAGGCGGGACCTACAGGTACCGGGTGACCAAGGTCTTGGCCGACGGCCGGTCGGAAAAAGGCGGATGGAAGACGGGCGGCGAGACGTTCCTCGACCTGTCCACTTACGACCTCGCCGTCAAGGACGGAAAAGTATCGATCCCCTGAAAGGGAGGACGCCATGAGAGGGAAGAAAGCATTGATCGCGGTCGGCATCATGCTGTCGGCGGCGCTGTTCGTGGCCGCGGAGGTGGCCCTGGACGAGGTCGTCCAGGCCGGCCGTTTCGTGCTGTACCGGGACCACGCCGACGCGCACAAGTACTACTACGTGCCGGACGCGCCGCGCCTGGCGACGAAGCGGGACGGGACGCCCGAGTTCACCTTCATCAAGTACGCCAAGACCGACGGCGCGACCAAGGGCGGGATCGTCCACTTCTTGGTGACCTGGGGCATGACCGAGGGCGAGCTGAGCTCGGCCGAGTCGGCCCTTCGCCTGAAGGACCCGGAGGCCAAGATCGCCGGCCCCGTGCCGTTCAAGGAAGGGACGTTCAAGGTCGTCTCGGCGACGGCGGGCGAGGGCGGGCTTTTCAGCCGCCGGATCGTCGGCGAGGGCAAGGCGCCCATCATGCCCGGGCAGAAGGCGGCCGTCTCGATCGCCCTGACCGAGGAGGGGGCCTCGCTTCTCTGGGAGTCATTCAAAAATCCGACCTCGGACATCTCGGTCATGTTCGACCTGAAGTTCACGGGGGTATCGCCGGCGTTCCAGGCCAAGCTTAAGGTCAATTGGGACAAGGTCTACACGCAGCACGACATCAAACTCCACGCCGAAGGCCAGATCAAGGTCGTCAAGCTCCAGGCCGACGTCCGGGCCATCCTGGAAGAACTGCGCCAGAAGGGCGCCATAGAGCTCGAGGTCGTCGGCGAGAACGAGAACATGCAAAAGATGCTCGATACGGTCTACGCGCATCTCCTCTCGCTCATGTGCGAGAAGGTGCCCATGGGCCCCGGGGAGGCGACGAGCCCTCCGGCCAAAAAGCGACCTGTCCCGGCGCTCGTGGCGGACTGGCCGGTTGCCCATCCGGCCTGGTCGATGGACATTCTCGCCGACACCGTTCGCTCAGTCAACGGGCGGCTCCGCGGCGGCCCGTTCTGGGATCAGGAGCAGGTCCAGGCGCAGCGCGCGGCCGGCCTTCCATGCGATGCGCAAGCTCGGCAGAGCGCCGAATCGTTCGTCAGCAGGGCGGTGGAGTTCCGCCGCGCGCGCAAGTACATCGAAGCGGCCGACATGTATCAAAAAGCGTATGAGTCCTGCCCAGATCCCAGCTACCTGTATGAGACGGCCGATATCCTAGCTTTTGGCGCTTTCGAACATGAGCGGGCCAAGTCTGCCTTTGAGGAATTCGTGCAAAAGACGGAGGGCCTGACCGAGTATGCGGAGCGCCGGGCGACGGCTCAAACCTACCTGAGTGATTCTTCCGAATACGCTCGCCACCTAGACTCGGGCACTAGCCTATTCGATGCGGGGAAGTACGTCCAAGCCTTAGAAGAATTCCGCTGGCTCTACGACCACATCCCCTTGCCCATGTTTCTCTTCAACCTGGGGGTCTGTCAGAAGGCCATCGGAGACGAGACAGGCGGCCGTGAGGACTACCAAAAAGCGCTCGAGTATTTCGAAGCGACGATCCGATTGGCGACGACCAGCCAAAATCCCGAGAGATTCCAGGGCGATGTGGACGCCGCTCGAGCGTGTATCGACGCGCTCCAGCCCCTGCTCGGAGGGGCTGCGACCGCCCGGCCACAGACCGAGCAGGCCCAGGTCTCGACCGAAGAAGCCCGGCGACAGCGTCGCCAAGAGGCCCAGCAGACACAGCAACAGGCGCAAACGGGGCAGGCTCAAGCTGCCGGCGCCCAGGCCGGTGGAACGAAGCCGCCGGGGACGGTAGAAGGAGGGGGAAAACCCCCGACAGGCCAGGGGCAGTCGGCCAACATCGCCGCCGGCCAGGCCCAGCAACAGGCGACGTCCCAGCAGGGTGCGAAGCCGCCCGATACGGGGGGCGGGACGAAACCGCCGGCGGGCCAGACGCCGCCGGCGAAGAACACGCCCCAGGCGCCCGGCGCCAAACCCGCGGCCCAAGCGCCCGAGATCAAGCCCATCGTCAGCGTCCAGGTCGGCTATTCCTTCAAGCGGGTCAAGATGTCCGGGAACTACCAGGTCGACATGCGCAAGCGCCTTCGCGAGGACCGCGACATCGTCATGAGCGGCAACATCGGCGGCATCTACCAGAAATACGGCGAGGACAAGCGCTTCTTTACCGTGGTCAGCCTGGACGATCCGACCTTCCAAGAGCGTTCGGTCGAGGTCATCCTCGACGGCCAGGACGCCTCGGACTTCAAGAACTACATCAACAGCGTCTCGGTCCTCTTCCGCAAGCAACGCTTCTCCGGCGCGCCGATGACCGGTGAGGTGAAATTCATCGACCAGCAATTCGCCCAGAGCGGCAACTGCCTGTCCTTCAAGTACGGGCGCCTCAACGAGGCCTCGACCGAATGGCTCGACTACGAATACAAACCGAAGTGGAGCTTCTATGGCGGGGTTGAGTGGGAGGGCGACTGGACGAAGACCTCCGACTCGGTGCTGACGCTCTCGCCGCCGGTCCGGCGCCGGACGCTCGAGATCTCGGTCGACGAGGACAACATCCTCAAGAACGGCGTCAAAGCGCTAGCCCTGCAGATTAAGCATCGGATCTACGGCAAGGACATCCTCAAGGAGGTCGTCATCAACTACGACAAGGGCGACCCCCTGCAGGCCGCCTACATGTACATGCACGAAGATGGAGATCTCGGATACAGCTATAAGGTCGTTTGGCTGTTCCTGGACGGGCGGGAGGTCCACACGGACTGGATGACCAAGGAAAGCCCGTTCATCTACGCCGTTTACACGAAGAAATAGCCGCGAAAGGAGGCTCGAGAAAAAATGAAGAAAAAACTGCTGGCGACCGCCATCGTGGTATTGGTTGCGGGATCGTTCCTGGCCGCGGAGATCGAGCTTGACAAGGCGCCGCTCCAGATCGGCAACGCCCTGCTCTTCAAAGACCAGGCCGAGGCGGGGGCCTATTACTACATGCCCAACCAGCCCCGCCTAGCCTTCTGGCCGGACGGCACACCCAAGCTGACCTTCCTCAAATACACCAAGGCCGGCAAAGAGGAGGCCAAGGGCGGCATCCTCCATTTCTTCGTCAAGTACGGCCTTGACGAGCAGGAACTGGCCAAGGTCCGCCAGGAGCTGACCAAACAGGAGCCCGGCGCTAAGCTCAAAGGCCCCATTGTCTTCAAAAAGGGGACGTTCATGGTCATCTCGGCTGCGGCCGGCGAGGGCGGTGTCTTCACCCGGAAGATCATCGGCGAAGGAAAAGCCCCCCTCATCACGGGATCGGAAGTTTCCGTCTCCATCGCCGTGACGCCCGAAGGCGCGGCCTTCCTCGAAGAGGCGCTTCGCCAGCCGACCTACCCGGTCAGCGTCCGCTTCGACATGACCTACGAGGGCCTGACCCCGAAATACCAAGCCAACGCGACCATCTCCTGGTCGAAAGTGCGCACGTATTTCGAGCAGTACAAGAAGTGGAAGATCTACAAAAAGAAAACCTTCATGTTCTGGAGCTGGTACGTCCAGAAGGGGACGGGCGAAGAGCTGCGGATCTCCGATGACCTCAAATCCGTCGGGGCCGTCAAGATCGACGTCACGGGGGAAGACCAGAACATGGAAGCCATCCTCCAGACCGTCGTCGACTCGGTCATGCGGGAGATGTTCGACATGAAAATGGAGCTTCCCGGCGAGAACCAGGAAGGGGAGCAAGGCGGCGGCCAGGAAGGCGGCGAGGCCCCGAAGCAGCAGGACAAGCCCTACGGCGTCAGCACGACGATGAAGAGCGTCACCCGCTCGGACACCTGGACGGTCAACATGACCAAGAGGCTCCGCCAGGACCGCGAGACGGGCCCGATGGACGCCAGCATCGGCGATACGCTGCGCAAGTTCAAGAACAACAAGAAGGTCTACGATATCATCAATCTCGACGACCCGGACCTCCAGGACCGGCAGGTCTTCGCCATCCTCGACGGCGAGGATTTCGACACCTTCAAGAAGTACATCAACTTCGTCACCGTGAGCTTCAAGAAGACCCACCCGTCGGGCGAGCCGACGACGCGCGACATCATCTTCAACGCCCAGTCGTTCGCCGAACGGGGCAACATGCTGCCCTTCGTCTACCCCCGGCTCGGCGAGGGGGCGAGCTGGCTCGGCTACGAGTTCAAGACGACCTGGAGCTTCATGGGCGGCATCAAGGTCGACGGGACATGGACCCGGAGCGAGGAGGCCGCTGTCAACCTCTTCCCGCCGCACCGCTACCGCCAGGTTGACGTCATCGCCGACGAGGAGAACGTCAAGGCCTTCAACATCAAGCTGATCACGGTCGCCTTCAAGAACAAGATCTTCGACCGGGAAAAGACGGGCGAGACCAAGATCCTGCCCTCGGAGACGCTCCTGACCAAGTACGAGTACCTGCACAAGGAAAACGATATGAGCTTCCAGTACGAGGTCACCTGGCTCCTGGGCGACGGCCGGCGGTTGAGCTCCGGCTGGCAGACAACGACCGATCCGTTCGTCTACGCACTTTTCAAGGAAAAATAGGGACAGCGGCTCCGGCTATTTCGTTTTGGGTGGAACGAAGCTCATGGCCCGTTCGGCCATGGCCGTGATCGTCAGGGAAGGATTCACGCCCAGGTTCGCCGGGATCGCCGAGGCGTCGGTCACGTACATGTTGTCGTAGCCGAACACCCGGTGGCGCTCGTCGATCACGCCATGGCCTTTGTCCTTTCCGATGATGCAGCCGCCGAGGATGTGGGCCGTCATGGGGATGTTGAACAACACTTCCGTGAGCGCGTTTTGGGGGATGGCGTCCATCCGCTCGGCCATGCCGCGAACGACCCGGTTGGCTTCCGGGATATAGGTCGGGATCCTCTTGCCGCCGTTCTTCGAGACGAGCCCCTTGCGAAAAAACGCCCACCAACGGCGTTTCCTCGATACCGTGAGATAATTATCGAGCGTCTGCATAACGAGCAGGATGACGCTATTTCTCCCCCAATTGATGGGGATGCGGAGCCTTAAGAACTGCAGGGGATGGCGGGCGACGTTCCCGAAGAATCTCAGGGGCCGGGGGATCTTCCCTCCGCCGTCCGTTATCAGCCCGGCGAAAGCCGCCATCACGTCCGAACCCTTGGGGTAGCGGACGAGTTCGACGTGCGTCGTGTCGTTGACGAAGACGCTCGACGTGATCGACACGCCCAGCGAGTGCTGCTGGTTCTTCCTCGAGGTCACGCCGGCCAGGACTTCGCTGTTCGTCCGGACGATGTGTCCCAGCTTGTCGGGCAGATCGGGCAGGGAGCCCCGCTCCCGACACCGCATCAGGAGCTCCAGGGTCCCGATGACGCCCGCGGCGAAGACGATCCCCGTGGCCCTCGTCACGAGCTTCCTCTTGAAAACGTGGTCCGTGGTTTTCAAGGCCGTGACGACATATGCGCCGTTCCCGTCCCGGCGGACGTCGACGACCTTGTGCTCCGGGACGACCTCGGCGCCGAGCCCCTCGGCCAGGTGGAGGTAGTTCCGGTCCAGGGAGTTCTTGCCGCCGTCGCGGCAGCCGACCATGCAGTGCCCCGTCATCGTACAGCCCGTCCGTTCCGGTCCCTTTCCCCCGAAATAGGGGTCGGGAACGGCGACGCCCGGTTTTCCGAAGAACACGCCGACGTCGGTCGCCTTGAAATGCTCTTCCCGGCCGATCTCGCGGGCGTAATCCTTCAGCATGTGGTCGGTGGGCCAGAATTTCGGATTGGGCACGACCCCGAGCATTCTTTTCGCGGTTTCGTAATGGGGGGCGAGAGCGGTCTTCCAGTCCGGGACCAGTCCCTTCCACTGGGGGTCGTCGAAAAAGACGTCGGGGGGAACGAACAGCGTGTTGGCGTAGACGAGACTCCCGCCGCCGACCCCGCTGCCGCCGAGGATGAGGACGTCGTTGAGGAGATGGACCCTCTGGATGCCGGTGCAGAACACGGCCGGCGCCCAGAGGAACTTCCAGAACCTCCAATTCGTTTTGGGAAAATCCTCGGCCCGCCACCGCTTGCCGCTTTCGATCACGAGGACGGAATGGCCTTTTTCGGCGAGCCGGAGAGCCGCGACACTGCCGCCGAACCCGGAACCGATCACGATATAGTCGTAGGTCATATTGCCCTCAGGATGCCATATTCCGGGCTCGAGGGCAATCTCGACGTCATCAGATCACCGGCATGATTGACATCGCCACGCGTCCGGAAGTACATTTCCGGCGTGAGCACGAAGATGGTCACTCCGATCAAGGTCCTGCCAAGATTGGCCTTTATCATGTTGATCTTCGTCGTGGCCGGCACGTTCGACTGGCCCCGGCTCTGGTTCTTTCTCGGCTTTTACGTGGCCACGACGGCCGCTCTCATGCTCTGGCTTAAAAAACGCGACCCCGAGCTGTTAAAAGAGCGTATGAGCGTTAAAAAGGACGTCAAAGGCTGGGACAAGACCATCATCAGGGTTTACACCGTTCTCCTGATGGCCATGTACATCGTTTTACCGCTCGACGCGGTCCGGTTCGGCTGGTCACGGGTGCCGGTCGCCTTATCGTGGCTCGCCTTTTCGGGCATCGTCTTGTCCTGGGCCATCGTTCTCTGGGCTTTCCGGGAGAACGCTTATCTCTCCGCATACGTGAGGATCCAGACCGAGCGCGGTCATACCGTTTGCACGACCGGGCCCTACCGGTTCGTCCGGCACCCGATGTACGCGGCGGTCATCCTCTCCATCGTGTGCGTGCCGCTTTTTCTCGGCTCGCTCTTTTCTCTCATTCCGGCCGTGCTCGTCGTCGGCCTCTTCGTCCTGCGGACGTCCCTGGAAGACCGGACGCTCCAAAAGGAACTTCCAGGATACGCCGATTACGCCGCGAAGGTCCGCTGGAAACTCGTCCCGAACGTGTGGTGACGCCGGACCAAGGGCCGCTTCGTCGGCCCCAAGTCCCGCGGCCGGACGATTGACTCCCCGCTTGGACCTGATGTAGCATTACGCAGAGCTTTCGGGGAGTTTAGCCCGAGGAATACGCTCTTCGACAAGGAGACCCGAGATGCGCACTTCCGCCAAGAGTTCCCACCTTCCGTTCGGCGACCAGCGCACGGCGCCCTGGTATGGCAAGGACATCATCTCCGTCAAGCAGTTCAGCCGGGCCGACCTCGAATACATCTTCGACGTGGCCCATGAAATGAGGGTCATGGTCGAGCGGGTCGGGACGTTCGACCTCCTCAAGGGAAAGATCCTGGCCAGCATCTTCTATGAGCCCTCCACGAGGACCTCGTCCTCCTTCTTGGCGGCCATGCAGCGGCTTGGCGGCAGCGTCATCAACATCAACGAGGTGCGCTACTCCTCGGTGGCCAAGGGCGAGAGCCTGCCGGACACGATCCGGACCCTCGAGTGCTACGCGGACGTCATCGTTATCCGCCATCCCGAGCTCGGCTCGGCGGCCAAAGCGGCCGAGGCCGCCCACAAGCCGGTCATCAACGCCGGCGACGGCGTCGGCGAGCATCCCACCCAGGCCTTGCTCGATGCTTTCACCATCCATGAAGAGCTGGCCCGGATGGACGACCTGACCGTGACCATGCTCGGCGACCTCAAGTACGGGCGGACCGTCCACTCCTTGTCTCGCCTGCTATCGCTTTACAACGCCAAGCTCAACTATGTTTCGCCAGAGATCCTGCGCATGCCTCCCGACATCATCGCCGAGCTCGAGGCCAAGGGCATCCGGCAGACGGAGCATACGACCCTGGACAAGGTCCTCCCGGAGACGGATGTCCTTTACGTCACGCGCGTCCAGCGCGAGAGATTCGAGAGCGAAGAGGTCTACAACTCCGTCAAGGGGGCTTTCGTCGTCGATAAGGGCGTTATGATGGGGGCGAAACCAAAAATGATCGTCATGCACCCCCTGCCGCGGGTTACGGAGATCGATCCCGATTTTGACGACGACCCCCGGGCCGCTTATTTCCGCCAGATGGAGTTCGGGCTCTACGTCCGGATGGCCCTGCTGGCCATGGTCCTCGGCAAGGCTTAGACGAAGCACCCGCGCGAGATCGAAAAGCTCATGGCCGGGCGGGGCAAATAGGAGCGGTCGATCCCCATGGATCCCGAAGACATCCTGAGACGGGTCGAGAAGGGCCTTTGGGCCCCGCTGCCCGGCATCGTGGCCCAGCTGCGGATGGTCCCGGAGCCGCGGCCGGGCCAGAAGGCCTATTTCGAGGTCGAGGACACCTCGCTCAAGGCCGGGGTCCTCATCCTCCTTTACGAGAAGGACGGCCGCCTGTGGATGCTCCTGACCCAAAGAACGGAGCGTGTCCTCCACCACCGCGGCCAGATCTCCCTCCCGGGCGGCGAGCAGCATCCCGGCGAATCCCTCGAGGCCACGGCCCTCCGGGAGACCGTGGAGGAACTCGGGCCGGACCTCGCGTCGGTCCGGGTTTTGGGCCGGCTGACGCCTCTCTACATCCCGCCGAGCAACTACTGCATCTATCCCACGGTGGCCTTCGTCCCGGGCCCTCTCGAGTTCCATCTCCAGCCCGACGAAGTGGCCGAGGTCATCGAGGTCCCGGTCGACCATCTGGCGGACCCCCGCAACGAGCGCCGGGAGACCTGGATCATCAACGACCGTCCGGTGAGCGTGCCTTTTTACGATTTCGAGGGCCGGAAGATCTGGGGGGCGACGGCCATGGTCCTGGCCGAGTTTCTGGCCCTGCTCGCCCGCCCGGAATAGCGGCCGCCCTTGATTGCCTCCTCGAAGGCCTATACAATACCTCCGTAATCGAATCGAGGTCGGGACATGACGAATCAAAAACGCATCCTGAGCGGCATCCAGCCGAGCGGTACGATCCACATCGGGAACTTCTTCGGGGCCATCGAGAACTGGGTCCGTCTGACCCGGGAGTACGACTGCTTCTTCGCCATCGTCGACCTCCACGCCATCACCGTTGCCTACGAGCCGGCCCTCCTGCAGAAACGGGTCTTCGAAGCCGCCCTCGACAACATGGCCGCCGGCCTCGACCCGGAGCGGTGCACGATCTTCGTCCAGAGCCATGTCCCCGAGCACACCGAGCTTTGTTGGCTCCTCAACTGCGTGACGCCGCTCGGCGAGCTCGGCCGGATGACCCAGTTCAAGGAGAAGTCGGAGCGGGAACGGGAGAACGTTACCGCCGGGCTTCTCAATTACCCGATCCTTCAGGCGGCCGACATCCTCATCTACAAGGCCGACGCCGTACCGGTCGGCGAGGACCAAGCCCAGCACCTCGAATTCACCCGCGAAGTCGCCCGCCGCTTCAACGGACGATTTGGCGACTACTTCCCCGAGCCGGCGACCCTGATCGGAAGGGGAGCCCGGGTCATGGGACTCGACGGCGCGTCGAAAATGAGCAAGTCCCTTGGGAACCACATCGGCGTCGTCGAGGACCCGGACGCCATCTGGGAGAAGCTCCGGCCGGCCAAGACCGACGAGGCCCGCAAGCGCCGCAGCGACCCCGGGACGCCCGACCTCTGTAACATATTCAGCTACCACAAGCTGGTGACGCCCAAGGGCGAAATCCAGGAGATCGTTGAAGGCTGCACGGGCGCTACGATCGGCTGCATCGATTGCAAGAAGATCTTCTACAAGAACTTGATGAAGGTCCTGGACCCGATCCGGGAGAGGCGGCTGGCCCTCGAGAAGGACCCGGAACGCGTCCGGGAGACGCTGCGGGAAGGGGCGCGGAAGGCCCGGACAATCGCCCGGGAGACGCTCGACGGGGCCAAGAAGCTCATGGGGCTGCTGGGTTAAAAAGGGACTGCCCCTCTTTTCTTAGAAGGGCAACTCTTTCGAGGGGATTTTCGTCTTCTTGTATGAAGGCCGAATTTCTAGGAGGTTTCCATGACAAGAGCTAGGATATTGATCGTTTTGTCCGTTTTTGTTCTTCTCCTGGCCGGGTCCGCCGCGGCCATAGCCGATTATCGCGAAGACTTTGCGAAGACCTTGCCCCTCAAAGCCGGGGAACGGTTCTCCCTCGAAAACGTCAACGGGGGTGTCGCCGTGTCCACCTGGAAAGAGGACAAGGTCGAGATCAAGGCCGTCAAGGTCGCCCGCGACGACGAGAAGGACCTCAAGGACGTCGAGATCCGGGTCGATCAATCAGCGGGGGCGGTTTCGGTCAAAGCCATCTGGCCGAAGAATCGGCGCCATTTCAACGTCAACGTCGATTTCGAGATCAAGGTCCCCGAGGGCGTTATCCTCGACGAAGTGGAAACGGTCAATGGCGGGGTCGAGGTCACGGGGCGTTACGGCCGAGCTTTAGTGGGGACGACCAACGGCTCTGTCAACGTGGAGAACGCGTCGGGAGAGCTCAAGGCGTACACGACGAACGGCGGCATTCAGGTCAGCCGTTTCGAAGGCAAGTTGGACGCGGAAACGACAAACGGCAATATCCGCCTCAAGGAGCTTAAGTTCAAAGACGGCATCTCGGCCGAGACGACCAACGGCTCCATCGCGCTGGGCATCGACTCGCCCGAAAGCCTCAACGCCGATCTCTTGGCCCGTACGACCAACGGACATATCACCGTGGATTTCCCGGTGACCCTTAAAAACCTGACCCAGTCGAAACACCGCGTGGAAGCCAAGATCGGCCAGGGCGGTCCCGAGATCTCTCTCGAAACGACCAACGGTTCGATCAAGATCACGAGGTAAGCCCCGAGCCGGTCCCCTTTCTTTGGCTCTTCTCCCTAGTCCGGGGAAGTCCACTATTCGGCTTTGCTCAGGATGTCGTCCTTCGCCCCCCGGCCCCCCCAGGGACCAGTCCCGGCGGTCCCCCCGCCTTTGGCGGGTCCCCCTCCGCTACGGGGGTCGTCAGGGCGACATCCATCGCCGCCTCATGCTGGACTTCCCTAAATAATGTGGAGAAGGGTCTTTTCTTTTTCTCGCCGCATTACATAATATAAATACCACGAATCATGGACATACGCTGGGAAACCCCTTTCACCCGTAAGGCCAAAGATGCCATCCGGGCGATCCCCAGCGGCCGGGTCGCGACTTACGGTCAGATCGCCGCCCTGGCCGGGCGCGAGCGGGCCGCCCGCGGGGTCGCTTGGATCCTCCATTCCTCATCAGACACGGCGGGGCTGCCTTGGCACCGGGTGATCAACGGCCGTGGAGCGATCTCCCTCGGGCGCGGCCGCGGCTTCGAGGAGCAGAAAAAGAGGCTTATCGCCGAAGGCGTCGAAGTCGGCCACGGCGGACGGGTCGACCTGAAGCGCTTTCAGTGGGAACAGAATGACGGCGCCGCCGGACGGTCCCCCGCTGCCCGGAAGTACCTCACGAGCCTGCTTAAAGGGGATTAGCCGCTTATTTGTCGAAGCGTACGACCCGGCCGGCCCCGAGCTCGATGAACCGGTCTTTATAGGCCTCCCGGAAGAGGGCGATGGCCCGGTCTCCCGTGCAGTGGGACGCGCCGACCCGGGCCACTCCCAGTTCCTTGAACCGGCCGATGATCCGGCCGACCGCCGCGTCGTCCGTTCGCGCGAGATGAAAACCGCCCAGGACCGCCGCGATGGGCCGGCCCGTAAGTTCCCGGGCTTTTTCGACGATCTTGACGATGCCCGGGTGGGCGCATCCGGCGACGACGACAAGGCCCCGGCTGGTGTCCAGGACGAGGGACTGCTCTTTGATCTCGTCTCCCAGGGTGCCTGTGAGCATGATGCTCTGGCCGAGCTTCAGGCCTTGATCGACCGGAACGACCTTGCCCCCGGCTTTTTCCAGTTTTTCGGAAACAAGGACCGCGGGCCGGGCTTTGTCGACGGGCACATAGAAGGTCAGGCCGGGCCGATTCCGGAGAGCGCCCTCCAGACCTCCAAAGTGATCGCCGTGGAAATGGGAGAGGACGGCGATATCGACGCGGCCGAGATCGATCTTGAGGGCCGCGGCGTTCTTCAGAAAGAGGTCCTCCCGGGTGCCCGCGTCGAACAGGATGGTCTTCCCGAGGCCCTCAATAAAGCAGGAAAATCCCCAGTCCGTCGCGCAGGCCGGGTCGGCCGGATAATTGTCGTAGATGATGGTGATGGTCAGTCCGGTTTCGTCGGCCGAAACCGGCGCGGCGGTCAGGATGATACCGAAGAGCAAGCAGATGGCAAAAAGACAAGGTGTTTTCATAGCCTTACCTCAGCTCCTTGATCTTGATGTTCCGGAAGAAGATCGGGGCGCCGGCGTGCTTGCCCTGGAGCCCGATCCGTCCTTTAGTGGTCAACTCGGCGAAGGGGCGGCTCAGCCAGGCGGGGATCTCGCTCCCGTCGGGATTCGTCTTGGCCGAGGTCCAACGGCTCATGTCCATCTCCGTGACGCGCTCTCCGTTGAGGACGACGGCGATCTTTTGTCCGAGACAGGTGATCGTGGCGCGGTTCCACTCGCCCGGCTTCTTGACGACGCTCTTCGTCGGAGCCAGGTGTCCGAAGATGGCTCCGCAGTGCCAGGTGGCCGGCGCTTTGGCCCACTCCTCGGCGAAGTCGTCGGTGATCTGGATCTCGACGGAGTTCGGGATCCAATTCGCGATGTCGCTCGCGTAAACGATGACGCCGCTGTTCGTCCCCGGCGCCGTCCGGAACTCGAGATCGAGCGCGAAATTCTCGTAATCCTTGGCCGTCCAGATGGCCTGGTCTTCCGAGGCCGTCAGGACGCCGTCGGCGACGGTCCAGACCCCGGCCGGGAACTCGGCGTCGGAGAGGTCGGCCGCGAAGAGGTTCGCCCAACCGGAGACGTCGGGGTGGGCGGGCGGCGCCGCGGGCTCCTTGGGCGGAGAGCAGGCGGTCATAACGAGCATGCCCAGGGCGAGCGCGCCGAGAGAGATCCTCAAGGTTTTCATTGGGACTCCTTTCGACTCCGGTCGCGAACAGCCTCATTCTAACAGGATCGACGCCAGGACCGCCAGGCCGATCTTGTTGAGAACGGGCGTTCCCGTCGAGTACGGAGCCCGGTGGACGCGTCCCTATTTCGTCGTGATCAGGTTCCTCCGCCGGAGCTCCTCGAGCCCGCGCTCCCACGGCCCTGCGGCGCCCCACAGGTAGTAGGAAAAATAGCGGACCGTCTTCTGGAAGATGGGCACCCACGGCTGCAACTCGGCGTAATAGTGCTGGGATTCGCCGTTGGAGGGGTGGTTCATCCACATGTGGAGGAACTCCGGCTCGCTCACGGGAAAAGCCCCGACGAAGGAGATGTCCTCGACTGTGTCGCGCGCGGCGTTCCAGCCCTCCTTGAGGAAGAAGACCTCGCCGAAATATTCCTCGGGCCGCATCCGGGCCTCGCGGCGGCCCGACAGCGCGGGCACGACGAAGACGTCTTCGGTTCCATGCTTTTCTCCGAGCGCCAGGATGGGCTGGGGGCCGAGCATGTTCAGCTCGGGATTGCGGAACTCGAGGGCGAAACGGACCTCGAGGAGGGGCGAGTCGCCGTCGAGAGTGAACGTTTTTTCCAGGCGGTTGCCGTAATAGTCCGCGGCCATGCGGACCGTGGCGGACGTCCCGCCGTCCTTGACGACCTCGGCGTCGTAGACCTTGTGCGTCTCGATCGAGGCCTGGCCGAGGAAATCCTCGAAGCCGCCGTAGGGATAGAACCCCCGTTCGCGGAAAGGCCGCTTGTCCGTGCTTTCCTTCTCCGGCCAGAGCTTGAATAGGACGTTGTCGTTCTTCTCCTTGACGATGTACTCGATGACGCGGGCCCCGATGGCGAGCAGCGTGACCCGGACCTTGTCGTTTTCGAGCCGGTACTCGTCGATCCCGTCGGCATTGAGGTCGATCGTGGAAACCGTGACCTTCCCCGCCGCCGGGCCGACGCCGAGCTGGGTCTCGTTCGACGCGCCGAGCGCGGCGGCCTTGACGGTGTAGGGACCGGGTTTGAGGGGCAGGCGGAATTCCATCTCCTGATGGTCTCCCGCCCGGGCCTTGCCGGTCCGCGAGGTTTCATACACGGGGGCCTTGGTGTTCCCCTTGGCGTAAACCTTGACCTCGACCGGATAATCGGTCATTGCCGTAAAGTTGTGAATGGAAACGGGATAGACGACTTCCGGCGCCTGCCCGTAGAGGAGCTTGTGGACAGAAACGGCGGGCGGCAGGTCGAGAACGGCGAGGGCTCTTTTCTGCCCTCCCTTCCAGCGCATTTCGACGAGCAGGGGGTTGGCTTTGGCCATGGCCGCGGCGGAAGGCCTGACGGCGTACGTGAAAGCGCGCTCGGTCCCCTGAGGGAGCGTGACCTCGGTCTGTCCGCCGTCGATCGCGAGCTCCGGAGCGGGCCGGACCTCGAGCGTGCCCGTGATGGGGGAATCTCCATGATTGGCCAGGCGCACCCGGAGCTCGTAGCCTTCCATCGAAGCTTCGAGGCGGACCCTGTCGGCGAAGAGGTTTTCCAGGTAGACACGGTCGAGGAGGAGCATCTGCAGGGCGTTCCTGAAGAGCGCCGGGCCCATCATCCGGCCCTGCGGCAGGATCCCCACGGCCCGCCGGTCCAGTATGGCCTTCCACATTTCCTGACGGGTCAAGCGGCGCCCCTTGGCCGCGAAAAGAACCATCGAGGACGGCGCCTCGTCCTTGATGAGCCCCGTCTGGAGGATGAAGGGCGCGGCGTCCGTATCGACCTGTTTTTTATTACCGTCGATCCCGATGACCCCGTCGTAGGCGTACTTATCGCACTCGGCCGCGAAGATGGGCCGGAAAATATACCCGCCGCGGTCCTTGACGAAGCGGATCCATTCCTCCTCGGTGGGCATGTCCTGGATCTTCAGGCCGTCGTAGTTCCCGAGACCGTAGGCGACGGTCCCCAGGCTGTGCGTGGCCTTTCCCGTCCCGACGTCGACGGCCAGGTCGAGGCCGACCTTGCCCAACCAACCGGCGAGCTCGCTCCGCATGAGAAAATCCATGTAGCCGCTGAACGTGAACCAGTCGTTCCCCTGGCCTAGGCCCCGGCCGATGACCTCCAGGGGGTGGCCGGGATGGCAGGTGACGCTGTGGAGAAGAGTCCCCGTCCCGAACCAGCCGCGGTGGAGGTCGTAGCGTCCGAGGACGGAGCGCAGTTCGCCGAGCAGCTCTTTGAACCGGCGGCGGCAGTCGGCGCAGTCGGAAACGACCGCGAAAAGCCGCCGCTCGCCGTGAACGAGCACGAATGCGGGGACATGGTGATGATCCCGGGCGTTTCCCTGATGGCTCCCGAGGGCATCCTCAGCGGCCGGCGGGCCCGGCAGTTTGCCCAGAAGCCTCTTCCCGAGGGGGCTTGCGGCCTTGGCCCAGACGAAGACGTCGCCGCGGCCCAGGGCTTTTTCGAGGGCCGCCGGTTCCGGGTCCTCGAGCTCGGCCGCGGGACCCTTCAGCCACGCTTCGAGAAAACCCTCGGCCAGGGACAGGCCGGGGATCCCCAGCTCCTCGGCGATGTCGACCTTGTTCTGGGCGATCGACCTGTCCAGATCGATCTGGCTCGCGACGTAGAGGTTCCCGTATTGCAGCCACTTCCAGTAGACGCTGTGCCAGTAGTTCGTGTAGCCGTTGAATTGGCCTCGAGCGACGACTGGGGAGACGGCCGGAGCGGGGCTTGCCGCGCAAACGAACTTATCGAGGCTTTCGGGAGTCGCGGCCCCGGCCATCGTTGCCAGCAGACCTGCCAGGAAGAGAACCGTCACCAACCGGTTGGATCGACATCCGTTCATGGTCTCCTCCTCGTTATCGGACCTGCGACCCTCACATTACATCGATCGGGGCGGTTCTGGCAATGCTGGTCCCTTCTTTCAGACTTGGACGGAGGTGGCGTTCCGGGGATGAAGAACGCAGATGCGGAACTCAACCGGTTTTTCTGGGGATCGTGAAGGTCCGGTGGACCTTGAGGACGGTCGCCTTGCCCGAGGCGTCGCGGACGAACGAGACCTTCGCGGCCGGCTCGTCCGAGAACGCCCTCAACCCTTCTTCGTCGGGGGCGGTGAGCTCGACGACACCTTGGCCCTTGATATCCAGGGCCAGGCGACCGTTCTGGAACCTGACGGTCATCTCGATCCGCGCCGCGGGGAAGGCGTATGTCCCGAGAAGAGGAGCGAGTTCGGCCGGAATATCCGCGTCCGCTCCCGTCTCAGCGGCGGGGATCCTCGCGAAGGGCGTGGCCTGATGCAGGTTCAGGGCGCCGCACAACCCGCCGGATCCGGGTTCGAACGAAAAAGCGACGTCCCGGCTCAAGGCCAGCGGCCAGACGCCTTTCGGGTCAGGCTCGTTAAGGTCGACCACCGCCTGGCCGGGGATGTCCACGGCCAATTTTCCGTTACGGACGAGGACCTTGAACTCGCGGCCCGCCAGGGGCCCCGCGGCGGTCGCATAGGTCCCGACGTAGGACCGGTATTTCTCCGGGACCGGGGCGGCCACCGAGTAACGCGCGCGAAGTTCTCCGACCTTCTCGAGGACTTTGCCGACGCAGGATCCCGAGTAAGCGTCGAGGATCTTCGCGGCTTCGTCCGCCTTGCCCGCTTTCCGCAAACCTGCGGCCCTCATGGCGACATCCGGGACCCCGGCGGCGAACTGCTTCTCTAAAACGTCGAATTCGGCCCGGACGGCGGGCAGGCGGGATGCCTCGTCGGCGTTGACCTTGTCGCACAGGTCGCGAAAAAGCCACCAGAAGGAGCCTTCGGCGAATGCGTCCCGGACCGCGTTTTCGGGGGCGACGACGGTCTTTCCGGCCGTGCCGGCCGTCGACAAGACCTGAGGGAGCCGGCTGCCGTGGACGAAGAAGGGGATATAACAGCTCCGGCTGGGGGTCGCAGCGCACCACCAGAAAACGGGGAGGCTCCCGCCCGGGCCGGGGATCTCGGCGACACAGGAACTGGCCGTCTGGTCGAGGTCCAGGGCCGGGGTCGAGGACCGGTCACGGGCGATCCGCATCATGCCTTCGGGAGTGATGCGGCCGCTCATCCCAGCGAGAAGGCCGGCCGAGCAGGCTTGTCGGATCTGGGCCCTCGATGGTCCATCAAGGACGGAAGGGGAATCGTTGATGTAGGCGGCGGCGAAATCGAATTCCCGGACTTTCCCCTTCGGCCACCAGCCGGAGGCGACCGCGTGGCTGACGAGGTTTTTGGAGGCAAGGTCCCGGCCCGTCGTCAGGCTGAGCCTGTTCGAAATCGAGGTCGTCCCCTTCACGAACCGCTTCGCGGCCCACTTTCGCCCGGCCGTCTCGAGAACCCAGGCTTCCCGCGCGTCGGCGATGAGGAACGAGTTGTCATAAGCGCCCTCCAGGCCGGCCGTCGGCGTTCCCGAGCCGAACTGGCCGTACCGCTCGATAAGCGCCGTGATGACGTCGAGCGCCTCCCTAGCTGTCCGGCTCCGCTCGAGGCCGAGCCTCAGGAGGTCCATCCCGGTCGGGCCGAACGCGGGCGCTTTGCCTTCGCCGGCCTCCGCTATCATTACCCGGAGCGGCTTCGTGGTGACGCCCTCGTTGCCGATGGCCACGCCGAACTCATTGATGCCCTCTTCATAGCCCCAGCACCAGTAGGGGCTCGAGCCGAGGGTGGCATAGGTCTCCCTGACCTGGGGGATCCGGATCCTTCCGAGGTCGATCAGAGCGCCCTGCGGCCAGCGGGCCCTGGGGTGGAGAATCAGCGGCTGGCTGTCGAAGAGCGGCCGGTCGCTGTTCTTGGCGAGAAGGGTGATGCCCCGGGCGGTGGCGCTGCCGAGAGCGACCCAAGTATCGCAGGCAAGCGCGGCCGCGGCCAGGTTGAAAACGACGATGACCAGGACGACAATGATGAGGATAAGCTTGAGCACGGTTTTCATGGTTTGTTCCTAAAGATCCCGGTTTCGATAAAATCTGACGGACAGGCGGTAGGAGAGATAGACCAAAAACGCCAGGACGACGGCGGATGCCGCGATGACGTCCGGCCGGCCCATGTATCGCTCGATGAGCCAGGCGAGCGCCCGGAGGCCGCGGCCCGTGGAACCGACGGCCCCGGGGAGCGACGCCGCGGAACCCGCGTCGTACGCCGAGGGAGGCACGAGCCGGACGATGGCGTTAAGGGCGATGATCGACAGCCCGAAACCGGCCGCGGTAAAAAGCCACATCCCCCTCCACAGGCCGAACCGGAAGTTGAAGGGGAGGAAAATGAGCCCGGTGAGCAGGGTCCCGGCGAGAAAGGCCGTGGCGCCCTTGCCGGATACGAGCGACGTGAGGCGGGGCACCCGTTCGCCAAAGGCGGCTTGGAGGAGAGCCGTGTAGATGAGGAAAAGCCCCAGGCCGGCCGCCGTGACCATGCCCCAGGCAAGAAACCGTCCCCCGACCAGGCTGCGCCGCGTTCCCGGCAGCGCGGCGAATAGAGGATCGGCTTGATACCGGTCGTCGATGCCGAGGGCGGTTGCGGCCGCGACGAACGTCAAGCAGGCGCCCGTCGCCAGGTAGACCCAGACGTTCTCCCTGAACATGAGGAGAAAATTGCCGTAGGTGAAGGCCATCGGGGCCCATAGGACCCTGGTGATCCTCAGGTCTTTCTTGAACAGGGCGATCGCCGGTTTACTCACGGGCGGCCTCCTTTTCCTGCCGTCCTTCCTGCCCCAGGAAAAAGACGAGGTCATCGAGACGGATGCGCTCGATGACCACCCCTCGCCCGGCCAGCCGGCGCCGGACCTCCTCCTTGTCGAAGGCCAAAGCCGTGAACCCGTAGGGACCGCGGTTGATGCTCCGGAAGAGCTTCGCGGTCTCCCCTGCGAGCAGCTCCGTGGCCCCCTTGACGACAGCCCACTTCTCAAGGACCTCGTCGCGGCCGGCCGAAAAAATGAGGTCGCCGTCCCGCAGGCAGGTGATGTAGTCGGCGACTCTCTCAAGGTCGGAGGTGATGTGGGTCGAGAAAAGGACCGACGTCCGGCCGTCCTGGATGAGGCCCGAAAGCCGCTCGAGAAGCTCCCGCCGGAAGACGGGGTCGAGGCCCGAAGTCGGTTCGTCCAAGAGCACGAGTTCCGCCCCGTGCGAGAGGGCGATGGCCAAGGCGAGCTTCATTTTCATTCCGCGGGAGAGGGAGTTGACGCGCTTCCGAAAGGGGAGTTCGAACTCCCGGCACAGCCGGTTGAACCTGGCTCCGTCCCAGGATTTATAGAAAGGCGCGATAACGGAAGCGACACCGTCGACTTTGAGGTAGCCGTAAAAGGGGGTCTCGTCGAGGACAAAACCGGTCCGGGACTTGATTTCTTCCTCATGGGCAAGGCTGTCAAGACCGAAAATCTTGATATCGCCGGCCGTCCTCCGGACGATGTTGAGCATGAGCTTGATGAAAGTCGTCTTGCCGGCGCCGTTCGGCCCGATGAGTCCCATGATGTGGCCGCGGGGAAGGGCGAAGGACACGTCCCGGAGTGTGAACCCGGGGTATTCCTTGCGCAGGGCGTTGACTTCGAAGGCGTATTCCATGGACCACCTCACAGGTCCCGCCGGGCGTAGAGGGCCCGGCTGATGAATAGGGACGCCGCGTTGACGGCGACGATCGCCGCCACTAGCGTCAGGTGAAAGCCCGGCGGCGTTTCGCGGGTCAGGAGGGTCCGGAGCCCGCTTTCGACGGCGCGGAAGAAAAAGCGCATCGGGTTGCCCGCCCCTCCCAGCGCCTGGGTCAGGATAAGAACGAGGATGCCCAGGAGCTGGCCGGAAACGAGGAGGATGATGATGCCCGTCAGTCCGAACCGTATGGTGAACGGGAGGATGACGGTGACGATGAGACTGATGAGGAAAAGGCTGACAAGAACATTCCTGGCCGTCAGGATTTCGCCGATCGAAAACTTTGAGAAAGGAAACACGGCCTTGAAGAGAAACGCGTAGCCCAGCCCGAGCCCGATGGCCCCCCAGGTGGCGGCGTACTTGCCCAGGACGATGGTCGTCCGGCGCACGGGGAGACTGCACATGAGCGCGGCGGTCTTGAACCTGTCCTCGCGGCCCAGGATGATGAAGGGCATGGACAACCCGATCATGATGCTCATCGTGACGACGAAAATCCTCGGCGAATCGATCTGGTAGGCCATGTAGGCGAAGTAGGCCGTGAACATGGCCATGATGATGAAAATCTGCCGCCGGTTGAAGACGAATTCCAGGCGAAGGATCTTAAACATGGGCGTTTCCTTTGCTCATCAAGAACATGATGTCCTCGAGGGAGGCCTTGTCGCAGACCGCGCCGGGAAGAGAGGCGCGCCTGGCGGCGCCGAGGTCCGAGGTCAGGACCTCGAGGCTGTGCTCGGTCAGCCGGGAACCGCGGACTCCCGGGACGTCCGCGGGCTTGAGGCCGTCGCCGGCCGCCCGGACGACCCCCCAGGTCTCCAGGATCTCGTCCTTCGCGGCGGAAAAGACCAAGCGTCCCTTGTGGACGAACGTGACGAAGTCCGCCACCCGCTCGAGGTCCGAAGTGATGTGGCTCGAGAAGAGGACGGTCTTCCGTTCGTCCTGGATGAGGGCCCGGAGCTTTGTCAGGAGGTCGAAGCGGAAGACGGGATCGAGGCCGGCCGTCGGCTCGTCCATCAGGATGAGGTCGGCGTCATGGGCCAGGGCGATGGCCAGCGAAAATTTCATTTTCATGCCGTGGGAGAGTTTTTTGAAAACCTGCC
>JBFYOD010000042.1:0-33240 GCA_041303965.1 Candidatus Aminicenantota bacterium
AAACCTACCTTTTGCAGCAAAAGGTAGGTTTGACCCCCTCTTCTCATTCCGATATTTCCCAGAATAGCGGCTCCGAGTTGCTCCGCCGCTATTCTGCTGGTCGCTCCGGGAACTTCGCTCCCCGATGTAGGTTTGACCCCTTGGATTCTCATTCGATGTGGATGGCATCGACCGGGTTGGCCAGCGCGGCCCGAACGGCCTGAAATCCGACCGTCAGGAGCGCGATCAGCACGGCCAGGACCGCGGCCGCCGGGAAGATCCACCAGCCCACGGAAACCCGGTAGGCGAAAGCCCCGAGCCATCGGTGCATGGCGTAATAGGCCACCGGCCAGGCGATGGCGCTGGCCAGAAAGACGAGCTTGAGGAACTCCATCGTCAACATCCGCGTCAGGCCGGCGACAGACGCCCCGAGCACCTTGCGGATGCCGACCTCCTTCTTCTTCTGCTCGGCGCTGAAGGAGGCCAGGCCGAAGAGCCCGAGACAGGCGATGATGACCGTCAGCGTGGAAAAGGCGATGAAGATCCGGCCGCTGGCGTCCTCGGCGCGGTAGAGGCCGTCGAAGTCGTCCTTGAGAAACGTGTAGATGAATGGGTCGTGGGGATAGACCTGGCGCCACTGGGCCTCGATGAAGTCCAGGGCTCCCCGAACCTGCTTCGGGTCGATCCGGACCGCCGCATAGAGCAGTCCGTCGGGGGTCGGGGACAGCCGCATGACGAGCGGGCCCACCCGGTGGTGGAGAGACTTGACATGGAAGTCCTTGACGACACCGATGACCCTTCCGGTCACGTTCCCCAAGAAACGGATCTGCTTGTCGAGCGGGCCGTCCTTCCAACCGAACAGCTTAACGGCGGATTCGTTGAGGATATAGGCCTGTTGGACGTCGGTCGGATGGTCCCGGGCGAAGTCGCGGCCGGCCGCCAATTCGATCCCCAGGGTACGCAGAAAATCATAGCTCACGAGGCAAAAATCCACGGCGGTCTGCTCTCCGGGCGCCGCCCCCTCGGGCAAGACAAAGGCCACGTTGACCAGGCCGCCGGGCAGACTGGTGGCCCCGGAAACAGCCAGGATCTCGGGGCTCTGCAGGACCCCATCCTTGAAGGACTGGAACAGGGGCCGCGCCCGCGGGTCCCCCAGCGGCAACACGACGACGTTCTCCTTGTCGAAGCCCAGGGGTTTCGTCCGGACGTAGCGGATCTGCTGGTAGACGACGTTCGTTCCGATGATGAAGACAATGGAAATCGCGAACTGGAAGACGACCAGGACCCTCCTCAGCAGGACGTTCGCGCCGCCGGACCGAAGAGAGCCTTTGAGGACGCTCCCGGGACGGAACGCGGACAGGAAGAACGCCGGATAACTGCCCGAGACGACCCCCACGACTACGGCGAGCAGGACGGCCCCGAGGATGAAGAGCGGGTCGGCGAGGTCGAGGGAGAGCTTCTTGCCAGCCAGGATCCCGAAGACGGGAAGAAGTAGCTTGGCCAGGGCCACGGCCAGGACGAGGGAGACGATCGCCAGAAGGAGGGCTTCGCCGAGGAACTGGCCGATGATCTGGCGGCGCTCGGCCCCGACGACCTTGCGGATGCTCACTTCGCGGGCCCGGCCGGCCGACCGGGCCGTGGCCAGGTTCATGAAATTGATGCAGGCGATCGCCAGGATGAACAGGGCCACCGCCGAGAAGATATAGATGTCGCTGATGCTGGCGTTGGCCCGGAGTTCGGCGTCGAGGTTCGAGTGGAGGTGGAGGTCGACGAGCGGCTGGAGGAAGGTGTTGAGAGTGACGTTGGCCTGGGCCAGCTGTCGCCCCAAATAGGTCTGGAGGAAGGCCGGGATCTTCTTTTCGAGCTCCGCCGGCCGGGACCCGTCCTTGAGGAGGAGGTAGGTGTAGACATCCGGATTGAGGCCGTTCTGCTCGAACGTGCCGTACCGATTCCCGCCGTAGATCGGCAGGACGTTGAGCGACTCGAACGAAGCCAGGATGTCGAAGCTTATGTGGGACGTGCGCGGGACGTCCTGCATGACTCCCGTGACCCGGAAATCGTAGGTGTTGTCGATCCTTAGGGTCTTGCCCAGCGGGTCGCCGCGGCCGAAGTACCTGGCGGCCGCCTTCTCCGTCAGGACGAGCGTGTTCGGTTCCTTGAGGGCCGTCGCCGGGTCACCCCGGAGGAGCTTGAGGCCGAACACCTCGAAGACAGAGGGATCGGCGAAATAGAACCCTTTTTCGTGAAACCGCTTTTCCCCCTCCTCGTAGCCGACGAGCCAGCTGACGAGGGGCGTTTTAAAGCGGACATAATTCAGGACTTCGGGATAATCCCGGGCCAAGGCTGGGGCCCAGGGCGGCGGGGTCCGGGCGGTCCTCAACTGGCCCCGGTTGACGGTCCTCGCCTCGAGGCCCAGCCGATAAATGGACTTGGCCTTGGCCGGGTACCTGTCGTAACTCAGTTCGTCGCGGACATAGAGCATGATGAGGATCGCGCAGGTCATGCCTATGGCCAGCCCGAACAGGTTGATGAAGGAATAACCCTTGTGGCGGGCGATCGTCCGGAGGGCGATCTTCAGCCAATTCTTGATCATGTGCACACTCTCTTAGACAGAGAGACGAAATCGGAGACTCGTGGGTTGCATTCTCCACTCAGCTTCTAGGGCTGATCACCCCAAGTATACTCCCCTTCCCGGCTTGCTTTCCACCGGCGGGATGATCTACCATCTCAGCGAGGAGATGTCCATGAAGAATGCGCCGGCCGCCTCGGCTCTTATCATCATCATGACGGCGACAACGTTGGGAGCTCCGGGCCCCTCTCTGCCGACGCCCGTCCGGCCTGCGCCTCAAGCCGCGGCGGGAACCCGGGGAATGGTCAGCTCCGCCGACCCGCTGGCTACCGAGGCGGGGCTCAGCATCCTTAAAAAAGGCGGCAATGCGTTCGATGCCGCCGTCGCCGTGGCCGCCGCGCTCAATGTCGTTGAGCCGATGATGTCCGGGATGGGAGGGTATGGGACCATCCTCGTCTACGACGCCGCGAAGGGTGAAGTGCGGTTCCTCAACTCCAGCGGCCGGATCCCGGTCCATCTCGATCCGGATGTTTTCCGGCCGCCCGACCCCCGCTACCTCGAGAACCGGAGCGGGCCGGCAGCCGTCTCGACTCCCGGAAACGTCCACGCCTGGGAGGCCCTCTCCCGCGAGTACGGCGCGCTGGCCTGGAAAGAGCTCTTCGCGGACGCCATCGCGCTCGCCGAGAACGGCTTCATCCTCGAGCCGGGAACAGCGGCCACGATCGACGGGGCTTTCGGGGAATTCCCGGCGCACGCCCGGACGATCTACGGCCGGGACGGGCGGCCCCTGCGGAGCGGCGAGCGGCTCGTCCAAAAAGACCTGGCCCGGTCGCTGCGTCTCGTCGCCGCGGATGGCGCCCGGGCTTTTTACGACGGGCCGATCGGCCGGGCCATCGACGCCGGGATGCGGAGCTCGGGCGGGTTTCTCGGCCTGGACGACCTCCGCGCGGACCGCGCGGAGTGGTGGGCCCCCATCCGCATCGCCTACCGCGGCCATGAGGTCTATACGGCCTCTCCGCCGAGCACGGCATTTCCCTCTCTCATCCGGCTCGGCTTGATGAGCCGGTTCGACGTCGCCGGCCTGGGTCACAACTCGGCCGAGTTCCTGCACCGTTTTCTCGAAGTGACGAAGCACGCGTTCTGGTGCCGGCTCCGCTTCGCGGGCGATCCGGGGGTCGTCCCGCCCCCGCTCGAGACACTCCTCTCGGAAAAATATTGGGCTGAGCAGGCCTCGCGCATCGACCTCAAGCGGGCCCGGCCCTTCGTCTACCCCGGGACGTCGGAGGGGAGCGTTCAGCACACGACGCATTTCGTCGTCGCCGACGCCCGGGGCAATATCGTCAGCGCGACCCAGACGCTCGGCAACGCCTTCGGCAGCCGCATCATGCCCGAAGGCACGGGAATCTGGCTCAACGACTCGCTGGCCTTTTGCACGTTCGAGCCGAAAGGCAACCCGATGGACGCCCATCCGGGCCGGCGGAAGCTCTCCGGCGACTGCCCGACGATCATCGTCCGCGACGGCAAGCCCTGGGCCGCCCTGGGCACGCCCGGCGGCCACACGATCGGGCAGACAGTTCCTCAGATGGTCATGAACCTGGTCGATTTCGGGATGGACGTCGCCGCGGCCCTGGCCGCGCCCCGAGTGAGTTTCATCGAGCCCGACTCGATCGCCGTCGAGCCGGGGATCGCCGAAAACGTAGTGGCCGAGCTCGCGGCCCGCGGCCACAACCTCCGGGGGGTCCGGGGGCTGGGCAACTCCCACGCGTTGACGATCGAATACGGCGCGGACGGGAAGCCCCTTCGCTTCCGCGGCGCCGCGGACCCCCGAGGCCGCGGCCTGGCCAAGGGCTGGTGAGTGTTTTCGTGCTTGAAGAACGCCCTCGCTTTATTCTAGAATAAGGCCGAAGGGTTATCGGAAGGCGCATGAAGAAACTCCGTATCGCGCTTATCTACAACGCCTACGAGGACTCGCAACCCGCCGAAAAAGCCGACGAGGGCAGCCTGCATTACCTGCGTCAGATGATCCGCGGCATCGCCCGCGGCCTCCGGCGTCTCAAGCACGAGGTCGTCGTCATCCCCATCGCCGGCGACCTTTCCCGCCTCCAACGCAAGCTCATCCGCCTCCGGCCCGACATCGTCTTCAACCAGTACGACGACGTCGTCCACGGGGCTCTCTACGAAATGCGCATCGCCGCGTTCATCCGCATGCTCGGCTACCGCATGACCGGTTCTCCCGCGCTCGGCCTCGGCTTGAACCGCTACAAGTACATGGCCCTGAGCCTGCTCAAGGGCGCAGGCATCCCGATCCCGCCTTCGACCGTGATCGTCGAACGTGTCTCGGATATCAATGGGCACAAGTGGGTCTTTCCCCTCATCGTCCACGCCGCCCAGGAGCACGCCGGCATCGGCCTCGACCGGGGCTCCGTCGTCCACACGAAAAAGGCGCTCAAGGAGAAAGCCAGGGAAGTTCTGGCCACCTACAAGCAGCCCGCGCTCGTCCAGCATTTCCTGCCCGGCCGCGAGTTCAACGTCGGCCTCCTCGGGGGCCGGAAGATCCAGGTCATGCCGCTGGCCGAGGTGGACTATTCGCGGCTGCCCCTGGCCATCCCGCCCATCATGTCCTACGCGGCCAAGTGGATCGAAACGTCCGTCGAATACAAACGGACGCGCATTATCTGTCCGGCCAAGGTCGACGCAGGGCTGACCGCCCTCATCGGCAAGACGGCGGTCAAGGCCTTCCGGGCCGTGGGAGGATGGGGCTATGGGCGGGTGGATGTCCGGCTCGACGAAGACGGCCAGCCCCGCGTCCTCGAGGTCAACTGCAACCCCTGTCTCGACAGCGGCATGGGCCTGGCTCGTTCGGCGGAGCAGGCCGGGATCGACTATCCCCATCTTCTCCAGACAATCCTCAAGGCGGCTTTCGAAGGCCCCCCCTTCGACATGCAGCTGCCGATCTTCAACATGAAGAGCGGGGGGAGAAGGACCGGGCGCTAAGCTTCAGCCCGTCAAACGGCCCGTATAGGCGTAATCGAGGGCCAGCGCTATCACCAGGGAAACGACGTCCATCAACCTCTCCCCTTCCGCGCCCGGCCGGTAGCTCAGCCCGAGGGCGGCGGACCTGGCTTCGAGCTTGCGGACGAGGGTGGCCGCTTCCGGAGGGGTCAGCACGGACCAATGGATCACCCGTTCGACGAGGCGGTCGCGATACCGTTTGAACAGGGCCGAGGCCGGACGGAGGACATGTCCGCGGGAAGGCGGGAAGGCCGCCTGGAGACTATCGTCGACGTAGCCGCGGGCGTCCCGACGGAACCGCTCGGCCTTCTTCCCGTAGTACTCGGCCAGGGTCATATTCATCCGGTCGGCGGGACGGAGATGGCCGCCGCGGGAGTTCTCGGGCGCGTCCCGCCGGATCTCCTTCATGAGCCGGTCGACGTAGAGGAGCTTGCGCATGACCGGCCAGTTCCGGTAACGCCGCCGCCACCCGGACCGGGGCGCGAGCCATACGGCGAATGTTTCCGCGAAATCCTCGTCCGGGTGTTTCTGAGCATAGGTCCGGCCGTAAGGATGGGCGACGATGTGGCGGACGTAATGCCGGCTCATCCTGTTCGGCCGGAAGGAATCGCGGTAGGGTTTGGTGAACGGCCCGAAGATCTCGGCCCAGCTCGACCTCCTCCAGAGGCGGTAGGCATAGTTCACGGCGTGGCCGGCTTCGTGGCGCAAGAGCATCATGATCGTTCGCGGGTCCTCGATCTCGTCGTTTTGCTCCTCTTCGAGGCGGGCCAGGCGCGGGTCGGCCAGGTAGAACGGGATCCCGATGACGGGGGTCCTGTCCGGGCAGCCCCAGCCGTCCGTCAGGTAAACCTCGGGCTTGAGGCGGAATCTCCTGGCTTCCATCTCCCGGCGCAGGCGGAGGACGAACCTGTCCACAGGAGAGCCTTCGACGCTCAGGTTGAGGCTCGAAATACGGGTATTCAGGAGCTCGAACCTGACCGTCTCCCAGCTCTGGACCAGAGATTGGATGGTTTTAGCGCTCATCGGGGCCTCGAGGACGGAGAGAAAATAAGGCAAGGGGGCGGTCTTGTCAAGGCGGAATTTCATCCCCCCGAGAGGGGGCCCGCAGGAGGAGGGGCGGCCGGACGGAAAATCCTGGCTTGAGCCGGCCCCTGGTTTTATGGTAAGATACTGGTCTGAAAAGAATATAGGACGACGACGACGCGGAAAGAACTCCCCGCCCGTGAGATCACTCCCTGCGGCCTTTATCCCCCCCAGGGTTGACCCCCAGTCCGAAAAGGAATGAACATGCGTTTTACGGAACTCGACCTCGATCCCAGGCTCCAGCAAGCCATCGCGGAGAGAGGCTACACGGAATTGACCCACGTCCAGGAGCTGACCCTGGATAAATCCCTGCAAGGCCAGGACGTAGCCGTCCAGTCCCAGACCGGGACGGGAAAAACGGCGGCCTTCCTGATCACCCTCTTTTCGCACATGCTCAAGCCGGCCCGCGGATCGAAAAAGAAGGCCCTGATCATCGTCCCGACGAGGGAACTGGCCGTCCAGATCGAAGGCGAGGCCCGGCTTCTCAACGGGCCCCTGGGGCTTCAGATCGGCTGTTTTTACGGCGGCGTCGGCTACGTCGCCCAGCTGGCCCAGATCAAGGCCGGCCCGGACATCATCATCGGGACCCCGGGCCGGCTCCTCGACCTGGCCGAGAAGAAGCGCCTCAACTTCCGCGAGTGCGGCTTCCTGGTCATCGACGAGGCCGACCGCCTCTTCGACATGGGCTTCCTGCCCGACCTCCGCGACCTCGTCCGCCAGATGCCCGACCGCGGCGACCGCCAGAGCATGCTTTTCAGCGCGACGTTGAACAAGCTCTCCCGGCGGGTGGCCGAGGCTTACCTCAACGCGCCGGCCTTCATCGAGGTTACCCCCGAACAGCTGACCGTGGACACGATCTCCCAGGAGCTCTACCGGGTCAAGAGCCACATCAAGCTCAACTTCCTCCTCGGCCTGCTCAAGCGGCGCAACCCCAAGAACGCGCTGATCTTCACCAACATGAAGCACACCGCGTTCCTCCTGGCGAAACAGCTCCAGGCCAACGGCCACCGGGCCAAGTTCCTCAGCGGCGACCTTCGCCAGAGCGAGCGCCTGCAGACCATCGAGGATTTCATGGCCGGGCGTTTCCCTCTCCTCGTGGCCACGGACGTCGCCTCGCGGGGGCTCCACATCGACGACCTGGAGATGGTCATCAACTACGACATACCCCAAGACTGTGAAAATTACGTCCACAGGATCGGCCGGACGGCCCGGGCCGGGGCCACGGGCCTGGCCATCACCCTGGCCAGCGAGGCCACGTCCGACCACCTCGAAGCCATCGAGAAGTTCATCGGCATGAAGGTCCCGGAGCTTCCCGTGACCGACGACAGCTTCGCCAGGGACCTGAGCCTGGAGAAGCTGGCCGGCCAGCGCCTGGAGAGACGGCGGCCTTCGGACCGGGGCGGTAGCTCCTCGGGAAGACGTGGCGGCGGCGGGGCCGGGCGCCGGCCAGGCGGGAGCCGGGGGCGGACGGGGAGCGGAAGCCGGGCGCATTGACAGTTCCGGGGGGGCTTCATTAGAATGGGCGCCTGACCCGGGAGGGCCCGGGATATCGAGAGCCGAGGTTGTCCATGGAAAAGAAGCCGTTGCCCGAGCTGGACAGGATCTGCGCCGCCTTCGCCGTCGAGGGCCGGTGGGTTTCGTCCTGTCCCATCCCTTCCGGCCACATCAACGACACCTACTGCTCCGAGTTCGAGGACGCCGGGCGGCGGGTGAAATACGTCAATCAGAGGATCAACCATCTCGTTTTCCGCGAGCCGGAAAAGCTCATGGAGAATATCGAGCGGGTGACGCGCTTCGCCCGGGGACAGATCCTGGCCGCCGGCGGCGACGCGGATAGGGAAACTCTGACCATCATCCCCACCCGCGACGGGAAGTCCTTCCATCGGACCCCCGAAGGCACCTACTGGAGGATGTTCCGCTACATCGATGGCGCCCGGACCTATGACCGGGTCGTGGACCTCCGGCATGTCTACTCGGCCTCGAAGGCCTTCGGCAACTTCCAAAAGATGCTGGCCGAACTGCCTGGGGGGAGGCTCCACGAGACCATACCGAACTTCCATCAAACCCGCAAACGCTACGAAGCCTTCGCCGAAGCGCTCAAGCACGACCCCGTCAACAGGGCCGCCGGGGTCAAGCCCGAGGTCGATTTCGTCGTCGCCCGGGAGAAGGACACCGGCGCCGTCGTCGACGGGCTGGCCTCCGGCCGCATCCCCGAGCGCGTCACCCATAACGACACCAAGCTCAATAACGTCATGATCGACGACCGGACCGGCGAGGGCGTCTGCGTCATCGACCTCGACACCGTCATGCCGGGGTCGATCCTCTACGACTTCGGCGACTCGGTCCGGCTAGGCGCGGCGACGGCCGCCGAGGACGAGCGCGACCTGGCCAAGGTCGGCTTCGACCTCGGGCTCTTCGACCGGCTGGCCGCCGGCTACATCGACGCGGCCCGGGGTTTCCTCGTCCCCGCGGAGACCGACCTTCTCGCCTTCTCGGCCAAACTGCTGACGCTCGAGTGCGGCATCCGTTTTCTGACCGACCACCTCAAGGGGGACGTCTACTTCAAGATCCACCGCGAAGGCCACAACCTCGACCGCTGCCGGACACAGTTCAAGATGGTCGCCGAGATGGAAAAACAGATGGCGGCCATGGAGGACGCCGTCCGCAAGTACATCTAGGTCGACTTCTCCTTTCCGTTATACTAAACTCCACCTCTCCAGGAGGTAGCCATGAATATCCTTCGATTCGCGCGGTCAGCGGCAACTCTCGCCCTCGTCATTCCCGTGATTGCGGCTCGTGCTCAGGTGTCTGCGGCCGGACCGAGACCGCTCGACGTCGGCCTGGTCCGAGCGTTCACCTACCGCGCGATCGGCCCGGCCCGTCAATGCGGCCGGATCCTCCATGTAGCCGCTCCCCCGTCCAAACCGTTCACGTTCTACCTCTCCCCGGGGACGGGCGGCCTCTGGCGCACGACGAACAATGGAACGACCTTCGAGTCTCTCCTCCCCGAGAAGAGCAACGTCCCCATCGGGCATTTCGCCATCGCCCCGTCCGACCCGGAGATCATCTGGGCGGGCACGGGAGACCCGGCCTCCGGACGTATCCCCATCCGCGGCTTCGGCGTGATGCGGTCCGTGGACGGCGGAAAGACATGGAAGTCGATGGGCCTGGACGGAACGCGCCACATCGGCCGGATCGCTATTCATCCCTCGAAATCCGACATCGTCTACGTCGCCGCGCTCGGCTATCATTTCAGCGCCAACGCCGAGCGCGGCCTCTTCAAGACCCAGGACGGCGGCCGGACCTGGGCCAAGGCGCTCGACCTCGGCGAAAAGGTTGGTTTCGTCGATGTCGTCCTGCGTCCGGACAACCCGGACGTCGTCTACGCCGCGTCCTATGACAAGTCCCGTATACCCTGGAACTTCGACGATTTCGGCCCCGGGACCGCGATCTTCAGATCGACGGACGCCGGGGCCACCTGGCGGAAGCTCGCCGGAGGCCTCCCTTCCGGGAACCTGGGCCGCATCGGCCTGGCCATTTACCCCAAAAACCCCGACATCATGTACGCCACGATCGACAACGCCAACGAACGTCCCCGGACGGAAGAGGAGGCCAGGAGCGCCGTTGCCGCGGGCGCTTCGACTCCAAGGCCCGCCCAGATCCCTCGCGTCGGCGGCGAAGTCTACCGCTCCGAGGATGGCGGCGAGACATGGAAAAAGATGAACGCCGACAAGGAACCCGTCGGCGGCGGCAAGTGGTACGGGCAGATCTACGTCGACCCGAACGACGACAAAGTCATCTACGTGCCCAATACGCCTCTTTACCGTTCCCTCGACGGCGGGAAGACATGGGGCGCCAAGCCTTCGGAGAACCTGGCCGGCTCCGTCCACGTCGACCATCACGCCATCTGGATCGACCCTGCCGATTCACGGCATATCATCCTCGGCCACGACGGCGGCCTGGCCATCTCCTACGATTTCGGGAAGACCTGGGACGCCTTCGACTCCCTGCCGCTGGCCCAATATTACGCCATCGGCGTCGATATGGACGAACCCTACAATATCTACGGCGGGCTCCAGGACAACGGCTCTGTCAAGATCCCGTCGAACGGCCCGTCCGGCATGATCACGCGCGACGACTGGACCGCCGTCGGCGGCGGCGACGGCATGTTCAATATCGTCGACCCTACGGATAGCCGTTGGCTCTACAATGCCTCCCAGAACGGGGCCATCCAGCGCGTCGACCAGAAGCTCGGCCTGTCCCGATCGATCAGGCCGCGACCGCGTGCAGGCGGGCCCGCCTTTCGCTTCAACTGGACGGCGCCTATCGCCATCTCGCCCCATAACAGCCAGATCATCTACATCGGCGCCCAGGTCGTTCTCCGCTCCCTCAACCGCGGGGACGCGTGGCAGGAGATCTCGCCCGACCTGACCACCAACGACCCGGAGAAGCTGAAAGGCAACATCGAATTCTGCACCCTGACCTCGATCGCGGAGTCGCCGCTCGAGGCCGGCCTCATCTGGGCGGGCACGGACGACGGAAAAGTCCAGGTCACCCGCAACGGCGGCGGGGCCTGGCGGGACGTCACCCGGAACCTGTCGGCGGCCGGCGCCCCGGAGGAGTATTACGTCACCCGCGTTTTCGCCTCGGCCCACAAGCCCGGCACTGCCTACGCGACCAAGGCCGGCTGGCACCGCGACGACTACCGGCCTTTCGTTTTCCGCACCGAGGACTTCGGCGAGACCTGGGCGAACATCACCGCCGACCTGCCCGAAGGCACGGTCTATGTCATCGCCGAGGACCGCAAGAACCCCAACCTGCTCTTCGTCGGCACGGAGACGAGCGTCTTCGCCTCGGTCGATGGCGGCCGGGCCTGGCGCGGGTTCGGCAGCGGCCTGCCGGGGAACGCCCTCGTCCACGACCTCCTCATCCATCCGCGCGCGAATGACCTCATCGTGGCCACCCACGGCCGCGGGCTCTTCGTCGTCGACATCACGCCCCTCCAGGGGATGGACGAAAAATTCTTCGCCGAGGACATGACCCTCTTCGAGATCGAGCCGAAGATCCCATGGACGCCCCGGCTGAAAAAGCTCGAAGGTTCGGATGGCGACCGGACGTTCAGCGCGCCCAACGAACCCGCCGGCCTGGTCATCAACTACCACCTCAAGTCCGCCGTCAAAGAGAAGGGCAAGGTGATCATCAGGATCACCGACCTCGCCGGAGAGGAAATGGCCGTGATCGAAGGGAGGGGAACGGCCGGCCTCCAATCCGTCGTCTGGGACATGCGCCAGCCGCCGGCGAAAAAAGCCGCGGGCGGCGACGAGCGCGCCCAATCCGGACGATTCGGGCGGCCGCGGCTCGTCCCGCCCGGCGAGTATGTGGTCACGCTCGAGGCCGCCGGCCGGAAGCTCGTCCGGAGGGCCCTCGTCCGGGCCGAGCCGGCACTCTGACCGCGACGCATGAATCGAACGAAAGAGTTCCGACATCGACATCACCGTCTCCTTTCCCGCCGAAAAACTGGGCGTCCGGGTCGAGAACACCGTCCTCGTCACCGCCGCCGGCTGCGAGAACCTGACGGACGGCATCCCCCGGGAGGTCCGGGACATCGAAGAATTCATGAAGAAGAAATGAGGAGCAGGCCATGAACACAACAACGACACGCCGTTCCGTGAGCGCCGCCGTCCTCGTCCTCCTGCCCGCCCTCGTCATCGCCCTGGCCCCGTCGAGGTCCGACGAAGGCATGTGGCCGGTGAGCGAGATCCGCAAGCTCGAACTCCGGGCCAAAGGCCTCGAGATCGCGCCCGAGGACATCTTCAGCCCGGACAAGATCGGTCTCGTCTACGGCATCGTCCAGCTCGGGGCCACCGGCTCGTTCGTCTCGCCCGACGGCCTCATCCTGACCAACCACCACGTCGCCTTCGGCGCGGCCCAGGCGGCCAGCACGAGCGCCAACGACTACATCCATGACGGGTTCCTGGCCCGGACCCGCGGCGAGGAGATCGAAGCCAAGGGCATGACGGCCAGGATCACCGAGTCGTTCCGCGACGTCTCGGCCGAAGTCCTCGCCGCCGTCAAGCCGTCCATGGACGCGGCGGCCCGGACCAAGGCGGCCGAACGGCGCACGAAAGAGCTCGTGGCTTCGGCCGAAAAGGCCAACCCGGGCAAGAGGGCCGAAGTTTCCGAGATGTTCGCCGGGAAGACCTATGTCCTTTTCCTCTATACCACCTTGAAGGACATCCGCCTCGTCTACGTGCCGCCCCGCTCGATCGGCGAGTTCGGCGGCGAGGAGGACAACTGGATGTGGCCGCGCCACACGGGCGACTTCTCGTTCCTCCGGGCCTACGTCGGGCCCGACGGCGGCCCGTCCGATTTCGCCCAAACGAACGTTCCCTACAAGCCCAAGCGCTTCCTCAAGGTCGCCCCCCAGGGCGTCCGGGAGAACGATTTCGTCTTCCTTCTCGGCTATCCCGGCCGAACCTACAGGCACACGACATCACCCTTCCTGGCCTACGAGGAAGAGGTCCGCATGCCCTACGTCGCCGACTGGTACGCCTGGCAGATCGCCCTCATGGACAAGATGGGCGAGGCCGGCCGCTCCGTCGCCCTCAAGCACGCCGCCCGGATCAAGGGCCTGGCCAACACGATGAAGAACTACCGCGGCAAGCTCCAGGGCATGGAGCGCGTCGGCATCGTCGATCGCAAGAAAGAGGAGGAGCGCCTCCTCGAGTCGTTCATCGCCGCCGATCCGACGCGGAAAACGCGCTACGCGGGGCTCCTGTCCGGGTTCGCGGCCGTTTACGACGAGATGCGCGCGAGCGCCGAATACCGCATGATCCTGAATTACCTGCGTTCGAACGTCAACCTGCTCAACTTCGCCGCCACGATCAACGAGGCTTCGCTCGAACGGCCCAAGAAGGACATCGATCGCGAGCCGGAATACATGGACCGCAACTTCGCCCAGACGAAACGTCGCGTTGAACTGGCCCTGAACAATTATTATGAGCCGACCGACCGGGCCATCTTCAAGGAACTTCTCGTCCGGGGCGCCCGCCTCGCTCAAAGCCGGGCGCTCCCCGTATTCGCGGCCATCGCCGCGGCCGCTGACAAAGACAGGGCCGCCGAGGCCTTCGTCGCGGATCTCTACGGCCGGACACGGCTTGACGACAGGGACTTCGTCCTGGCCGCCCTGGACAAGCCGGCCACGGACCTCAAGGTCATGGACGACCCGCTCGTCGAGCTGGCCGCGTCCCTCTACCCGGAATACAAGAAACTGCGGAAGCAGGAAGACGCCTGGAGCGGCACTCTCGACGCGCTCTACCCCCTGCTCCTCGAGGTCAAGTCCCAGTTTTTGGCCAAGGACTTCATCCCCGACGCCAACAACACCCTCCGCCTGACCTTCGGCCGGGTCAAAGGATATTCGCCCGCCGACGCAGTCCGTTACGGCCCGTTCACCACGCTCGACGGCGTCCTGGAGAAGACCACCGGCCGCGAACCCTTCGACACACCGGGAAAGCTCTTCGATCTGCGTAAAGCGCAGGACTTCGGCCGATTCAAGCCCGAGGGCTTCGAGAGCGTGCCCGCCTGCGTCCTCTACGACGCCGACACGACCGGCGGGAACTCGGGCAGCCCCGTCCTCAACGCCCGGGGCGAGCTGGTCGCCGTCAACTTCGACCGGACCTACGAGGCGACGATCAACGACTACGCTTGGAGCGCCGACTACTCCCGGTCGATCGGCGTTGACATCCGCTACGTCCTCTGGATCACCGAGAAATTCGCCGGGGCGGGCTTCCTGCTCGAGGAGATGGGGGTCGGGACCGGGAAGTAGGGCCAAGCGGCCGGCGCGGCGCCGGGGCTCAGGCGGTCCAGGCGGACGATCGGACCGCCAGCCAGACGGCCTTGCTGATCTGGATGTCCTGGACGGCGACGCCCGTCAGGTCGGCCACGGTGATCTCGTTTTCCGAGGCCCGCCGCAGCTTCTCGTCCGCGATGACCCGCCCCAGCTCGACCAAACGGTCTCTCCCGATCGCGCCGGCGCTTACGGCCTTGTAGACTTCCCCCCGAAGCTCCGACTGGCTAAGGCTGTCGACGACGATCCGGTCCGCCTTGGCCAGGATCCCGGCCTCGAGCTCCTGCTTCGCGGCGGTGTCGGAGCCGACAGCCGTGATGTGCGTCCCCGGCCGGATCCATTCCGCTCTCAGAATGGGCGTCGTCGCGGGCGTGCAGGTGACGATGAGGTTGGCCGCGGCCGCGACCTCCTCGGCCCGGAGCGTCGTCCGTATCTTCAGGCCGGGTGATGCCATGTCCCGACGATAGGCGGCCAGCTCTTCCTCGCTGACCCCCCAGACGACGGCCTCATCGAACGTCCGGACCCGGCGGAGCCAGTCGAACTGCATCCGGCCCTGGACGCCGGCGCCGACGATGCCCACGGCCGTCAACGCGCGGGGGGCCAGATGTTTGGCCGCGACCGCCCCGGCCACGGCCGTCCGCAGATTCGTTAAATAGCCCTCGTCGAGCAGGATCGCCTCGAGAACGCCTGACCTCTGGCTGTAGACGAGCATCATCCCGTCGCCGGAGGGCAGGCCGAGCTTCGGATTGTCGTAAAACCCGGATGCGATCTTGATGACGTAAAAATCGTCACCTTTGATGTAGCCGTACTTGATGTGGACGTCGCCCGGAGGATCATCGAAAACGAGCTCCCCGACCGGCGGCACCACGACCTCGCCGCGCGAATAGGCCGCAAAACCCTCTTCGATGAGCGGGATAGGATCGATCGCGGCCAGGGCTTTCTTGATCTCGGCGAGGGGAACGACGACCGGCATCCTGAACCTCCTTCGCCTCGTGGGCGGCCAGGCCGCGGCCTTAGCGCCGACGGACGGACATGCCCAGCTTCTCGAGCGTCTTGACGGCGACATCGAGTTTCGGATTCTTCACGAAGACGTGGTCCGTGGTGTAGGCCGAGATCGTGAAGATGTTGACCCCGGCGTCGGCCAGGGCCCCGGAAACCGAGGCGAAGAATCCGACCAGGCTGAGCGGCAGGACCATATCGAAGGTGATCATCCGCCAATCGCCCTCGAACCCGAGGAACTTCTGGGAACCGAGCTTCGACTCGTCGATGATGCAGGTCGTCTCTCGGTCGTCCTTGATGACGGCGAAGGCGTTGGCGCAGGCCCGCTTCGTCTTGATGATGGCGTAGGTCTGCGAGGAAACCACGGCTCGGCCGTTCTTGAAATAGGTGCGGATGTCGACTCGTTTCATGGCCGTCACCCCCTGTTCTTTTTTTTCCTCTCCCGAACCCTCTCCAGGATCCAACCGGGTTTTTCTACCTGGCGGGCCCGGGCGAGGGCCAAGGCGCCGGCGGCCACGTCCTTGGTGATGGTCGAGCCGGCGGCGATATAAGCGCCCCGCCCGATCCTGACCGGGGCGACGAGCTCCGTCCCGGAGCCGATGAAAGCCCCGGCGCCGATGTGCGTCGGGTTCTTGGCGACGCCGTCGTAGTTGCAGGTGATCGTCCCGGCACCGACGTTGACGTCCTCCTCGACCTGGCTGTCGCCGAGGTAGCTCAAATGCTGAGCCTTGGAGCGCGGGCCGAAGACCGTGTTCTTCATTTCGACGAAATTGCCGACCTTGGCCCCGGAGCAGACCCTGGTCTTGGGCCGGAACCGGGAGAACGGCCCGACCTGTGTGTCGTCCTCGAGGACGGTGTCTTCCATGACCGTGGAACTCAGGACCTTGACCCGCGCGCCCAGCTGCGAATTCATGATATGGACGTGGGGATAGATGCGGCTGTCGGCGCCGACGCGCGATGGCCCTTCGATGGCGACGGAGGGATAGACGACGGTCCGCGGGCCGATAACCGCGGCCCAATCGACCCAGGCCGAAGCGGGGTCGAGGAAGATCACGCCCTTGCGGGCGAGAACGCTGTTCTTCCGACGGTGCAGGATACCGGCCGCCCGGCCGAGATCCTCGCCGCCCTCGACCGCCACTACGTCCTCGGGCTCGGGGCACTCGAAAAATCCGACCTTTTTCCCGGCCGCGGTCAAGCGCCGGGCCAGGGTTTCAAACCCGGCCGCGCCTCGTGACGGGGGGATACCCCGGAGCAAGGGGAAGGCGTCGGCCGAGCGCAACGCCAGGATCCCCGTGAGACCGGCCTGTCCGCCTCCGCTCAGGAAGGTCAGGGCGCAGTCCTTGGAGGCGTGAACGCGGAGAAGCGCCTTCAGTGTTTGCGAACGGAGAAGGGGCAGGCCGGACGGGATGGCCAGGATGTCGCGGTCAGGGTATTTCTCGAGGACGCCCCTGGCCGTGACGAGGGCCGGGAAGACGCCTGCGCGCCCTCCCCTCTTCCGCCCTTTCCCGGCTAACAGGAAGACCGGCGTTTTCGTTTCGACGCCTTTGATCAGGCTTTCCCAGCCGTCCCGGACCACCGGTCCCGCTCCGGCCAAGACCAGCACGGCCTCCGGGTCGAGGCCGCAGGCGGCTTCGAGCGCGTAGGCGCCCACGGGCCGGCCGAGCAGAGGTTGGAAGAGCGCGCCCTCCTCACCCCCCCAAAGAAGAACGACGGCTTTCCTTTTCATGCAAGTTTGACGATGAGCTTGAACTTCTTATCTTCCCAGAGCGCCTCGAAATCCGGCTCGTTCTGGGCGACGATGGAGAACGTCTTGTCTTTCTGGATGGCCTTTTTCAGATAGTCGAGGGCCTCGTCGGACTGGCCCATGAGGCAGTGGACGTCGGCCAGTAGAAAATAGACCAGCCCTTCCTTTTCTTTGAACTCGAGGGCCTTCTCCAACATCTTGACGGCCCCGGCATGGTCGCCCTGGTTGATCTTGACGATCGCAAAGCGGTAGTGGTCCTCGAAGCCCTTCGGGGACACGCTCTCCTTCTTGGGCCGTTTCTGGGCGATGGAGAGATATGACTTGGCCCGGTCCACGATCTCCTTGTCCACCGGGAATTTCTCGATGAAGCCCTTGAGGAGCTCGGTGGCCTTCTCGAAGTCGCCCTTGTGGAATTCCTTGACGGCCTGGCCATAAGCCGCCAGGGCCTTCTGATACTCGTCCTTTTTCGATCGTTGTTCGCGCACGGTCCTTCCTCTCAGAACGCAGTTGGAGTTTGCCCTATTTTACACGAGACGGCCCGCTTTGACAATATGGGTAATTTCCCTTGGGGCTTGTGGTAAAATGGGGGGGTGAAAAAACGGCTTAAAGAGATCCTGGAGAAGGTCCACGCCGGGAAGATCTCGCCGGCCAAGGCCTTGGAACTCCTCGAGGGCTATCCCTACTGTGACCTCGAGTTCGCCAAGGTGGACCACCACCGGGAGGTCCTCAAGGGCGCGCCCGAGATCGTCTTCGGCCTGGGCAAAACCCCGGCCCAGATCGCCCGCATTTCCCAGGAGATCCTCAAGAAGGGCTCGAACCTGCTGGTGACGAGGGTCGAACCGGAGGTCTGGGCCAAGATCAAGCCCAAGCTCCGGGGCGCGGTCTATAACGCGGCAGCCCGAACGGTGTGTCTGGAACAGTCCAAGCCCCCGGCCGGCCGCGGGACGATCGTCGTCCTGACAGCCGGGACCTCAGACATCCCCGTGGCCGAGGAAGCGGCCGTGACCGCCGAGGCCTTGGGGAACAAGACCGAGCGGATCTACGACGTCGGTGTCGCCGGCCTCCACCGGCTTCTCGGCCAATTCGCCAGGATCCGCGAGGCCCGGGTCATCATCACCGTGGCCGGCATGGAGGGGGCGCTCCCGAGCGTCGTCGCCGGCCTGGTCAAGGTCCCGGTCATCGCCGTTCCGACGAGCGTCGGTTACGGGGCGAGCTTTAAAGGGTTGGCCGCGCTGCTGGCCATGCTCAACGCCTGCCCGGGCGGCGTCGGCGTGGTCAACATCGACAACGGTTTCGGGGCCGCCTTCCTGGCCAGCTCGATCAACCACCTCTAGCGCGGAAAAACGGGCGGGAACCGTCCGAAATGATAATGAATAGAACAGCTTGACAAGGCCGACTCCCGTCCCTATATTCTATGAGAACGCGCGGGCCGAATAACATTCATGGAGATCATTGACCAGGTCAGACAGGCCTCGTCCATAGTCGAGATCGCCTCCCAGTACACAACCCTGAAACGGAGGGGCAGGAAATGGGTAGGGCTCTGTCCGTTCCACACCGAAAAGACGCCGTCGTTCACCGTCGATGACGAGAAACAGCTCTATCACTGCTTCGGGTGCGGCGTCGGCGGGGACATCTACTCGCTGGTCATGGAGAGGGAGAACCTGACCTTTCCCGAGGCCCTGAAGCACCTGGCCGAGAAGTACCGCGTGCCCCTGCCGGAACAGCAGAGGGTCCGGCCCGAGGTCCTCAAGCTCGAGGAAAAGCTCTTCAAGATCAACGACCTAGCCCTGGGCTTCTTCACGAAGAACCTGTACAAGACCCAGGAGGGGGGGAAGGCCCTCGAATACCTGAAGAAGCGGGGGCTGACGGACGAGACCATCCAGACCCTCAAGATCGGCTACGCCCCGAACTCGTGGACCGCCCTGCTCGACTTTTTCCAGGCGAAGAACGTCCCCGTCTCGCTCCTCGAGAAGGGCGGCCTCGTCCTACCCGGCTCCAGGGCCGGGGAATACCGCGACAGGTTCCGCGGCCGGGTCATCTTTCCCATCTTCAGCCTGACGGGAAGGGCCGTCGGCTTCGGCGGACGGACGGTCATCGACGCCGAGCCCAAGTACCTGAATTCGCCGGACACTCCTCTCTACTCCAAGGGCAAGCTCCTCTACGGCCTGAACTTCTCCAAGGACGCCGTCCGGGACGCCGGGACGGTCATCCTGGTCGAGGGATACACGGATTTCTCGGCGCTTTACCAGGCCGGGATCCGCAACGTCGTCGCCTCTCTGGGAACGGCACTGACGGCCTGGCAGGTCGGACAGGTCATGCGCTTCGCCTCGCGGATGGTCATCAACTACGATGGGGACAGCGCCGGGAGGGCGGCGGCCGCTCGGGCCGTCCCGCTCGGCTTCGAAAAGGGACTGAACGTCGAGGTCCTGGTCCTGCCCGAAGACAAGGACCCCGACGCGTTCATCAGGAAGAACGGCCGGGACAAATACCTGGCCCTCCAGAAAAAGGCGGTCTCCGGGCTCAAGTTCCTGATCGATTCCCTGGCTAAGGACGTTCCGATGTCCATCCCCGAGGAGAAAGGCCGGATCGTCCGGGCCGTGGTCAAGGAGATCGAGAAGGTCCCCGATCCCACGGCCAGGAGCGAATACCTGCGCATGGCCAGCCAGGAGCTCGGCATCGGCGAGGACCTCATCCGGAGCATCGTCGAGAACAGGGCCCCGGGCAAGGGCCAGGAGGAGACGAGGGTTTTCTGCCCGGCGGAAAAGCGCCTTTTCCAGATCCTCATGGAAGACCGGTCGGTGGCGCCCTACATTTTCGCCGAGTGCGCCGAGGAGATCTTTCAGGGATTGCAGAGCGAGCCCGTCTTCCGCTACATCCTGGATTGCTTCAAGAACGACAAGGATTGGACGATCCACGAGCTCAAGGACAAGGTCCCGCCTGCGCTGATGGCCCCGCTGGCCAGGGCGCTCTATGAAAAACAGCCGGGGTCGTCGGTCGAGGAAGCCCAGGAGTGCCTGGAATCGCTTCGGAAGCTCCATCTCCAGAACAGGCTGAAGGACCTCCAGCAGAAGATCGCCCGTCTGGAGAAGCAAGGGGAGAAGGAGGAGCTCGTCGATCTCCTCTATCAGAGACATGACATCACCATGCAGATCAGGTCGATGCGGTGAGGGCGGAAGGAAAACCATGGCCGTTCGTCATATAGGATTCCCAAGGAAAAGAGGTGCGCGACGTGTCTCCGGATAATAAGTTCCACAAAGACGAGATCTCCCAGCTCATTTCGAAGGGCCGCAAGCAAGGTTATCTCCTCTTCGAGGAGATCGACAAGACCTTCACCGAGGACCTGGATTCCGCGGAGGATTTCGACGACTTCCTGTC
Source organism: Candidatus Aminicenantota bacterium (assembly GCA_041303965.1). Lineage (GTDB taxonomy): Bacteria > Acidobacteriota > Aminicenantia > Aminicenantales > Saccharicenantaceae > RBG-16-66-30. The sequence goes on from JBFYOD010000042.1 coordinate 20,608, forward strand.
GTCGATGGGCGATTACGGGATCAAGATCCTGGACGCTCGCCAGAAGGAGATCGTGCCCCAGCGACGGAAGAGCGACCTCGTTTCGACGCACGGACTGGAAAGGACGACCGACCCGGTCAAGCTCTACCTCCGCGAGATGGGCAACATCTCGCTCCTGACCCGCGAGGGCGAGATCGCCATCGCCCGCGAGATCGAGCGCGGCGAGAAGAACATCATCAAGTCCCTCAGCCGGACGCGCCTCGTCCTCAACGAGGTCTTGTCCCTGGAGGAGCGGATCAAGGAGAACCCCTTCATCATCCAGCAGATGTTCGACGTCTCCGAGGACGACATCGCGGAGGGCAAGCTCGAGGAAAAGAAAAACCAGATCCTGGCCAAGGTCAAGAGGATCAAGGAGCTGAGCCGGAAACTCGACCGCATCCCGGAGAGGAAGAAGACCCTGGTCAGCCGCGGCCGGATCATCGTCAAGATCAGCCGGACGATCCGCGACCTCAACCTCCGCTCGGCCCACCGGGAGAGGATCATCGACGAGCTCCGCTCCCGGCTGAGGACCATCAACGACCTCGAGGACACGCGCGACGACTTGACGACGGCCCTGGCCAAGAAAAAAAAGGACAACCCCGTCCTCAAGCAGAAGATCCGGGACGTGAACAAGGAGTTCAAGAAAGAGACCGCGGAGATCGGGCTCGACCCGGAGTCCCTGCGGCGGGTGGTCCGCGCGATCACGGCCGGTAAGAAGGTCAGCGACCAGGCCAAGAAGGAGCTCGTCGCGGCCAACCTCCGGCTGGTCGTCTCCATCGCCAAGAAGTACAGCAACCGCGGCCTCCAGTTCCTCGACCTCATCCAGGAAGGCAACATGGGGCTGATGAAGGCCGTCGAGAAGTTCGAGTACCGCCGCGGCTACAAGTTCTCGACCTACGCCACGTGGTGGATCCGCCAGGCCATTACCCGGGCCATCGCCGACCAAGCCCGGACGATCCGCATCCCCGTCCATATGATCGAGACGATCAACAAGCTCATCCGCGTCTCCCGCGCCCTCGTCCAGGAGATCGGCCGGGAACCGACGAGCGAGGAGATCGCTAAGAAGATGGACATGCCCGTGACCAAGGTCCGCAAGATCATCAAGATCGCTCAGGAGCCCATCTCCCTCGAGACGCCCATCGGCGAGGAGGAGGACAGCCATCTCGGCGATTTCATCGAAGACAAGCTCATCCCCTCGCCGCCCGACACGGTCATCCACATCAATCTCAAGGAGCAGATCGAGGAAGCCCTGAAGTCGTTGACGGAACGCGAGGGCCGGGTCCTCAAGATGCGCTTCGGGCTGGGCGACGGCAACGAGCACACCTTGGAAGAGGTCGGCCAACAGTTCAAGGTGACCCGGGAGCGCATCCGCCAGATCGAGGCCAAAGCCCTGCGCAAGCTCAAGCACCCGAGCCGCAGCCGCAAGCTCAAATCCTTTACCAGCAATCAGTGATCGAACGGAAGAGGGGCGGTTCCCTTGCAGGGGGCAGTCCCCCTTCTCTTAATTGACGCCGCATCAATAATTTGTTATAAAAGGGGGCCGAGGGCCTATAGCTCAGCGGTAGAGCCACCGGCTCATAACCGGCAGGTCCCAGGTTCGAATCCTGGTAGGCCCATTGACCGCGAGACCGAGGACTGAGGGATTGTGGACATCGATTACGACTTGATCATCGAGCTCCAGCGGCTGGACACCGAAATAGGCCAAGCCTCGCTCGTCATCGAAGGGATCCCCCGGCTCATCCAGGACATCGACAGGAAGATCCAGACCGACTCGAAGCTCGTCGCCGACGCCAAGGGCAAGATGTCCCTGAACCAGAAGAAGCGCCGCGACCTCGAGGCCGAAGTCAAGGACATCAAGGTCCAGATCGGAAAATACAAGCGCCAGTTGAACGAAGTCAAGACGAACAAAGAATACACGTCGCTCCTCAAGGAGATCGAGGAAGCCCAGCGCAAGGTGGACACGCTCGAAGAGGCCATCATCGCCGAGATGCTCACCGCCGACGACGTCGAGGAGGAGATCAAGACCGCCACCCACCGGCAGGGACAGGACGAGGAGAGCATGAAGAAGGAGAAGCTCGTCCTCGACGGCAAGATGAACGAGGCCGAAACAAGGTTCGCGGCGCTCAACAAGGAACGGGAGGCTCTCCTCCCCCGCATCCCCCGCGAGCAATTGATGCTCTACGAGTCCCTCAGCCAGAAAAAGGGCGGCGCCGCGCTGTCCCCCGTTACGGGCGATTTCTGCGCCATGTGCCATATGCGCGTCCGCCCGCAGATGCTCAACGAGATCCGGGACAAGGTCAAGGTCATTCTCTGCGAGAACTGCGGCCGGATCCTCTATTGGACGACGAAACCCGAGCCGGCGAAGCCCGAGCCGCCGGCGACCGGATAGGCCTCAGCCGACCGCCCCCCCGTCGTCGCGTCCGTCCTCCGCGTCTTCCGTATACATAGCGTCGATCAGGGCCTGGTACTCGGCCGTGACGTTCGCCCGCCGGACCTTGAGGGAGGGCGTGATCTCGCCTCTCTCGATCTCGAAATCGCGCGGTAGGACGGCGATCTTCTTGATCCGCTCATAGGACGCCAGGAGCGGCGTCGCCCGGTCGACTTCGGCCTTGAGAAAAGCGACGATGCGGCGGTCCCGGCAGAGGTCGTCGAGCGAGGACGTGGCGATCCCCTGGGCCCGAGCGTATTCCTTGAGCTTGTCGAAATCGGGGACGACGAGGGCCGCGATGAAGCGCTTCCGATCGCCGATGACAACGCCGCTTGTGATGTAAGGGCTCGATTTGAGCATGTTCTCGATGGGCTGGGGGGCGATGTTCTTGCCGCCCGAGGTGACGAGCAGGTCCTTCTTGCGGTCGGTGATGACCAGGAATCCGTCGGCGTCGAGATGGCCGATGTCGCCGGTGTGGAACCAGCCTCCCTCGAGGACTTCCCTGGTCTCCGCTTCCTTCTTGTAATAGCCTTTCATGATGTTCGGACCCCGGGCCAGGATCTCGCCGTCGGAAGCGATCTTGATATCGATGCCGGGGCCGGGTTTGCCGACCGTCCCCAGCCGGATATGCTCGAATGTGTTGATGGAGAGAAGCGGGGACGTTTCGGTCAGGCCGTAGCCTTCCAAGATGACCAGCCCAATGGCGTAAAAGAATTCGGCGATGTCCTTCGAGAGCGGGGCCCCGCCAGAGACGAAGAGACGGATCCGGCCGCCCGTCTTGGCGACGATCTTGGAGAAGACGAGCTTGGCGGCGATCGACTGGCGGAAGCGGAGACCTCCGGAAATCGGCTTTCCGTCGAGCTTGGCCGCGCCGTAAGCCTTGCCGACCTTGAGCGCCCAGAAGAAGATCTTCCGGCGCAGGGGGGGGCTCGACAGGACCTGGTCCATGACCTTGGTGTAGATCTTCTCGAAAACCCTCGGCACGCTGACCATGAGTTGAGGGCGGACCTCGAGGAGGTTCTTGGCGACGGCCTCGACGCTCTCGGCATAGGCGATCGTGGTTCCCTTGTAAATGTAAGTGAACATGACCATCCGCTCCAGGATGTGGGACAGCGGCAGGAAGGATAGGGCGGTGTCCTTGTCCGAAAACTCGATGAGCGACGCGGCCGTCTTGATATTGCTGATGAGGTTGTCGTGGGTCAGGATGACGCCCTTCGGCACACCCGTCGTCCCCGAAGTGTAGATGAGGGTCGCCTCGTCCCCAGGCTTGACCCGGGCGACAAGCTCGTCGAACAGGCCGGGCTTCGATCCGGCCGCGGCCTTCCCCTTGTCCATGACCTCTTTCAGCGTCAGGACGCCGGCCGGCGCTTCGTCGGCGAAGGTGATGTAGTGTTTGACCTTGGTCAGCCCGGGACGGAGGGGGGCGACCTTGTGCCAATGATCGGCGTTCGAAACGACGACGATCGTGGCATCCGAATCATCGATGATGTAGCGGATCTGCTCGGGGACGAGCGTCGTGTAGATCGGCACGGTCAGGCCGCCGGCACAGAGGGTCGCCAGGTCGGTCATGGTCCACGCGGGCCTGTTCTCGGAGAGAAGGCAGAGCTTTTGCCCCGCCTCGAAGCCGAGGGCCTCGAGCCCGAGCGAAAGGTGCTTGACGCCGTCCCCGAATTCTCCGGTGGAAAGGGGCGTGTAGACCCCTTCCTTCTTGAAAAGCATGAAATCGGGCTTCGGATATGTTTTGACCGTGTTGGTAAAAAGCTGGGCAAGAGTCGTGACCATGATTTCCCTCCTATTCCAAAAGTGGCCTGATTCTAGATTTTTCCGGGGGGAGTGTCAAGCCGCATGGATTTTTCCGTCGCGGAGCTCGATCGTTCGGCTGGCCAGCCCGGCCAAACGGGGGTTGTGCGTGACCAGGATGATGGTCAAGCCCTGCCGCTCGTTGAGGTCCTTGAGGATCGCCCCGATCTCCTCGCTCCGGGCCGTATCGAGGTTTCCCGTCGGCTCGTCGGCGAGCAGGATTTCGGGCCTGTTGACCAGGGCCCGGGCGATGGCCACCCTCTGCATCTCGCCGTCCGAGAGCTGGCCGGGGAGGCGGTCGGCGCGCTTGTCGAGGCCGAGAAGCTTCAGGACGCGGCCGACGTTCTCCTCGGCTCCCGGTTTCTTGAAGAAGGTGAAGGGCAGGATGACATTCTCGAGGACGGTCAGGGTGGAAACGAGATAGAACCTCTAGAAGATATGGCTGAAAACGTCCCGGCGGCCGTGGTCGTAGAGAACCATGAATCGGCCGGTATCAGGGAGAAGAGCTCGAACGTGCAGGATGATGTGGAGTAGGCCCCGACGGCTCGGAGTTCGAGGAAAAAGAGCGAGCCCTGGGCGTGGAGCCCCGAGGCCAACGCCCCAAACAAGGCCATCGGGACGATCAGCCATCTGCGCACGGCCCTTTTCTTTTCCCGGGACATGACGGGGTTCGACCTACGGACGGGAGAGCTAACGGTCCGTTCGCCGGGGCCGTCCGGGTCAGACATCGAAGGCGATACGGCCCCTGAAGATGACGATCCCGTTGCGGGAGAACGTCAGCCGGACCTCCCAGTCGCCGGGCATGACGACGTTGACCGGCAGGAGGTAGTCGCCGGCCTTGTTGTTCTTGAAGGCGACCTCGCCTGAGTCGTGGGCGCCGCGCATCGAGGGCATGTCGGAACGGCCGGTGATGGCGAGGTCCGTGACCCTCTTGTCGTCGCGGTCGTAGAGTTTGATGACGAGGACCGACATCCCCATCTTGGGCGTTTGATCGAATTCCCAAGTGAAGTAGTTGACCTCGCCGATCCAGCATTTCTTGCCCGACTTGGCCAGGTCCTGGAAGACGGGCTCTTGGGTCTGCGGGCCGCTCGGCGTAAGGCCCGGTGAGCTGCAGCAGGACCCGGCTGGTTGGGCGGCGGCCGGACCCGCCAGGACGGCCGAAATGGCGACGAGGGCGATGGCCGCCATGGAATGTTTGTTCATGAGGATCTCTCCTTCAGGTGAAGAACCGCTATATCCCTATCTATGATATGGGATTTGAGCCCTCCGTTCCAGGGCCGCGCCGCAAGTATAGCCGGGCCCGCCTCCGTTTCCCTTGACCTCGGCGCTGGAGCGGACACAGCCCTTGTCGTCAAGGGTGATTCGGCCGGCGGCTTAATCGTTGCCGAACAGTTGGAGGCCGAAGCACAGGGCGATCTTGGGGCCCCCGAGTTTGATAGACTGCGGACCGGCCATCGGCGGTTCCAGGTCCGAAACGCTGGCCGACATATAGCCCAGTCTAAAGCCTATGAAAGCCCGGCCGTCCTCCTCCATCAGCAGGAGCCCCACCTCCCCCCTGTAGCCCATGCCGTTGCCCTTGACCATGGCCCCCAGCGCCTCTTCGCGGCAGCGCATGCCGGCGATGCCGGCGTTCACGTCTGCGCAGAGACCCTGGGAGATCCGGAGAATGTAACCGAGGCCGACGGTCATGTATTCTTGCCTTGCCTTGGTCTCGAGGCCGAGCTCGGGCGTCCTCCCCTCTTCCGAGGCCTTCCCGGCGCCGGCCGTCAGGCACAGACCTTTGTACAATCGGACCGCCGCTGACACCTCGGGAAGGAGCGCCTGGTTTCCGTAGATCTGCCGGAAGCCCGCGTCCGCGGGGCGCATGAACCCCGCCCCCACTGAGATGAAGAGCCGGCTTTCGGCGGACGCCGTGGTCAGCAGGAGCAACACCGCCGGAACTATGAGCGTCTTTTTCAAATCGATATCTCGTTGGATTCGCCAATGATATTGCCCAGGGCATCGACGGCGACGATCTTATAGGTGTAGCTCGTCCCCGGCTCCAGGAAGGCGTCGTTATAGATCCACGGGGCTCCCGAAACGGACGATCCCGCGAACTGCTGAAGGATCTGGTATCCCTGCCCGCCCGCGTTCCTATAGATGACATACGCGTCCACGACGATCAAGGCGGGGTTGTCGACCGTTACGGTGAGCTTTCCGTATTCCCGCTGGATGATCCAGGCCTTTTCGACGAGTCTCTGGCCGCTGAGGCCGAGGCTGATGGAGCCGCTCGCCTGGGCGACGGTGACGTACTTAGGGCTTCCGGCCGCTCCGGCCGCGCTGACGCGGAGGATCCCCTGCCGGGGCCAGGCTGTCTGGTTGGAGGTGAAGCCGACGGTGACCGTCCCGCCGTTGGTCCCGCTGGCCCCCGATTGAATGAACAGCCACTCCCCTCCCGCGACGATCGCGGCCGACCAATCCATCGTTCCCGAGCCCGAGTTGGCGACTTCGAATGTCGTCGTCCCCGCGGCGACGCCGACGTCGCGATTGTCGGGAGTGACCGACAGGCTGGGGCTGGTGCTGACCGTCAAGCTCACCGGCCGGGTAGTCGTCCCGCTGCCGTTGGTCGTATTCGTGAAGCTCACCGTATCGCTGTAGGTCCCCTCCGCAAGCGCGTTCGCCCCCGTGTTGATCGACACCGTGACCGTGACCGATGCGCCGGGGTTCAGGGATCCGCTGACGGCCGACAGGGTTGTCCAGGCCTGCGTCTTCGCCGCGGTCCAGGCGATGGCCGTCCCGCCCGTGTTCTGTAATATGTAGGCTTGGCTCGAAGGGCTGAAGGGGCCGCCCACGAGACCCGCTGATATCAGCCCGTCGCCCGGCGTCACCGAGAGCGAGCCGGGTGGCTGGTTGATCGTCAGGCTCACCGGCCGGGTGGTCGTCCCGCTGCCGTTGGTCGTGTTCGTGAAGCTGATCGTGTCGTTGTAGGTTCCCGCCGCAAGCGCGTTCGCCCCTGTGTTGATCGACACCGTGACCGTGACCGATACGCCGGGATTCAGGGATCCGCTGACGGCCGACAGGGTCGTCCAGGCTTGCGTCTTCGCCGCGGTCCAAGCGATGGCCGTTCCGCCCGTGTTTTGAAGGGTATAGACCTTACTGGCCGGGCTGAAGGGGCCGCCGACGTTCCCCGTCGACGCGAGCCCCTCAACAGGGGTGACCGAAAGCGAACCGGGGGGCACGCTGATCGTCAGGCTCACCGACCGGGTGGTCGTCCCGCTGCCGTTGGTCGTGTTCGTAAAGCTGACCGTATCGCTGTAGGTCCCCGCCGCTAGGACGTTCGCCCCAGCGTTGATCGATACGGTCACCGTGACGGACGCTCCGGCGCTCAGCGTGCCGGATGCCGAGGACAGTGTCGTCCAGGACTGCGTCTTCGCCGCGGTCCAGGCAATGGCCGCGTCGCCTGTGTTTTGAAGGGTGTAGACCTTGCTGGCCGGGCTGAAGGGACCGCCGACGTTCCCCGTCGACGTCAGCCCGCTGCTTGGCTGTACGGATAACCTTCCGGCTGCCAACTGACTGCTTTGAAGCCAAGAGGACCCAAAGTAAACGTCATGGTCGGGATTCGGGGCCGACCAGGCGACTCCGGGTGAGATCTCCCCTTGAGGGTCGAGCATCGGCAGGACGGAGACAAGGCCGCCGTCAACAACGGAGATCCTATCTTGAATGACCTCCTCCGGCGTCCAGGATCCCGGGTTTGAACCTTCGCAGCTCACCGCGATGACTTGAGCGTCGTCCTTGACATAGGCCACGAAGAATCGTGGCGGGCCGGGATCTATCGAGGCTCGCAAGTCCGGTGCGCTCTCGTCCGCCGCGGATGAGGCGAGCCTGGCGCCCGTCGTCCATTGCCGCCCTCCGCTTATCGAATAGGCCAGACCGATGTCCCGTCCGAACGCGCCCGCGGCATGTTCATAGGCCACGAGGACCGTTCCGCCGGCCGCCGCGACCTTCGGACAGGAATCCGAACTGTCATCCGCGGGCGTCACAAAGACCGGAGCGGACCAGCGGGCGCCGAAGCTCAGGGAGCTCGATACCGCGATGCCCGTCGACGAGCCCTGGGGACATGTGAAGGCGACGCGCAAAGCGTTCTGGTCGGCGTCGTAGGCAAGGGCGGTTTCACCCACCGAGCCGACCGGGCCCGAAAAGGAGGCGACCGTCACCGGGCGGCTCCAGGAGGCGCCCAGGTCCGGGCTGACCCGGAACTTGATGGAATGGAATGCTCCTACGTGCTCGGCATAGACGATATAGACATAGGGCGCGGGAAAGACGGGGTGATCGGACACCACGGCCGGATTGTCCTGCCGGAGCCGGCTGAAGTCGACGGGGAATTCAGCGTCCGAGACCAGGTCTTTCGAGAGACGGGCGAAATAGATGTCCCTATCCTCCCCGTCCCGGTGTTTCACGAAGACGATGCCGATGGCGTCGTCCGAGATCTGCCGGAGCGAAGGCTGGGTCCATGGGTGGCCGTCGCCGATGACGGCCGTGTCCGGCCAGGTCAGGCCGTCGTCGGAGCTCTTCCGGATGCGGATGTTCTTGGGCCAGCCGTCCGACCATTGTTCCGCCGCGATAAGGATCTCCGGACCTCCATCTCCCGAACGCAGGAGGCCGAGCGACGGGGCTTTTTCGTGTTCGACCGAAGAAAAGACGAGGATGCCGCCCGCATCCCGGGGCATCTCCTTGACGTTCCCGGCGGCGTTATCCACCCTGTTCGAGAGAGGCTCGCCCGCGGTCTTGGCCGCGGCGTCGACGTCCGCCCTCCGTTGGGAGGGGAAGAGGCGCGCGAAGAGCCGCCCGGCGTTATCAAGATCCCCGACCGCCCTGAAACGCCTCAGTCTTGATACGAGGAGGTCGACGACTCTATCCGTTCTCTCGGTATCGCGGAGCCCGGAGGCCGTTTCCAAGGCCGTTATTCGGCCGGCACCCACAACTCTTTCCTGGGTTTGAACCGGGGCCTGAAGAAGAGCAAACCCGGACAGGAAAAGGATCGGCAGGATAGCCGCTGTTCCGGATCGATGCATCCCCTTCATGACACAAACTCGGATGGATTAGCCCTCAGCAATAATAACATTTGTCGGGCAGATGTCAATAAGGAAATCGCAGCGAGCCACCCGCCGCTCGGCCGGCCACCGCGGCCTTCAATAAGCGTTGATCAGACCGGTGTAGGGGCGATTCGGGGCGGTGGAATGGGCTTGGTCCTTGAAGCGGGCTCATCTGCGGGAGCGTGTCTTTTTGGGCGGCGTGATCGCGGCGTTGGGGACGATCGTGACCTCGGCTCCGTCGGGCACGAACTCGTAGAGTTCCCGGATATCGGGATTGAAGAGGGCGATACATCCGTCCGTCCAGTCCTGGAACTCGCGCATCGCGGCCGGGTCCGCGTCGCCGGCCAGGCGGCCGGGGAGGAGCGTTTCGGGCTTGGCGCGGTGGATCCTGGTCAGCTCGGCGGTCAGGTCTGGCAGCTGACCGTGGATAAGGAGGTCGCCGCCGAGCCCCGTGGTCATGGGCGGGCAAAGACCGGCCGCCAGGCTCTCTGCGATGGCTTTGTATTGGCCGGGCCCGATAAGCCCCGAATCAAGGCCCCGGCGGGCGTCGTGGATGCCCGGGTAGCTCAGCCAAAGCCCCAGATAGTAATTCGAAGGCCTGTGCGCGCAGACGATATAGGTGCCTTCGGGAGTTCGCCGGTCGCCTTGCCGCACCTTGGGTCCGTGGGCGTTCCAACCGAGCTGGATCCTGTAGGCCTTGACCATCCGGCGGCGAACCCAAAGTTCGAGGCGCCGCTGGGCCTTGTTGACGAGGAGGCGGACATTCTTCAATTTTCCGTGGTCAAGGGGCAGGCGCCCCTCCTTGACGAGCTGGGCCAGGGGCCGCTCCGGACCGAAGACGGCCGGGTCATAGAGGGCGACGGTGGTTTCCCAGTTGCCGGCGCGCTCGGAAGGCCGTTCCGGGCCGGGGACGGAGGCCGGCCAGCGCGGGCCGCCGGCGCATGAATGGAGCAGGAGGACGAGGGCGAGGACGCCGCGCGGCCTCATCGCATTCCGCCCAGGACGTAGAGAACGCCCATGATGACGGGCTGATGGACGATGTAGATCAGGAGCGAATAACGCCCGGCGGCGTTGACGAACGTCCTCGGCATGCGCCACGGCAGGAGGCTCCGCTTGGAGGCGTAGGCGGACTTGCCCAAGGCCACACCCACCAGGAAGACCCCGAGCCAAGGGATCAAAGGGAAATAATCGAACGAGGAGAACGACGGGCTGTGGATCCCGAACGGCAGCAGCCAATCGAAGCGGACCGCGAGCGCCCTTTTCAGGACCGGGAGCGCCGCGCCGAGACCGCAAACGAGCGCGCCCCACGCGGCACATGCGATCGGCCCGGCCTTCTCGAACGCCGCTCCATAGATCAGCATCGAGAACGCGAGACACTGCAGGATCCCGAAGTAGATGGTCGAAGAAGGATCGAAGACATAGGTGACCGCGCTGACGGCGAGCGACACGGCCAGGAGCCTTAAGCCCCGGCGCACGTTGCTCCGGCTCAGCGTCGAGCTGATCCCCGACAGGACGACGAAGAGTCCGGCGAAGAAATACTGGGCCGCCGACCAGGCGAAGCTGGAGAGATCGGTCGAGAAGCCCAGGAATCTCTTGACCCCGCGGAACTCTCCCAGGTCGAACAGGAGGTGGTAGCCGACCATCAGGATGATGGACAGGCCGCGCAGGAAATCGATCTCCCAGATGCGTTGAGCGCCGTCCGCCCTTCTCACGTCATGAGGATATTACGGGACCCCGGCCGGCGTCAAGAAGTCAGGCGCGGGTGGCGGACGGCCGTTAGCCCTTAATAACCTTGGCGGAGGGATCGAGATCGTCGACCGAGGGGGTTACGGCCGCTTGTTGTCCTCCGGCGGCGCGACGGAACCCGAGTAGAAAACGTCGCAAGGCCCGCTGTCGAACAATTTCAGCGCACTCTTCACCAAATTCGTGACCGGACTCGTGAGCGACCTCAAGATGTTGATGCTGCCGATCTCCGGACTGCTGAACGATCCATGGACCTTTTGGGTGAAGACCGCACAGCCGTGTCGATCGACAACCGCTACGACCGCGTCCTCAAAACGGTTGTCGATGAAATTCAGCCCGCCCTTCATGGCGATCCTGCGCTCTTTGGTGGCCATGGCGACATCGACCGCTTCGGCGACGCCGTTCCCGACCTTCCAGACCGAAACGAGTTTGGCGATGATCCCTCCCCCGCCCCGGGATTCCTTGTAAAGGTCGGCGAAACGGTATCCTCTCGTGAGGACCGGCCCCAAGGGGCCCGCAAGGAAGAACGCCCCGACATCCACGAGGTTGAACCTCCGGCTTCGTCGGAGCGACGAGATCAAGTCATCGATATCCATGCCATTTAGCGTGATATTTTCGCCGCTGAGCGAAACCTGGCCGCTGAGGGATCTCTTCACGTCAAGGGCGGTGTTCCCCCTCGCGGTCATATCCGCGGAAAGGTCGGCCAATCCTTCCATGTTCTTCGCGTTCGGGGATCCTTGAAGCAGGTCCTGGATCCTGAGCCGGCTCACGGCAAGAATGATCCTGAATTGGGGCTCGGCTCCGGTGAAATCCGCGTGGAGGACGCCGCTCCCCGTACCGCCGAGAACTTGCTTTGTGGCATGGCTGACATCGACCATTCCCTTTACGCCCGTGGCTTTTATCGCGACTTCGGTCAGGATGAAATTTCCGGACTTGATCGCCCGGCACCGGAGATCGCCTGTGAACGAGAGGGTTTTCAACGGGTCCTCGCCTGGCGTCCCCCCGGCAGAAAGGCCCCTGACCGTGAAATCGATGCCCTCCCATTCGGTTCTCCCGCCGGATCGAAGGTCGGTGTAGAGGAGACTTCCCTCGGAAAGGACGAGTTCTTTCAAGGCTGCGTACATTCCCGACGGCTTGCCTCTCCGCGTTTCGATATTGAGAGTTCCGTCTTTCTGCCGGACAACGGAGATGACAGGTCTGGCGAGCTCCAGCCGGCTGATCCTGACCTTGCCTATGAGGAAGGGCAGGAGCTTCAGCCCTACTTTCATGTCGGCCACGGTCGCCACGTCAGCCCCGCCGCTCTTGACGGTGATGTTCGCGAGCGACGCGCCGAAGACAGGGAGAACAGACACGCTCGCCCCGCCTTCGACGCGAACGTCCATGCCCAGGGTCCTCGATGCGGTTGCCTCGAACCGGGATCTGAGTGCTTTGGCACCGAACAGGAGGACAAGGATGATCAGGACGATGATGGCCAGGAGCCCCGCCCCGGCGATGCGGAGTGTTGTTCTCTTGCGGTTCGTCATGACCTATCCTCCGCTGACCGTAGATCGATAGCCCCGCCCCGGACTGGAT
>JBFYOD010000043.1:0-21747 GCA_041303965.1 Candidatus Aminicenantota bacterium
TTTGATAAATTGTGGGAGCCGGCGCTTCCCGGGCTGCCATACCGGTTTTTCTCGATTTCCGGAGCAGGCGACACGTCCTACGCCAAGTGCCAGTTGCAGTGGGATACCATGTTTGTTCTCAACGCGTGGGCGCCGTTGGATGATGATCCATTGGCCTGCGATATCTTTCGGAATTATTGGAATGTGATCGACAACAATCCCGAAGCGCCGAAAGGGTCATACCGCTATGGCATGGTGCCTTGCACCACCAAACCGGATCTGCCGCAGGATGGGTTCTCCCAGATCCCGATTCTGGCATGGGGTTGTCTGATGGTTTACAACCAGACCCATGACCGGGCATTACTCGATCTCTGCCTGCCATATTTGGACGCATTCCTAACCTGGTATGCCACTGAGCGGGATGTGGATTCTGATGGCTTGATCGAATATGGTGCCTACAAGAAATGTTCGATCGCCGATATCGTCCAAACGGCCCGCTTTGAAACGTTCGATTTCACCCCGACGCTCGATGGCCTGCGTTTGACAGAGCATCCCACACGCGGCACAGGCGGTGCATGGTATGGGAACATTGAAGGCGTTGATGAGACTTGTTTCCTGGCCATGTCCGAAAGGGCGATGATCGAGATGTGCCAACAAACCGGACGCATCGAAATGATGAACAAGTACGAACGGAATCTCGCCAATCGAACCGAGGCGATCCGCACAAAGATGTGGGATCCGGAAACGAAGTTCTTCTACAGCCTGGACCGGGATACGGACAAACCAATCCGCGTGCGAACGCTGCAGGGGTTTCTTGCTCTGACGGCCGGCATGGCAAGTGCGGAACAAGCCGGGGAACTGGTCAGACAGTTAACCGATCCGTCGCTGTTTTGGAGCAAATATCCGGTAACCACTTCAGCGATGAACGAACCAACCTTCCGCCCGGATGGATTTTGGCGCGGTGACGTGTGGCCCCCCACGAACTATTTGATAGCGCTCGGCCTGGTTCGCTATGGCTACTACGACCTTGCCAGGGAGATGACTGACAAGATGCTGGAGTTGGTGAGGAAGCATGACGGACATGCCCACGAACGTTACAACGGTGTTGAAGGTCGCGGTTTGGGGGTCAAGGATTACTGCTGGGGAGTCGCCATCTGGAGCATGCTTGTGAATACTCACTACGGCGTTCAGGAGGACTACCGGACGATTGTGGTCCCGCCCCATGCCAAGGGCCGGAAAATGAAACTCGGGAAACTGGAGGTGGCCTTTCCCACCGACACTTCAGTAGAGTTGAAATCTGTTTTCCAGCGGGAATTCAAGGTTGTTTTTCCAGGCAAAATTAGTGCGGAGATCCGGGTTCAGTGCGACGGGGCAACGATAAAATCCGTCAACCCAGCCGACGCGCTATCTGAGATTTCATTTATCGCACTGCCCGGAAAGACCTATAGGGTCAAGGTGAAGGGCGGTACGCGGTTGACGCTCATCCAGTCCGGCGTCCCGGACGACCAGGTCGAGCCGATCAAAGAGGGTTGGAAAGAGCATTACTGGGACAAGATGAAAGCTCTGCTTGAAGCCTAATCTGCTATCCAAAAATAGCCCAAGATCCGCGGTTCAGGTCAAGAAGATCACCGGCCCCAAAGCGATCGCTTACCGGTAAAATGGAAGACCGATCCGGCGGGCAGGTCCTTTCGGCTAGGACCCGCAGTCGACCCTTTCGTAGCGGGCGCTGTTGACCGTTCCCTTCAGAGGCTAGATCCCTCTCGCTGGCTCCAAACGTTCTTACCAAGAAAAATTGTCATTAATCGGTTGGACTCCGCCATATCGATTGACATCTTTTCTGGACCCGGACTACAATCCCTCCACATCATTGAGGGAGAACAATGAAACGGGCGACCCGCCTCGTTTTCTTTTCCGCGCTGTTGGCCGCCGCGGCTCCGGCCTTTGGAACGTCCTTGCGCCTGGACAAGGTCATGGACGGGAAGGAGCCGGGCCTGGCCGCCGAGGTGCGCGGGGCGGGCGGTTACTACGGGGACTGCATCCGCGTCGATATCATCAACGACACCGGCGAGACCATCACGGTCAACGTCCCGTTGGGGCTCGTCCTGGTTCCGGACAGACAGAGTGTCCAGACCATGGTCTGTCCGGGGGGAGAGCGGCTCGAGGCTGGCCCCGGCCGGACGACCCACAAGATCAAGGCTTTCTGCGGCGAGGAGCACGACAGCGCGCCGGGCACCGGCACGGTCTTTTCAAACGGCGGTCGTGCCTCGGGCGATCTCCTCAAGCGCCTGCAGGAGATCCTCCGGGACGGGAAATTCGACTCCTCCACCCAGCGGCTCGTCTGGAACGTGACCCAGAAACTGGACCTGGCGAAGGGAGCCGGCCCCTCCTCGGCCGATAAAAAGGCCACTGGCGCCGCGGCGCTGACGACGCTCATCATGCTCATCTGGCAGATCGCTAACGGCCTGATCAAGGTCCCGGGAGGCGGCATCCCGGCCCCAGTCCCGGACGCATCTAAGACAGGCCCCTATCCCGAGGACGAGGAACCGTCCGGATCCGGCGACGACCGCCCGTCCTGGTCCCTCATGCATCGCGGTGACAACGACATCTACGATGCGGCTAACGAGCGCTGGGTGGACCGGAACTCCGAGCGGGCCCGCGAGATGTTCATGGATAAGCGGCGGGAGATGAGCCGCAAGGGATACGACTACGACGAGGAGCGCGACGCATTCGTCAAGCGCGGCCTCGAATACGATGAGAAGGGCGACGCTTACCGCGAGTCCATCCCCGAAAGCCGGCCGTTCGAGATCGACAAGGAGAGGGGAGACGCGTCGAAGATCAACCTCGGGCCCGGCATTCTAATCCCGGGAGACCAATGGCTGGTGACTAGGGCCGACTGGCTTCGGTCGAAGTCTCAGGACAAGGAGGATTACAAGGAGCTCTACAAGCGCCTCGAGGACAGGCTTGAGTACCTCGATTCGAGGCAGGATGACGCCCAGTCCGAGCACGACGAGGCGGCCCGCCAAGAGAAAAAAGCCCGCCAGGTCAATGACGAATGGCTGGCCGAACAGTGGCGGAAGCGCCGCGAGGAAGCGCTCGAGAACGTTCGCAGCGTCCAGGAACAGAAGCGAGGCCTCATCCGGCGCGTGGACGAGCGGGACAAAGATGCCAACAGTTGGGCGGAACGGCAGAAAAAGAGCTGGACGTTCGGCAAGGTGGCCAAGGAGCTGAAGAGCACGGTCATCCCCGATCCCGAGGACCTGAGGCCCATCTTCGAGCAGACCCTGAAGCTGCGCAACCGGCTTCAGAAGGCGATCGACGATGATCCGAAGAAGCTCGTCCTTCCCAAGGATCCCGAGAAGCGCGACCAGGCCCTCGATGGCATCCGCAGCCAAAAGCGCATTTTCGGCGAAGTCGACGAGACCATCCGGTCGATCAAAGAGGCCCAAGCGGCCCTCAAGGAGGCCCGGGACATCGGCGACGGTAAGGCCGCCAGGGCCCTCGAACGGAAGCTCGCGGAAGGCCGGGAGAAGCTGAAGAACCTGAACGCTGAAATGCAGAATATCCACAAGCTGAGCGCGCAGTGGCAGGCGGGATCGGTATCGCTGAGCGGCACTGCGGGCTTGACCGGCGCCCAGTATTACGGACAGACCAAGCTCGTTGTCGACGTCGGGAAAAGCGCGGCCAAGGTCCTGAAGCCGACCATCAAGGTCCACCGGCCGCGTATGCTCGACGAGAAGGGCAATATCATCGGCAAAGAACCGCAGGAACCCGCACCCGGGCCCCAGGTCGCGGACGGCTCCGCGGCGTCGCCCGAGGACCTCAGCCGTCGCCAGAACTATGAGTTCTACGCCGTGAAGAAGGACGGGAGCCTGCGGTCGGTCAACCAGGCCGGAAACGTCGACGCCGTCCCGCAGAAGGGCGAGCTGATCGTCATCCGCGACAAGGCCACCGGCACGCTCAGCAAACACCGGTTTTACGGGGAGGGTGCCGGCGAGAAGGCCATGCACCAAGGACAGAAGGACCTCCTCTGGAAACGCGCCCAGGAGTCCCTGGGTGGCGGAGGCGGAGAAGCCCGGGCGACCGGGGCAGGGGCATCGGGCGGAGAAGGCGGAGGAGGGGCCGGAGGAAGAGGCGGAGGCGGAGGGACCGGGGAAGGGAGAGCCGCCGCCGAGACGAAAGGGGGAGGGGACCCGGCGAGCGCGCCGGCGGACGCCGACGGAACTCCTCCGGCCTCTCCCGACTCGGCGCCAGCCGAGGCGAAAAGGCCCCCTAGGGTCGACGCCGACCTCAGGAGGCTCGTGCCGAAGCGAGAGACCTTCCAGGATCCGAAGCTTAAGGAGAACGTGGACAAGCTCCTCCGCGGCGAAGAGCCGGATTTCAGCGGCGCCAAGGGCCATGAGGACACTGCAGCCGCCTGGACCGATCACGAGGCGAACCTGGAGCGTCTGGAGGCGCTCAGGACCGGGAAGAAGGTCCAGAGCCCCGCCCAGCGTTATGACTACTGGAAGGCCAAGGATCCTAATTTTGAAGAGCTCGACAAAGTCTTTTCCGAAGCGTACAACGACGCCAAGACCAGGATGATCAAGGAGGTAACGCCGGAGATCGTCGACCAGATGAAGAAGGAGGGATGGACGCACGGCCAGGAGGGCTTTGATAAGGAGCTCATGAGCCGGCTCGGATCCGACAGGCGGATCCACAACGGGCCGCAGATCAAGGAGTACTACTTCGAGAACATGGTGAAAAAGAAGCCCGACGTCACGCCGTTCGACGAGGATTACTATATCAACAAGGCCTACGAATACCGCAATAAGCCTATCTCCGATCAGCCCGATGTCCCTGCCCCCCCGAGCGAGCCCGAAGTCGTGGTCGAGCCGCCGGTCGAGCCCCGCAGGCCCCCCGAGGGTCCTCCGCCCGGCAAGACGGTCGTTCCGTCTTCCCCAAGCGGCCCTCCGCCCGGACCAAGTGAGATCCCGGGGGCCTCGACCGTCGCGGGACCTGCGAAGGCCGGGCCTCCAAGCCCGGAAGCGACGCCGCAGGCGAGTTTTGAACCGGTAGACGTTCCCCCATCTGCTGAGGCGCCGGCGCCACAGCCCGCCGCCGCGCCCCGTGTCACGTTCGCTCAGGCGCCTGCGTCTCGCACTCCGGCGCCGGCAGCCGCCCCCTCCGAGCCAGTGCAGCAGGCATTCCCTCCGGATCAGCCTGCTTCCCAGACGGCCGCCGTGCCCCCGCCCATCGCGGGCCCCGCCGCAGCTGGGGCGCCGACTCCGCCCACCACGGTCCCTGATGCGGCTTCGCCCCTCGAGTCAGCCGGAGACCTGGGGACTTTTTCACGCGAGGGCGCCGGAAGCCTCGAAGGCCTCAAGCTGGGCTCCCGGACTTTCGAAAGCATCAGCCGGGAAAGCGTGGGGTTGGAACGCACGGGATTCGGCGCTGCCGGAAAGTTGGAGGGCGTGGCGACCCTGGGCGAGGCGGCGGGCGGCCTCGAACAGGGCTCGCTCGTCCAGCAGAACAGCCAGAGCTTTGCCCGGATGCTCGAGTCGCTTTTCGGCAAGAAGGAGTGACCAGGCGATGAACAGATGGACGCTGAGCAATACCGAGCTGGTTCATCTACTCAGGGAGGCGAAGCTCCGTCCGGGGCCGGGCTCTCCGCTCGGCGATCTTGGATCAGTCCCGCACTCGGGCCTCGTCGCTCCCATCGAACGTCAGGCTGACGCCCTGCGGGCCATGGCCGTTCTGGCCGGGCCAGAGGCCATCCTCGGAGCGATGACCTTCGTGCCTCCTGAAGATCCCGACTATTCGTGGTTCTACGGGGCAAGCTCCGAGCCGGGGTTGGCCTATCGAGAGCTATCCGCTGAGGGCGCCACTGATATCGTTTGGCCCGTCGATGCGCCCTGGCTCGTTCGAAGCTTGCGCGCCCCCCTGGACCTGGAGCGCGGTTCGGACGGCGAAGAGATCTCCATGGTCTTCGACAAAGCCGGATTCGAGACGCTGGCCGTGCTGGCCAACCTCGCCCAGGAAATAAGCCTCCTGGCCCTCCTTAAACGCCAGGGGTTCTCCGGGATGTCCTTCGAAGCGGGCGATCTCTTGGAGTGCGCAAAGCGGAGCGGTCCTTCGGACGACCTCCGCTGGCCGGCCCCACGGTTCCGGCTTGTTTCGCCGATAGACCTGTCGTTCGCAGAAAGCGACCTTCTCCAGGGACTTCGCTCGCTCGAGGCCGGAGGACTGGTCCTGCGGCGGGACGGCACTTATGCGCTCTCCCGCTCGCTGGGATTCGCCTGCGCCCAACTGGGCGCTACAACCGGGATGAGCGCCCTGTCGGTCCGACGCAAGATGAAAAGTCCCGCTGGGTGGACGGTCGCCCACGTCGCGGCCATACGCGCCGGCGCGGGATTGTGGCTCCTCGAGTTCTCGCGGATCTCCATGGCGGGTTTCGAGGTCCGGATGAAGTCTGCGGGCGCCAACGAGATCTACGGCCGGCTAAAAGCGGATCTGGGCTATGCGCCTGTGCCCCGCTTCTGCAGGAGCTGCGGCGGTCCGCTCAGGACGGGCGCGGCCTTCTGCACCCAATGCGGCGGAGAATCGAGGTAGCCGGAAGATGATCAAGCCGACCGACCTCGCCCTGATCCTCAAAATCGTCAGGTACGGTTCCCTGGCGATATCGATCTTGCTCATCCTCCGCATGTTCAGGACGTTCCGCAGGACCCGGACGATATCCCGTAAGAGCTGCGTCCTCGCCACGCTCTTTCCCGTCGTAACGCTCGTCATCTATTTTGCGATCATCGGATCCAAGTTGACCGCGCCTGCTCTGGCGGCGCTCTCCGTTTTCGGGCTTGCTCTCGGGATCGTGCAGGGCCGGAAGACGCGCGTCTGGCAGGAGAACGGTAAGGCGCGAGCCCAGAACACACTCTGGTTCCTGGTCGTCTGGGCGGTCTCTTACGCTACGATGCAGACACTCGTGGTAGTAGGCAACTCCCTTAGCTTGAATGTCGGCATCGGGGGCATGTTCATCAGCACGGCGATCGCCGTAGGTTCGCAGGGTCTGCTTTTCGCTCGGCTGTCGCGGCCCGGAGGCCTGCCGGAGGGCTCGCTATTCACGTCCGCCGCGGCCGCCTCTCCCTCGTCGTCGGCGCGGGAAGACAAGCCTGCAGGCGCGGAGGCTGTGGTGCGGCCGGCCGCGCGTCGATTCTGCACCGCGTGCGGAGCGCAGTTACTGACGGCAGACAGATTCTGCCGGAGCTGCCGGGCGCCCATCAACTGAGGATTTCGAGCGGGGGTCCGGCCGATCAAACAAAGAACACGAGGCCGGCCCCAATGATCAAGAGCGATAGAATGAAGATGATCCGGGCGTGCCTGCGAGCGACGGGATTCTTGGCGGGCCAGAGGCGGAGACCGAATAGGAACAGTCCCGCTGTCAAGGCTAACATGGCATAGCGGGCAACTCTGAGCGGAAAAAAAGGGCTCTCAAAGTTCGCTTTAGCCGTGACGAGAAGCAGGTAGGCGTAGGTCATGACGATCGCGCAAAGGACGATATTGAGATAGCTCAGGAATATCGTCAGGCGGGGTAGACGATCCTCCTTTGCCGGAGAGGTCTCAGCGGCCTGCTTGGCGATCGATGGAGAAGGTTCGGCAGGGGATGAGCCGGGACGTGCAGGCGCCTCGGCTAGGGCAGGCGTTCCGCACGATCCGCAAAAAACGTCCTTCTCCCGAAGTTGCGCGCCACATCGTCGGCACTTGAGGCTGGGGCGGGCATCAGCTTCAAGCCGGACTTGGGCTAGCCGGTTCAGCGCCGCGCCGCAGGATAAGCAAAACCTGTCGGTCGCTTCGACCTGGGTTTGACACATCGGACAGTGCATGGCGAGGCTCCTAGTTGATCTGCGCGAAAGGCTCGGCGACAGCGGCGCCAGCGGTGATTGTAACAAAAAAGGGGGACACAATACCATTTCCCCAATTTTGGCCAACTTGCCCTTGACCGAAAGAAAGCAAGCCTTTGCGTGTGAGCACAATCTGAGCATAATCGATTATCCGTACCACCTAATCATATTTATTATCAGCAACTTGAGACCATAGGAAAGTTCGTTCCCAATTCCGATTGTCGCCGGTTCGAGTCAGTCCAGGGGCACTTCCTAAGTTCGCCAAGATATTCGCTGGCAGTGTTTTGAGTCCTTGACCTGATCGGCTTGTTTCGATAACCTTAGGCTAGGCTAGTAGGGGATGGGACTTGAAGTGCCCGAAGTGTCACTCCGATAATCCCGACACCTCCAAGTTCTGCGGCCGTTGCGCCTCGGCCCTGAGTTCCGAAGGGCGGCCGTCCGATTCTCTGACAAAAACGATTGAAACTCCAGCCCGCGTCCCTGTTAGAGGCTCCCTCATCGCCGGGAAGTACCGGATTATCGAAGAAATCGGTCGGGGCGGGATGGGTGTCGTTTTCAAGGCCGAGGACGTCAATCTCCAACGCACGGTCGCGCTGAAGTTCCTGCCTTACGAGTGGGTATCGGATCCCGAAGTTAGGGAGCGGTTCATTCAAGAAGCCCGGGCTGCGTCGGCCCTCGATCATAACAATATCTGCACGATCTACGAAATAGCGGAAACCCAGGACGACCGCATGTATATCGCGATGGCTTTCTATGAGGGAGAGAGCCTGAAGGATAGACTCAGGAGGGGTCCGCTCGACGTCGCCGAGGCTATGGATATCGCCGTCCAGGTTGCGCAGGGCATGGCGAAGGCTCATAAGAAGGGGATCATCCATCGCGACATCAAACCGGCTAATCTTCTCATCACGACCGACGGGGTCGTGAAGGTGGTCGACTTCGGACTGGCCAAGCTCTCCGGCCAGGTCAAGCTGACGCGTGAAGGGACGACCGTCGGCACCATCGCCTACATGTCTCCTGAACAGGCGCGGGGAGAAGATATCGACCAGAGAACGGACATTTGGGCGCTTGGGGTGGTGTTCTATGAAATGTTGACCGGGGAGCTGCCTTTTCATGGCGCGAATGAACAATCCATGATCTTTGCGATCTTCAACACTCGCCCCAAACCGGCCTCGGAACTCAACAAGAATGTTCCCTCAGAGGTCGAGCATATCCTGACAAGAGCGCTGGCAAAAGATCCGGACCAAAGGTACGACTCGGCCGCGGACATGCTGGCCGATCTGGACAAAGCGAGGGCGGGAGCCCCGATCGCTCTGGTCGACATCACGGACACCGTAGAGGCGAAGAAAAACTCAGTAGCCGTGGTCAACTTTCTGAATATTTCTGCAGACTCCGAGACGGACTGGCTCTCGGACGGGATCGCAGAAACTGTGACTGTCGACCTCAAGAAAATCTCCTCCCTCTCCGTGGTCAGCCGGGAGAAAGTCCTCCAAATCCAGAAGGCCCTCGCCGACAGGAAGGTCCGCGAAGAATCCGTGATCGACCTTGGCCGAAAGCTGGGAGTGCGCTGGATCGTATGGGGAGGATTTCAGAAACATGCCAGGGCCATCCGGATGACCGCCCATTTCACAGATATGGCAACGGGAAACCTTGCCGGCTCGGCCAAAGTTGACGGGACGATGGATGACATCTTCAAGCTTCAGGATGAAATCGTCGCCCGCCTTATCGGCACCATGGAGCTGGAAGTTTCCGACTCAGAGCTCAGGAAGATCGAAAGGCCTGAGACCGTCGAAGTGGAAGCTTACGAATATTATGTCCGCGGTCGGCAATTGCTGCATCAAATGGGCAAGGAAGACATTCCCAAAGCCATCGAATTTTTCAAAAAGGCCATTGATCTTGATCCCGACTACGCCCTTGCGTACTCCGGACTCGGCAGCATACATATGATCATGTACATCGCCAAAACACATCATGAAGACCTCGAGAAAGGGATCTCCTTCTTGCAGGCCGCCATCATGCACGACCCGGACATCGCCGATCCTCACTTATGGCTGACTTATGGCTATGCGCGCGATCATCGCTTCGAAGAGGCCATTCGATCCGGCCGGCAAGCCGTTCATCTTGAACCTGAAAACCCCCTGTCCCATTACTTCCTCGGTGTGGCGTTCATGCTTCAGGGCGCCCTTGAATACAAAATTGAAAATTATCCGTGGGCTATCAAGCACTTTAAGATCAATTGCCAACTTCAGCCTAACTATCAGCCGGCCCACATGAACGCGGCCTGGATCTTTCTGCTGCGCGGCCTGCATCAAGAGGCCCGAGAAGCCCTCTCACAGGCGGTGACCGTCGAGGAGTCCGGAAAACCGGCACTCAATAGATTCGTCGGCGCTCTCACCCTGATGGGGAATCTTCACCTTCGTCAGGGTCAGCTCGACCTAGCCCGGACCTGGTACGAGCGATCACTGGCCCTTCTCGAACGAGTCGATCATGTCTATCGGGAACCGTTCCAATCCTTGACCTACTGCGGCCTCGGGGCTCTTTATTTTAGCCAAGGCCGCTACGATGAAGCCCTCCTGGAATTTAAAAGGGCGCAGGATCTCATCTTGCGGTACCCTCGGTCGCTTGGCATCGGCTATTTCCTATTGCGATCGTACCTCGGCCAGGCCCGGGCCTATTTGGCCCTGGGCGATATCTCCGAATCCAAGAAGTATTTTGAGAATACGTCGGAGCTCTTCAGGACAAAGCAAGGATTCGATTTCAACTGGATCTGGGAAGGCTGTGATGCCCAGGTCCATTATGATTTCGCGAGCTATTTTGCCCTTTTGAACAAAGAGCCTGAGGTTATCGAGAACCTTCGCCGGGCTGTGGCCCTGGGCTGGCGTGACGTGCCGGCCTTCAAGACGGACGGGCTGTTTGCTGATTTTAGGCGAGCGCCGTCCTACGCCAAGCTCATCGATGAGCTGGAGAAAGAAATCCCGCTTTGTCAGACATCTTGAGAGGTTGGGCGCCCCACCTAATTACATCTATTATCAGCAAGTTGAAACGCTAGTACGGTTGGTCCGTAATCAGCAGGTCGGAGGTTCGATCCCTCTCGCTGGCTCCATTCATTCCCTACATATGAGGCGTATAATCAGAAACCTAGACCTCTAGATGGAAGTCGGTCTATTTTGGCCGCGCTTGCCCCAACAAGCATGGAATTGGCCCCCAATGGGGCACGAGATCATTGGGCGAGAATATAGGGCGAAGTCACCTTGGAGGCGATCAGGCCGCCCTCTTCGCACGTTGTGTTTTCGACGCTTTCCTTTTCTTGATGGTGGCTAAGGCATCTCTTAGCACCGGAAGGGTCAGGACATCCTTGGGGCGGCCGACCGTTTCCTTACTCTTGATGATCCGGTCCAACGCCAGGATTCTGACCGACAGAGCTCCGAGGTCGACCAGGATCGAGTGCTTCTTTTCTTCGTCAAACGTGCCCAGCCCGTGCATCGTCAGAACAATGTCGAAAAGCTCGACGGCGCCTCCCGCGAATGTCGGGGGATGCAGGCCGATCGATGGAACGATGACCCCTCCGACCTTGGCCACGGCCTTCCTGAGGGCCGGATCGGCCAGGTCCCTGAACCAGAGGTCGATGCCCTGTGTGACGATCGGGGCCCCCTGCAGGGCCGCGGCGGCGGCGCCGACGACCATGTAATCGACCCCCTGCTTATGGAGCTCCTTCAGGAAGGAGACCTCCTTACCGGTGAATATTGCTTTTTCTGCCACGGATCAAGCTCCTTCGCAGCCGCCGGACCGGCTCTTCCTCCAGTAAAAGGAGTGTCAACCGGACGTTGTCCCGATCGAGCTTCGGGTCACCGGCGACGATGCGATCAGTGAAGGCTAGGATGCGGCGGATCTTCGCGACGTCGGGATTCTCTTCGGTGAGAAAGGCGCCGGGGCGCACGGACAGAGTTTCCGCGAGCGCGCGGAGCGAGGCGGGCAGGACGGAGCTCTTGTGGACCTGATGGTAGAACGCCGTCTTGCTGACCCCGGCCTTGGCGAGAAGAGCGTTGAGGCTCAGGCCTCGTTTTCCCGCGATCTTACGGAATCTGGCCAAATCTATGCGCATGCCAGGATAGTACCAAAAAATAGAACTGAATACAATCCCTCAATCAACGGATTTTAGTCCATTGCCGAGCGGCTCGATCTCGTTCAGCGTCTCCGGAACTTGTATTACGAGTTCAAAAATGAGGATCGAAAAGGATTTCAAAGAGTTTATTGAATCGTTAAACAACAATAACGTCCGGTATCTGATCATCGGCAGTTTCGCCCTGAGCTATTATGCCGAGCCCCGTTATACGAAGAGCATTGACATTCTCATCGAGGCCACGCCTTCGAACGCGGATCGCGTCATGAAAGCCATCCTCGAATTCGGATTTGCGGACATCGAGCTGGAGAGCCGGGATTTCCTCGAGCCCGGACAAGTCATCCAATTGGGCATCGAACCGCTGAGGATCGACCTCCTGACATCCCTGAAGGGCATCGCTTTCGCAGATGCATGGGAGAGACGGACGGCGGGTCATTACGGCGACATTCCCGCTTTCTATATTTCCAAGCAGGATCTGGCTGACATCGATAGGCTGATCAAAGCCTAGGCCGGACCGGATTGACTTCCCGCCCATCCCTCTGATAATCTGAGGCCAAGCTAGAGTAGGGGAGTTAGCTTGGCCAACAAGTGCCCGACCTGCCATTCCG
This sequence comes from Candidatus Aminicenantota bacterium, assembly GCA_041303965.1. Classification (GTDB taxonomy): domain Bacteria; phylum Acidobacteriota; class Aminicenantia; order Aminicenantales; family Saccharicenantaceae; genus RBG-16-66-30. The sequence continues at coordinate 12,576 of JBFYOD010000043.1, forward strand.
ACAATCCTGATGCCCTGAAATTCTGCGGCGAGTGTGGCACTCAGCTTCCTCCGCCCCAGAGCCATCCTCCGGTCATAACGGAAACCCTTCAAACACCTGTTCAGGAGCTGACGACCGGCTCCACATTTGCCGGCCGCTACCAGGTCATCGAAGAGTTGGGCCACGGTGGTATGGGCAAGGTCTACAAGGTCTTCGACGCCAAGATCAAGGAAAAGGTTGCCCTCAAGCTCATTAAGCCCGAGATCGCCTCGGATAATGACACCATTGAGCGTTTTGGCAACGAGCTGAGGCTTGCCCGGAAGATCAGTCAGAGGAACGTTTGCCGGATGTTTGACATGGGCGAATCAGAGAGCGCCCATTTCATCACCATGGAATATGTCCACGGCGAAGACCTCAAAAGCATGATCCACATGTCCGGCAGCCTGAGCGTGGGCATGCTGTTGAGCGTCGGAAAACAGGTCTCGGATGGGCTGGCCGAGGCCCACAGTCTGGGCGTTATTCACCGGGACCTCAAGCCTCAGAACATCATGATCGATAAGAACGGAAATGCCAAGATCATGGATTTCGGTATCGCCCGGTCGGTTCGGGAGAAGGGGATCACCGGTCCGAGCGTGATGATCGGGACGCCCGAGTACATGTCTCCGGAGCAGGCCGAGGCCAAGGACGTCGACCATCGGTCCGACATCTATTCCCTGGGCGTCATCCTATACGAGATGGCGACGAGCCACGTTCCCTTCACCGGCGAGACCGCCCTCAGCATCGCCATGAAGCACAAAGGGGAAATCCCCAAAAATCCAAAACAGCTGAATCCTCATATCCCCGACGACTTGAGCGGAGTCATCCTGAAATGCCTGGAAAAAGATAAAGCGAAGCGATATCAGAGCGCCTCTGACGTCCATTCCGAGCTTGAAAGGATCGAAAAGGGCATCCCGACCACAGAGCGCATTGTCCCCGAGAGGAAAACAATTACTTCGCGAGAGATCACGGTCAAGTTCCGGCTGAAGAACCTGCTGGCGCCGGCTGCGGCCGTGATCACTGTCGTCGTGATCGGTCTGGTAGTCTGGCAACTCGCGGGCAAGAGAAGGATCCTTCCCATTGCCGTCGGGAAACCCTCTCTCGCCGTCCTCTATTTCAAGAACAACACCGGTGACGCAAAATTCGATGTCTGGAGCACTGCGCTCTCCGACTCGATCATCACCGACCTCTCCCAATCGAAATATGTCCGGGTCCTGAGCACGGACCAACTCCTGAGTATCTTGAGGAAGCTGGGCCTGCTCGAGGCCCGGAGCTATGCTTCGGAGGACCTGAGGAGAGTGGCTGACCTGGGCGGCGTGAAGAACATCCTCCTGGGGAGCATGTCAAAAGCCGGCGAAGCTTTCCGCATCGACTACACTCTCCAGGACATCCAAAAAGGGGAATCCCTTGGCTCGGACAGGGTGGAGGGGACCGGCGAGGGCAGCATCTTTTCCATGGTCGATGAGCTGACGAGGAAGGTTAAAGCCAACCTGCAGCTGACCAAGGAACAGATCGCCGGCGATGTTGACGTCTTCGCCGGGGTCACGACGAGTTCGCCCCAGGCCTATGCCTACATGAGCCAGGCCTACAGGTATAGTTATCAGGGGGAATTCCGGAAGAGCATCGAGCTACTGGAACAGGCCACAGCCCTGGATCCGAAGTTTGCAGCGGCTTACTATTTGCTAGCCCATACTTATAATAATCTGGGCTTCTCTTCGAAATACCCTGAGTTTATGCGCAAAGCCTTCGAGTTCAGCGACCATCTACCGGACCGGGAACGCTACTTGATCCAGTCGGGCTACTATCAAATTTCAGAAGCCACATATGATAAAGCTATTGAAGCGTTCGAAAAACGTCTTCAGATAGAACCGGATGAGGTCAACGCCGCAAGAAATCTGGCTAACCTCTATATGAGACTCGAGCAATGGGACAGGGCTCTGGAATTGCTCCAGGGAAACATCAACAGTGGTGTTGAGGCCATGTTCCCGTATTCCAATGCCGCTACGGCCTACTCAGCGAAGGGCCTTTACGAAAAGGCGGCAGAAACGCTCGAGGGTTACCTGAGAAGTCAAGCGGACCTATGCTACATCCGAGATGTTTTGGCCCGAGTTTATCTTTCCCAAGGCAAGTTTGACCTGGCCAAGGAGGAGGCTGATAAGGCCTTCACTCTGGACCCTTCCGATTACTGGAATTTGCTGACCAAGGGCGATATCCGATATCTGGGGGGAGATCTTTCGGGGGCGGAAAAAGAATATCGGCAGCTCCTTGACTCTGCCGGAAAGCCAGACCATCTCGCTGGCCGAGCGCGCCTGGGTTTTTTGTATCTTTGCCAAGGGAAATTTGTAGAGGCTCTTGAAGAAGCGAAGCTGGGAATGACCGTAGCTGACGAGCTTGCCGACAAAGAAAGCCACTCTGGCTTATTGAGATTTTCGGCTTATGCCTGCCTCCGTTCAGGAAACCTGAAAGCCGCCTTGGCGGAGCTTGATCAAGCAAAAAAGGATGCCCTAGAGGTTGGAAGTATTATTAGTCAAATTAGTTCGCTTCATCTGAAAGGGCTGGCTCTGCTCGAGATGAACTCAACAAACGAAGCCCCAGCAGTAGCTGGGGATATCAAAAAGCTTGTGGAGGGATGGCTTAATGAAAAGCTAATAAGATACCACTACAACTTGCTGGGAAATATAGAACTCAAGAAGGGCGACTATTCCAAGGCCATCGAATATCTCAACAAGGCCATATCATTCCTGGATTATCAGAAGGGCACAGGTGAAGGGCAGGCTTTGTTCTATGAGCCTCTGGCCTTGGCCTACCTGAAATCGGGAGACCTCGCCGGGGCGCAGGAGCAGTATGAGAAGATCACCCAATTGACGAGTGGACGTTTGGCCTATGGCGATATCTATGTCAAAAGCTTCTACATGCTGGGCAAGATATATGAGCAGAAGGGCGAACGGGCTCTCGCCGCTGAGAATTATCGAAAATTCCTCGACCTCTGGAAAGACGCCGACCCCGGCCTGCCCGAGGTTGAGGATGCCAGGAAGCGGCTGGCCGGGCTGAAGGGCAGCTGATTCCCAATTCAGGTATGAATCACGCCGGGATTCAAGCCACTTCCGCCGCCTCAGGTGAGCACAATCTGAGCACAACCGATTTTGTGTCCTACTTATATATCTTTATTATCAATAATATAAAACACTAGGCCAGTTGGTTCGTAATCAGCAGGTCGGAGGTTCGATCCCTCTCGCTGGCTCCATCAGCTCCCCCCATATAAAGCAGATGATTCAATCACTTACGAGAGATCTGGGGTGAATCCGGCTTTAAGTCCTTTGTTAGGATGATGCGAATTTATTCAGAATCTGTGACATATTTGTGAAACGGTGTGGTCTTTTGTCTGAAGTCCATCATCCATTTTTGGCCGGACCGGTTTTCGGGTAAGGCTCCCCAACCTTCTTAGAACCTCGAGCGTCTAAGCGGATGTCAGAACTAAAATGAAACTCACGCTGAAACAAGGTGCATCATGAAGAGAACGTTTATGCGGTTTTTGGCAATCATAATTATCTTGCCCTCCCTTGCCGGAGGCCAATCATTCAGGGATGATCCTCGCATAGCCTCTGCGCTGCACTTACTGGAACTCTGGTTAGAGGCTCAGAGTGCTTATGAGAATATCCCCGGCATTTCCATAGCCGTTGTTCATGACCAGGAGCTTCTATGGGCAGGGGGATTAGGCTATGCGGATAAAGAAGAAAGAAAACCGGCGACACCTGAAACAATCTACGGCATCGGTTCCATTTCGAAACTTTTCACCGGTATCGCAGTTCTCCAGCTCCGTGACCAGGGGAAGCTTCGCCTTGATGATCCGGTTGTCAAACATTTACCCTGGTTGAATATCAAACAGACCTATCCGGAAGGACCGCCCATTACAATTCGCGGGCTTCTTACCCACTCGTCTGGTCTTCCAAGAGATGCTGATTTCCCCTATTGGAGTGCTCCGTATTCCGAATTTCCCACCAGGGAACAGATAATAAAGACGTTGGCAAACCAGGCCACCGTGTATCCCGCCGATGCGCATTTTGAATATTCAAATCTTGGTTATGCATTGGCGGGAGAGATCGTTACTCGGGTTTCGGGTCAGGACTATGCCGACTATATTAAGCAGAACATCCTTGTCCCTCTCGGCCTCAATGATACCAGACCGGAACTCCCTGAAGAGCACAAAGGCGGAAGGCTCGCGACCGGATATTCTTCCATTACGCGCGATGGTATCCAGAATAAAATGCCTTTTTTTAAAGCAAAGGGAATTGTGCCTGCGGCGGGCTATTCTTCTACCGTGATAGATCTTGCCCGATTTGCATCCTGGCAGTTTCGTCTTATCGGGGGAAGAAAAGAAGAAGTTCTGCTTGCTAACACACTGAAGGAAATGCAGCGGTTTCAATGGATGGATCCGAATACAACTTGGGGCTTGGGATTCACAGTTTGGAGGAGCAGTGGAAAAAGTTACGTTGGGCATGGCGGGATTTGCGCGGGGTATCGATCGCAGCTCACATTACAGCCACAAGAGAAGATCGCAGCGGTCTTTCTGGCAAATTCTTCAGGCGTGAACTCCTGGATATATGCCCAGCGCGCCTGCGAAATTGTAGCTTCGGCAATTGCCGAAGCACTTGGATCGCCTGATACGGCAGAACAGCCTGACCCCGCATTAAGAAAATATGAAGGAACGTATAGTTCGTATCCTTGGGGAGGGGAGAGCGCGGTTTTGATCTGGAAGGGCAGCCTGGCGATTGTGGATTTCCCGACCACCAATCCGCTTGGGGGATTGGAAATACTCAAACACATCGAGGGGAACAGGTTCAGGGTCATCCATAGCGACGGCGAACCGGCGGCTGAAGAAACCATCTTTGAAATGGATAGCAGCGGTAAGGTCACCAGAATATGGAATGAAAGTAATTTCAAACCTAAAGTGCGATAAACAAAGATCCTGAGCCTCCCCCGTGGCGACCGCACCGCCTCAGCGCGCCGGCACGAACTCGATGACCCGGGCGCTATTGGCTTTCAGGAGCTCGGTTCGCTGGATCCTTTTTCCCGCCTTGCCCAGCAGAATGGATCTCCCGGGCGTGATCTCGGTCACGTCGTACCGGTCGGCCGTCAGGCCGTATTTCGCGGGATCCAGCGCATAGGAAAACGGGACGTCCGCGTCCCCATAATTGACCAGGAAGACCGCCAAATGCCCGTCCTCGGCTTGCCAAAGCCGCGCCTCCGCGAACGGAATCCGGCCCTTGTGCAACCCTCCCTCCCGGAACTCCTCCTCAAAGGACGGAATGGCCTGGGTCGGCATCACCGGCTCCCACAGCCGGCCGAAGGTGAGATATTCCCGTGTGGCCACCCTCAGTTGGGCACAGATGCGGAGGAAATCGACCTTGTCGGCGAACTGAGGGCGGCGGAATAAGTCGAAATCCATCCAGCCGATCTGTTTGCCGTCGATGAATCCCTGGCCCACGGCGAGATTGAAGAGCTGTCGGCTCTGCCGGAAATCGCACACGCTTCCGTAGAAAAGGGTGTATCCCGAATAGACGACCTCCTGGAGCGGGATTTCCAGATCGGACGGCCGGCCCGTATAGAGGTTCGCCGTGACCAGGTCGAAAAAAATCTCGTTGGCGGCCTCCGAGGTCACCACGACCTCGCGCCCGCCCTGCCGGGCGACGTTGAGGATCTTCTGATAGAACTCGCGCCATCCGTCGGCCCAGTAGCGGCCGCCGCCGAGCGGATGGAGGTGATCCTTGTTGAAACAGAGCTCATGGGAATTGCAGGAGACCTCGTCGACGTAGATCCCGTTGATGCCGAACTGGCTGATAAGCGTTTCGACGAGATCGGCCATGGTCTTATGCCAGGGGACCTGGCTGGGGCACATGGGCGTGAGCCGTCCCGCGCCGTCCCGGTAGAATTTCTGCCGCAGTCCGCCTTGCTCGTCCTTGATGGCGTAAGGGTCGAATTTGTCCCAATCCGCGATCTTGCTGTCGGCGCTCAGGCCGTTGATATATGGCACGATCAGCGCCCCCGCGTCGACGAGCTCCTTGACCCGCTCCTTGAATCGCGGGAGAGCCGGAAGGAAATGCGGGTAGTTGTTGTCAAAGAGCGTCTCGTGCCAGCCGTACCAATGGAAGGCGATCGGCACGCCCATCCGCTTCATGACGTCCAGGAACGGCAGGTTCATCTCGTGCGGATCGCGGTTGTCGCGCGTCCAGGACATGGGATCGCCCGTGTCCTTGTCGACGCCGGGCGGCAGATCCCAGACCCAGGTGTCGCGGATCCAGAGGCCGACATTGAGGGCGGATTTCGGGACGTCGGGGCGCTGCGACAAGGGCCCTTTCCGGGTCCAGACCTGCTGCAGGGCCCAAGGCCGATAGCGGCGGGCGGCCTCGAGCCATCCGCCCTGGAAGGGGCCGAAGGCGACGGCATAATGGTCCGGGAGCTCGGAACCGGCCACGCCCATGTTTTCGGGGTAGCGGACCAGGGCGAGCGTCCTCTTTTTTGCGTCCGCGGCGAAATCCTTGGCCCGGGACTCGCCGTCCATGCTGGAAAAATAGACGCCGTTTCCGCCGGCGCTCAGGGACATGAACTGCATCGGGAAGAACCCGGAGGGGGACCGGGTCCGGAACGAGCCCTTCCAGCTTTTCAGCAAGTGCCCGCCGGCTCCCGTGACCGGGACGGCAACGTCGTAGGCCCCCTCGGAAGGGAAGCCGTTGACGGAGGGACAGGCGACTTCCCAGAGTCCCCAATAATCGGAACGGTTCCGGACGAGGATCCTCCAGGAGGCGACGCTGTCGGCCTTCGGCAATTCGATCGTCACTTCCACGGTGACGATGCCGTCCTCCTCCCAGAAGCGCATGGCGTTCCATTGCAGGACCGCGATCTGGTCGCCGTTAGGCCGCGTCATGAGTTTCGCGTAGCTGCACGGCTTGGTGTTGTTGTCGATCCGGGGGCGCATGGTCCCCCGGCCGAAGGTCACTTCCCACAGCAGATGCCGGCCTTCGACGCGGCGGATGTGGTCGAATCCGGTCCGGCGGTCGATCATCCCGGCCAGGCCGAGCCCCTGCGGCTCGAACCGGTATTGGACGAATTCGTTCTGGAGCGTGAAGCCTTTCTCCGGATCGATCAGGGCCTGCCCGGAGAGGGAGGCGGCGGTCGCTTCCTGATAGGTCACGATCGGGACGTAGCCGCGTTCCAGGCCCTTGGGCGGCGTCACGAGCAGGGCCGGGTCCAGGGTCGCCAGCGAACCTCGGCGCAGCGGGGCCATATAATCCTTATCGATCGTCCAGGCGGCATGGACCTTTTCGACGAACGCCTGAAGCTTGGCCTTCTTGGCCTCGCTGAAGGCGTACTGCTGGAAGGACGGCTGATCGACGAACCGGTACCAATAATAGGTCGCCGTCGATCCGTCGGCGAGATCGACCTTGTACGGCCCCTTGGCCGGACCGGGCTTGGCCCACGCCCCGACGGCCGGCGAGGTGTAGGGCACGCCTGCTTCGGCCCTTGGGAATTGTTGGGCCTTCAATTGCGTCTCTGCAGGCAGGTCTGCGGGCGAGATCATCTCGCACTCCTCGCCGACGTGCTTGAAATACTGGGGGAAGTAGCCCATGGCGCTCTTCGTGCCGTCGTACCACTCCAGGCCCCAGATGTTGTCCTCGAACACCTTGGTGTTGAAGATCTTCTCCACGCCATTGATCTTCTTGCCGTCCTGGTCGAATCGCGTCGTCCGCGTCGTCAGGGTGGCCGAAAAAGCGGCCTTTTCGTCGAAGCGACCCGAGGCGGCGGGACCGCCGTCGCGCCAGGCCTTGAAGGCGTCATACAGCGCGGCCTTCGAGTAGTACTTCACGTCCTGAACAAGCAGGGTCTTGCCCTGGTCGTCGACCGGGAACTGCAGCCGGGGGAGCTTCGTGTAGGCGTTGTCCTGATTGTCCAGCGCCTGGAAGCAGGGCACCGTGTTGATCTCCATGGCGCCGCCGCCCATGTTGCCCGGCCGGGCGTCGAGTCCGCGCCCGTAGATGAAGGGATAATTGAATAGCTTGGCGATCTTGCTCCAGGTTTCGGGGATATAGTAGGCAATGGGCCCCTTGAAATTGGCCGCGCTGAGGAAACAAGTCCAAGCCTGATCGCCCGTGGGCGGTTCGCCGGCGACGGGCTCGGTGAACGGCAGGGCCATGTAGGCGTAGCCCAGGAACTTGCCGTTGGGGTTGCCCTCGAAGGGCAGGGCGTCGGGAGGAACCAGGATTCGATTGCTTAGTTGGGCGATGCCCAGCCGGTTGTCCGGCAGGGCCTCGTTGGTGTAGAAGAACGACCACCCGGGTGACCCGACCTCGTAGTCGTAGCACTGGGGCGTGGCGTTCATGCTGAATTTTGGTGGTCCGTAGCGGAAGTGGTTGCCGGCCCAGTACCCCAGGCCGCCTTCCACGGTCTGGAAGACGTCCTTGTAGGTCGGGCCGCGCTCCGGCCAGTTGTCCCGGGCATGCGTTCCAACCGGCGCGAGAGGTGTGGTCGTGTTGTCGGAATTGTCGGGCGTGATCCAGGCGCTCGGCAGGCCGATCTGGAAGCGGGCGAGCGGCTCGTCGATCAGGGGCCAGACGGCGGAGTAGAAGCCCATGCCCGCGCTGAACTCGGACTTGGCCGGGGGCCGGGAAGCGGTGAAGCTGATGTAGCCGTGCAAGCCGCTCCTTTTCGAAGTGACCTTGCCCTTCTCGAGCTTCTGGGGTGCGGGCTTCCGGGCTGGCGGCTTCTGCTGTTGCTGTTTTGTCTGCGCCTGCGTCTGTATTTGCGTTTGTCCCGCCCACGACCAAGCCAGAAGGGCCGGAACGAGGATGAGCAGCCAGAGCCTTTTCATGAGACACCTCCAATCCGAGCTTGATTCCGATCGACAATCGGGCCTGACTCAAATGCCAACATCAATGCTTAGCCAAACCGGTAACGCAGCAAAAATCTCGCCAACTCTGTTGATCATATTTCGTGCAATGCGCGTTCCCATGCCGTCAACGATGTTATTTCCAGTCGAAGCGCATTGTCAAGAAAACTCCTTCCACCCCGTGACATGGCTTCAGGCTCGAAAGGTACAAGGGAAGAGGCCGGCCGGGCTGACGGGCGGCTGATTGCCAATTCGGGCAGCGCCTCAGGTGAGCAC
>JBFYOD010000044.1:0-3665 GCA_041303965.1 Candidatus Aminicenantota bacterium
AGATCGAGCAGACCCGCTTCCTCAAGCAGATGGCCTACCTCAGGCCTATGACGGCGAAGAAACGAGTGTTCATCGTCGTCGACGCCGCCGCCAACTCCCTGCTCAAGGTCCTCGAGGAGCCGCCCCTCCATTCGCACCTCATCCTGGTGACGGCCAGCCCCTTCCTGCTCTTCCCGACCATCCTCTCCCGCTGCCAGACGCTGGCCTTTTCGGCGATCGGCCGGGAGGAGCTCGAGGAGATCCTCCTCGAGCGCGACTTCAGCGCGGAGCAGGCCCGGATCCTCGCCCTCCTCGTTGGCGGGAACCTCGAGCGGGCCCTGGACTTCGAATGGGAGGATGTCCAGAGCCTCAAGGAAGAGTCCTGGGCCCTCTTCGAGGCCCTCGCTTCGAGCGACCGCTCGGCCCTTTTCCTGGAGAGGTACGGGGCCCTCCCCAAGGCCGTCCAGGAGGAGTTCGGCCTGACGCTCGAGCTTTCCTCGTCATTCGTCAGGGACATCCTGCTCCTCCGGCTCGGCGGCGATCCGCAGTTCCTGCTCAACCCGGATTTCGAACCGCGGCTCCGCGAGGCCGCGGCGTCCTGGACCGTCCGCCGCGTCCTGGGCGTCCTCGAAGAGCTCGATTTCGTGCTGACCGAGCTCCCGAAGAACCTGAACAAGGGCCTTCTGGCGACGACTTTCTTTTCCCATTTCGGAGAACTGAGACATGTCTGATATCATCTGCGTTCAATCGGAAACATCGAGCCGGCTCGTCCGCGTCCGCGTCGGGGAGCTGGCCCTCCACATGGGGGACCGCTGCCTCATCGAATCCGAGCTCGGCGGGGACCTGGCCGTCGTCGTCGACGAGACGAGCACGTACTGCCACAACCCCAAGGCGGCCAAGATGGCCGTTTCGGTCATCCGCAAGGCCACCCCGGACGATATCCGCAAGTTCGATTGGCTGCGGGAGAAGGAAGCCGGCGCCTACGACCTCTGCCTCCGGCGGATCGCCGCCCACAACCTGCCCATGAAGCTCGTCGCGGTGCGCTATTTCTTCAACGAGAAAAAAGGGATCTTCTACTATACCGCCGACGGCCGGATCGATTTCCGCCAGCTGGTCAAGGAGCTGGCCCAGGAGCTCCGGATGAGGATCGAGATGCGCCAGGTCGGCGTCCGGGACGAAGCCAAGATGATCGGCGGGCTCGGTGTCTGCGGCCGCTGTCTCTGCTGTTCGAGCTTCATGACGACCTTCGCGCCGGTGACCATCCAGAAGGCCCGTAAACAACAGATCGTCATCAACCCGACCAAGATCTCGGGGCAGTGCGGCCGATTGATGTGCTGTCTGGGGTTCGAAGAGCAGACGGCGGGGCGGTTGTATTCCCAGACCGACGATCGGCTGATCGAAGACTAGCGGCGCCGCTTCAGCCGGGCCAGGAGCCGGCGCCACCAGGGCGCGGGCCGGCTGAAATGATGTTCGCTGCAAGCCTCGGGCGTCGCCAGCACTCCTTCCTTCTTGAGGATCTGGACAATCTCGCTCTTCTGGTCGAGCTGCGCGAAGCAGTGAGGGCAAATGAAGTAATGCTCCTCGAACTCCGTCTGGTCCTCGGGCCGCAGCTTATCGAGGAGGTATTCGTCGATATAATGCTCGTACTTGCATTTCTTCATGGCCGAGGCCTTGGAGGACTTCATATTTTTAGTCGTTCCATCCCGGAATAAACGGACATCCTTACTTCCTAACGGCTTTCTGGATGAGCTTGAGGGCATAGTTGACCCGTTCGCTGACCCGGCGCGGCGAGATGTCCAGGGCCCGGGCCACCTCGTCCCGGGACAGCTCCCGGTAATAATAGAGGTAGAGGACGTCCCGGAACTTGGGCTTGAGGCCGGCCACGACCAGCTCGACCTGCTTCGCCTTTTCCTGGCGCTCCATCTCGTCGTGGGGGTCGGGGTAGGGGGCGGGCTCGGGGGCGTGCTTGAGGACGCGCGTCTTCTGGCGGATGTAGTCGATGATGCGCCGGCTGGTGATGGTGTAGAGGAATGTCCCGACCGAGGAATCCCCCCGGAACTCTCCGCTCTTGATCTTGGCCACCGCCTGGGTCAGGATCTCGTTGACCACGTCCTCCCAGTCGGGGTTGGAGCTGCCGAGCGCTTTCCTGACCCGGAAGGAGATGACCGCCCGATATTTGAGGACGGCATCCTCGGGTGGCGCGGTCCTATCCTCTTTGATCATCCGCGCCATTATAACGGCAGGGGCGGGGATTCCGCAAGCCGCCGGGCTCAGCCGTCCTCGTCCCGGTCCTGCTTCCGGGATCTTTCGCGCGCCTGTTCCTTGAAGAACTCCTTGCGGTCGACGAGGATCTCGCGCGGCTTGCTCCCCTCCGAAGGCCCGATGATGCCCTCGCCTTCCATCTGGTCGATGATCCGGGCCGCCCGGGCGTAGCCGAGCTTCAGCCGCCGCTGGAGGTAGGAGGCCGAGGCCTGGCCGCTGTTGAGGATGGTCTCGAGGGCCTTCTGGTAGAGCTCGTCCTTTTCGCCCGAGTCCTCGAGGAGCTGATCGGCGTCGCCGCGAACGACGTGGAGGATGCGCGTGTCGTAGGTCGGCGTGCCCTGGCTCTTGACGTGCTTGACCAGGCGCCGCACCTCCGGGATGGAGATGAAGGCGCAATGGAGGCGGACCAGGCGCGGGAAGTTGGGCGGCAAGAAGAGCATATCGCCCATGCCCAGGAGCTTGTCGGCGCCCATGGTGTCGATGATGATGCGCGAGTCGACCTTGGACGGGACGCGGAAGGCGATGCGGCACGAGAAGTTGTTCTTGATCGTCCCGGTGATGACGTCGATCGACGGCCGCTGGGTGGCCATGACCAGGTGGATGCCGACGGCCCGGGCCAGCTGGGCGATCCGGCCGATGAAGAACTCGACCTCCTGGGCCCCGACCATCATCAGCTCGGCCAGCTCGTCGATGATGATGACGATGTAGGGGAGGGGCTGGAGGTGCTCCTTCTCCTCGTCGGTGAGCTGGCCCTTGCGTTCGGCGATGAGCTGCTTCATCTGCGTGTTGTATTGGTCGATGTTGCGGACCTTGATGCCCTGCAGCTTTTTGTAGCGCTCCTCCATCTTGCGGACGAGGTCCATGAGGACGACGTGGGCCTTTTTCGGGTCGTTGATGACCGGGCAGAGGAGGTGCGGGATGTCCTCGTAGAGTGAGAACTCGAGCCGCTTGGGGTCGATGAGGACGAGTTTGACTTCCTCCGGCGTGGCTTTGTACATCAGGCTGGCGATGAGGGAATTGAGGGCGACGCTTTTCCCCGTCCCCGTCGACCCGGCGATGAGGAGGTGGGGCATGACGGCCAGGTCGGTGATGGTCACGCCGCCGGTGACGTCCTTGCCCAGGGCGAAGGTGAGCTTCGACGGCGAGCTCTGGAATTTCTCCGATTCGATGATGTCCCGGAGCTTGATGATCTCGCGCTTGTAGTTCGGGATCTCGATGCCGAGGGAGGACTTGCCGGGGATGCGCTGGATGCGGACGGACTCGGCCTCCAGGGCGAGCGACAGGTCCTCGGTCAGGTTGGCGACCTGGGCGACCTTGATCCCCGGCGCGGGGAAATATTCGAAGGTCGTGATGACCGGGCCCGGATGGTATTCGCGGACCTCGCCCTCGATGCCGAATTCCTTGAGCTTCTCTTCGATCCGCCG
>JBFYOD010000045.1:0-9742 GCA_041303965.1 Candidatus Aminicenantota bacterium
AGGTCATGATGAACTTGAAGACCTTGGGGACCTTGAGGTCGGCGCCCTTGTGCATCTCCGCCCAGCCGTTCTTGATCTTGAAGACCCAGGAGAAGAGGATGATCTCCATGGCGGCGAAAACCACCAGGCCGAACGTGCCCGCCCAGAAGTCGAGCTCGTCGAGGAAACCGAACTTGAAGAAGGCGATGACGAAAGCGGTCATCGTGATGAGGACGGAGAAGACGACGATGACGGCCTTCTCCCGTTTCCACTTGAACTCATCCTCGAGAAAGGCGATGGCCGGCTGGGTCATGGCCACCGAGGAGGTGATGCCGGCGATGAAGAGCAGGAAGAAGAACATGCCGCCGAAGATCTGGCCGAGCGGGATCTTCTGGAAGATGACCGGCAGGGCTTGGAAGCCGAGGTTGAAGGCGCCGCCCTTGGCGATGATCTGGGTTTCGGCCAACCCAAAGAAAACAACGGCGGCCGGGATGGCGATCGTGCCGCCGAGGACGACCTCGGCAAACTCGTTGGTCGAAGCCGTCGTGATGCCGTTCAGGGTGATGTCCTGCTTCTCCCGGACATAAGAAGCGTAAGTGTTGATGATGCCCTGGCCGAGGCTCAAAGTGAAGAAGATCTGGCCGGCCGCCACGAGCCAGACCGAGGCCGACCCCAGGCGGCTGAAATCGGGATTCCAGATGTAGCCCATTCCGCTGGCGATGTTCAACTCTGGCTGGGAGGGATCGGGCGTGCCGAGGGTCAGGACCCGGACGACGAGGACGATGCCGAAGATGAAGAGGAGCGGCATGCCGTACTTAGCCAGGGCCTCGATGCCCTTGGAGATGCCCTTGTAGAGAAAGAAAAAGTTTAGGGCGATGGTGATGCCCCATATGATCAGGATCGGGGCAAGGGAGCTGAAGAACTCGTTCGATTCAACCCCCTGGAAGCCGCGCAGGAACTTGCCCATAGCTTCCTGGTTAGCGTGGCCGAAATACTTGCCCGTCACCGAGAACCAAGAGTAGCCGAGGCACCACGATTCGATGAAGTTGTAATAGATGACGATGACGAAGGGGATGACGATACCTAGGGCGCCCAAGTACTTGGAAGGGGCCTTTTTCCACATGACGTGGAACATGCCCGGCGTCGTGCCGTGGCCGTGCGCCCCGCCCATGCGGCCAATCGTCCACTCGACCCACATCATCGGAATGCCGAGGAGAAGGAAGGCGACGAAGTAGGGGATCATGAAGGCCCCGCCGCCGTTGGCCGCCGCCTTGACCGGAAAGCGGAGGAAGTTGCCCAGGCCGATGGCGTTGCCGGCCACGGCCAGGATGAGCCCGACGCGTGAACCCCATTGCTCGCGACCGCCGGCCTCGATGACGACCTCCGGCTTTTTGCCGAAGAGAACTCGGGAGAAACAGTAGATGGTCAGGGTTAGAATGAATCCCCAGCCGAAGATGAGGAAGAACCAGCCGTTGGTGGTCAGACCTTGAGTCATGGGACCTCCTTGAGAAGTGCGGCAAACTGGATCGCCAGCTGAAGACCCATTACAGCAGATTAAGAGGTGCGACGATCTTTGCCAGTAGATAGAGCAATCCGGCCGCTATAAGCAATATCGCCGAATATCGGCGCCAATGCTTGAGTGTCGCCGGTTTGTTATCCGTAGTCTCACCTTTTAAATACCTAATATCAACAAAGCGGGCCAAGATGAGCGCGAGGGCAATCAGCCAAAATATCATGTCGGCAAGACCAGGGGCGTTGCCCTGGGCGATAAAGATAGTGCCAAAAACCAGAAGACTCACCCCGAATATCCACGTCAGGCGGACTACGATAGACAGACATCCGCTAGATGGTTCGGGTTTTGTGGGGATTTGTTGATTGGGAATGGTCAGAGTGGCCTCCATATCGGCGCTTTCAACAAGCGCTGACCTCAGGGCAATATATGGGAAATGCCCTGAACGATATGGATGGCGGCCCGACCATCCGTCTTTTGAAACCTGCGCAATGCCCTATGCGCTGCGCACCCGAGGGGCAGTATATGCGATACAGGGAATCAGGTCAACATTCCTATCTACTGCTGACCGGGGGCATTGTTCCCATACCCCTATCCTGGCCGCTGGTTGCCCGCGAGCCGCGTCACAAATATGCCACAGGATATGCCAAAATATGCCCAATCCTGCCTCCTCGTGCCTGAAAGGAAAATTTGAGGGCTCTGCATGTTATCGGGGATTGCGTAAGGGAAGGAGTTGGCTGGGAAGCAAGGATTCGAACCTTGATTGCATGATCCAGAGTCATGAGTCCTGCCGTTGGACGACTTCCCAGCAGGGACCACTATCTTAAAGAAATCCGTGGGAGATTTCAAGTCCGAAGATGCCCATGGTCGCCTTCGGGCCGCGGTTGAGCCCGGGCGGGCTTCATGGTACCATGGGCCCGCCAATGAAGAGGAACTTCCTAAAGATCGCCGCCGGCATCGTCCTGATGCTCGTTTTCCTCTATTTTTTCGGCCGCAGCGTCGAGTGGAAGAGGGTCCCCGCGCTCATCGCCGACGTCAACGTCCCGCTTTTCCTGCTGCTCATCCCATTGGCGGCTCTCCACTTCGTCACCCGGGCCGTCCGCTGGCACATCCTTATCGCCCGCGAGAAGATCAATGTCCGCTTCCGCAACCTCGTCGCGGCCAACATCGTCGGCTTCGCGGTCAGCGCCGTCTTCCCCGGCCGCCTGGGCGAGCTGGTCAAGCCCCTGTACCTCGCCAGGAAAGAAGAGCTGCGACCGGGCTTTGCCGTGGGCACGGTCGTCGTCGAGCGTATCTTCGACCTGATGACGAACTGCCTGTTGCTGGGCCTTTTCCTCCTCGCCCGGCCCCTCTTTTCGGGGGTCTGGCCTCTCGACGTCGAGGCCGGAAAGCGGCTGGCATTATGGGGGACCGTCGGCGTCGCCACCGCGGCGGCTCTCCTGACCCTGACCCTCCTCCTCTTTTTCTTCCGGGAGCGGGCCCTCCGTGTTGTCGCCTTCCTCCTGAAACCCCTCCCCGAGAAGGCTCGCGGGGCCGTCCTCGGGCTCCTTCGCGAGTTCATCTCCGGGCTCGAGTTCTTCCGGTCCCCCGGCCAACTGGGCCTTTACGCCGGGCTCTCGGTCGTCGTCTGGCTGGGCATAACCTTCTTTTACTGGATCCTCTTTTTCGCCTACCACGTCCGTGTGCCGTACGTCCTCATCTTCCCCTATGTCTTCCTGACCGCCATCGGCGCCTCCATCCCCACGCCGGGCATGGTCGGCGGCTTCCACTACTTCAGCAAGCTGGGCATGGTCCTCATCCTCCACCTGGACCCGGGCCGGGCCGCGGGCATAACCCTGGTCGCCCACGCCGTCCAGATCGCCGTGACATGCGCCCTGGGATATGCTATATTAGCCCGTGAGGGTTTGACCCTTTTCCAGCTCAAAAAACTGGGCGAGAGCGAGAGACGATGAGGTGTCCGTTCTGCGGCTTTCTCGAAAGCAAGGTCATCGATTCGCGCGAGAGCAAAAAGGGGATCTCCATCCGCCGGCGGAGGGAATGCCTGTCCTGCAAGCGCCGGTTCACGACCTACGAGAAGATCGAAGAGATCCCCTACATGGTCGTCAAGAAGGACGGCACGCGCCAGCCCTTCGACAGCCAGAAGCTGCTCCGCGGGATGATGAAGTCCTGCGAGAAGCGGCCGATCCAGATCAGCCAGCTCGAGGAGATCGTCGAGGAGACCGAGTCCCTCCTCCAGGAGCGGCCGGACAAGGAGATCGGCGTCGCCGAGATCGGGCAGTTGGTCATGGACAGGCTCAAGCAACTGGACAAGGTCGCCTATGTGAGGTTCGCCTCCGTCTACCGGGAGTTCGCCGACGTCGCTGAATTCCGGCAGGAGCTCGAAGACCTCATGAAGGAAAAATAGCCCCGCCTTCCGCCATGGTCCGCCGCATCAAGCCCGTTTCACGGCCCCTTAGGGCCGAAGCCCGGGTCAGGACCTCGGAGCGGACCGTTCGGACGCCCGAACCGAGGCTGCCGCTGCCCGGGGAGGTCACCATACCCGCGGTCGACATCTATGAGACAGCGGGCGAATTCATCTTGGAGATGGAGCTTCCCGGCGTCTCCGAGAAGGATGTCAAGGTGCTGCTCTTTTCGAGCCGGCTCGAAGTGAGCGGCTTCAAGCGGGAGCTTGGGACCCATCACGGGTCCCGGTACATGAGGCTCGAGCGGGAGTTCGGGGCCTTCCGCCGGGACGTCGTCGTTCCCGGAACGATCGACCCCGACCTGGTCTGCGCGGCCCTCGAGAACGGGATCCTGACGGTCGTCCTGAAAAAGCCGCCCCGCAAGCGGAGAGATGTGGAGATCAAGAACCGCCGGCACGGCGGATGAGATTGGAGCTTTGACATGGCCAGCATCGACAATAAGAACGGCGACGAGCTCGGGGGCATCGTGGAGGAGCAGAGCCAGAAGCTCCAGGTGCCGGAGAAGTTGCCCGTACTGCTTCTGAGGGACGTCGTCATCTTCCCCTACATGATCGCCCCGCTCTTTGTCGGCCGGGAAAAGTCGAAGAACGCGATCGATGTCTCGCTCTCGACCAACCGGATGATCCTCCTCCTGACCCAAAAGGACATGGAGGTCGAGGACCCCAAACGTGAGGACGTCTACGACGTCGGCACGGTTGCCCTGATCATGCGCATGCTGAAGCTGCCCGACGGCCGGGTGCGCATCCTGGCCCAGGGCCTTGTCCGGGCCCGGGTCGAGTCGTTCGACGAGGAAGGGGCCCACATCACGGCCGGAGTCAAGGTCATCCAGGAGCCCGAAAAACCCGAGAAGAGCCTCGAGAGTGAGGCCCTCATCCGCAACGTCCGCTCCGGGCTTGAGCGGGCGGCTTCGCTCGGCAAGAACCTCGCGCCCGAGGTCCTCATCATCGCCTCGAACGTGGACGAGGCCGGGCGCCTGGCCGATCTGACGGCTTCGAACCTCGACCTCAAGGTCGAGGAAGCCCAGGCCATCCTCGAGATCCCCGACCCCGCCCAGCGGCTGAAGAAGGTCTTCGAGCTCCTGACCCGGGAGCTCGAGCTCCTCGACGTCCAGTCCAAGATCTCGACCGAGGCCAAGGGCGAGATGGACAAGCTCCAGAAGCAGTACTTCCTGCGCCAGCAGATGAAGGCCATCCAGAAGGAGCTCGGCGAGGGCACGGAGATCCAGGAAGAGCTCAAGATCTACCAGGACAAGCTGCGCAAGATCCGGGTCTCCGACGAGGTCAAGGAGGAGCTCGAGAAGCAGATCAGCCGCCTGGCCCAGATGCATCCGGAGTCGGCCGAGACGTCGGTCGTCCGCAACTACCTCGACTGGATGTTCATGCTGCCCTGGAACAAGGCCACGGTCGATACGCTGGACCTGATCAAGGCCAAGGCGATCCTTGACGACGACCACTATGGCCTCCAGAAGGTCAAGGAGCGTATCCTCGAGTATCTCGGCGTCCGCAAGCTGTCCAAGACGGCCAAGGGGCCCATCCTTTGTTTCGTCGGCCCGCCCGGCGTGGGCAAAACATCGCTCGGCAAGTCGATCGCCCGGGCCCTCGGCCGTAAGTTCGTCCGCATCTCCCTCGGCGGCATCCACGACGAGGCCGAGATCCGTGGCCACCGGCGGACCTACGTTGGAGCCATGCCCGGCCGCATCATCCAGGGCATCCGCCGGGCCGGCTCGGAGAATCCCGTCTTCATGATGGACGAGGTCGACAAGATCGGGGCCGACTTCCGCGGCGACCCGTCATCGGCTCTCCTCGAGGTCCTCGACCCCGAGCAGAACAGCCAATTCCGCGATCATTATCTGAGCGTACCCTACGACCTGTCCAAGGTCATGTTCATCACCACGGCCAACCTCCTCGATCCTATCCAGCCGGCCTTCCGCGACCGCATGGAGGTGCTCGAGCTTCCGGGCTACACCGAGGAGGAAAAGCTCCAGATCGCCGTCCGCCACCTCATCCCCAAGCAGGTCGCCGAGAACGCCCTGAACCCGAAGCTCATCAACTTCACCGGCGGCGCGGTCAAGAGGATCATCTCCCTGTACACGAGGGAAGCCGGCGTCCGCAACCTCGAGCGCGAGATGGCCTCGGTCTGCCGCAAGGTCGTCCGCAAGGTCGCCGAGGGCAAAAAGGGTTTGACCGTCGTCACGGCCCAGTCGATCGAGCGGTACCTCGGCCCGCCTAAGATCTTCAAGGACCAGCTCCTCAAGAAGGACCAGGTCGGCCTCGCTACCGGGGTCGCCTGGACGGCCACGGGCGGCGAGATCCTGTTCGTCGAAGCGACGAAGATGCCGGGCAAGGGCGCGTTGTCCCTCACCGGCTCCCTCGGCGACGTCATGAAGGAATCCGCCCAGGCCGCCCTGAGCTACGCCCGGGCCCACGCCTCGGAATTCGGCATCGACAGCAAGATGTTCTCCCGGAACGACTTCCATATCCACATCCCCGAGGGGGCCATCCCCAAGGACGGGCCGTCGGCCGGCGTGACCATCGCTACGTCCTTCATCTCCATCTGCACGAATAACAAGGTCAAGTGGGACGTGGCCATGACCGGCGAGATCACCCTGCGCGGCAACGTCCTGCCCGTCGGCGGGGTCAAGGAGAAGGTCCTGGCCGCCCAACGGGCCGGCATCAGGAAGATGATCATGCCGGCCGCGAACAAGAAGGACCTGTACGAGATCCCCAAGAAGGTCATCCGCGACATGGAGTTCATCTACGTCGAGGACGTCAAGGAAGTGTTCCGCAACGCCATGGTCAGGCCCTTCGGCAAGGCGCCGAAATCCGGTGGTTCAAAACGCAAGTAAAAGGTCCTTCTCCCGTTTTCGGGGAATCACGGCAATGAATACCGCCCCTCTCCCCCGGGGCACCCGGAGGGACGCGATGCGGCTAAGAGATCTGGGCGAGCGGCGGGTGATTTCGAAGATCCGGCGCGCCTTCGGCGAACCGCGGCCGGATATCGTCATCGGCATCGGCGACGACGCGGCCCTCGTCAAGGCGCCGCGATCCCTTTTGCTGACGACGGACATCCTCGTCGAGGACGAGGATTTTCGGCGGGCCGTCCATCCGCCGCGTCTCCTCGGCCGCAAAGCCCTCAACGTCAACCTCAGCGATATCGCCGCCATGGGCGGACGCCCCCTGCACGCGCTCGTCGGGATGGCGGCGCCCGGGGACCTCGAAGAAAGCTGGCTCCGGGAGTTCATGGCCGGGTTCCGGAGCGCGGCCCGCGAGGCGAGAGTGGCGCTTGTCGGGGGAGACCTCTCTCAGTCCGAAAAGATCATGATCTCGGTCACGGTTACGGGAGAGGCGGAATGCCCGGTGACGAGAAGCGGCGCAAGGGTAGGGGATTGGGTGTTCGTTTCGGGAACACTCGGCGACGCAGCCCAGGGGTTCCAGCTCTTCGAGAAGGGCGGGCTTAAGCAAAAGAGCAGGGGAGCGGGACCGCTCATCAGGGCTTTCCTCGATCCGGTCCCGCGCCTGGAACTGGGGGCGCTCCTGGCCCGGAAAAAGCTCGCCTCGGCCATGATCGACATCTCGGACGGTTTGAGCGTGGACCTGGCCCACGTCTGCGAAGAGAGCGGGGTCGGGGCGGACGTCGAAGCGTCGTTGGTTCCGATTTCCGTTGCACTGCGGCGGTTCTCGAAGGACCCGCTGGCGCTGGCTCTCAACGGGGGGGAGGACTTCGAGCTTCTGTTCACCGTCCGGCCGGCGAAGCTCGCGACCGTACGGAAGCTCTCCTCACGATCCAAGCTGACGATGATCGGCCGCGTCACTACCGGCAACAAGATATTCCTGGTCGGCCCCGATAACAAGAAAAAGCCTTTACGCGCCGGGGGCTTCGAGCATTTTTTTTAATGGATCCGGGCAGCGGCCGTAAGCTTCAGGCCGCCGGATGATCGCCCGAGAACACGACTTCGGCCGGACCTGTTTGTAGGACTTCCCCGCTCTCCAACCACTCCACCTTCAGGCTGCCCATAGCTGTCCGGACCGTGACCGCGCGGTCCGTCAGCCCCTTGAGCATGGAGGCGACCGCCGCCGCGGCTGAGCCGGTACCCGAGGCGAGCGTTTCCCCGACGCCGCGCTCCCAGAACCGGACCTCGATCTCGTTCCGGCCGACGACCCGGATGAATTCGACGTTCGTCCTGTTGGGGAAGAACGGATGCTTCTCGATCTTAGCGCCCAGGCCGCGCCATTCGCGCGGAGAGGGGAGGATGTCGAAGAACAAGCCGCAATGCGGGTTGCCCATGGAGACACAGGTGACCGGAAAGGCCCTGTGGATCACGGACAACGGGTAGTCGACGATACGGTCGTGGATCATGCCGTCGTCGAACGGGATGTCCTTCGAGGCGAGGCGTGGCGCGCCGAGGCCGATCCTGACCTCGAAAAGAGGGCCCTTCGAGGAGAGGACCTCGCTCGGGCGCTCTCCCGCCGCAGTCCGGAAAAGGACTTGGGGCGAGGTGATGATGCCGTTCCAAGCTAGAAAAGCGGCCGCGCAGCGAAGTCCGTTGCCCGAGATCTCCGCTTCGCTGCCGTCGGCGTTGAAAACCCGGAATCCAACCCTGGCGGGCTCGCCCTTTTCAAGGGTGAGAAAGATGAGGCCGTCGGCGCCGACCCCCGTATGACGCTCGCAGATCCCGCGGGCCAATTCTCCGGCCGCGGAGATGTCCGCTTCCCCACCCGGGCTCACGATCAGGAAGTCGTTGCCGAGCCCGTGGAGCTTGGTGAACCGCATCAGCGGACTTTGACGGTGGCGATGAAGTCCTGGGGCCGTCCTTCGAGTTCTTGGCGGACGAGGAGGATGACCTCGTCGCCGCTTTCGGTCTTCTTGAGGATGCCCTCGAATTCGCCGACCGTGGTCACCTTCCTCCGGTTGACCTCGAGGATGATCATGCCCGCGGCCAGGTTCTGGCGGTCCGCCTCGCTCCCGTTCCGGACTTCCGTGATCAGCAGACCCTCGGTCGTCCTGAGCCCGTAGCGGCGGGCCGAGTTGGGCGACAGGGCCACGACGGAGACGCCGATATCCTTATCGAGGCTCGCGACCTGGCCTTTTTCGTTCTCTGGGTTGAGCTCGTCGAC
The DNA here is from genome assembly GCA_041303965.1 of Candidatus Aminicenantota bacterium. Lineage (GTDB taxonomy): Bacteria > Acidobacteriota > Aminicenantia > Aminicenantales > Saccharicenantaceae > RBG-16-66-30. The sequence continues at coordinate 9,066 of JBFYOD010000045.1, forward strand.
GATTGCCGTGACCTTCGTCTCCTTGCCATCGCGGACGAGGGTCAGGTTGACCTTGCCGCCGGGCAGGATGTCGGCGATGCGGAAGCGCAGGTCGTCCCCGTTCTTGACCGGCTCGCCGTTGACCTGGGTGATGACGTCGTACTGCTTGATCTTGGCCAGTTCCGCCGGGGATTCGGGCTCGACGGAGATGACCACGGCGCCCGCCTTGGACGCGAGTTTCCACTGCTTGACCATGCCCTCCGTGAGGTCCCGGATCTGGACGCCGAGGCGGCCGCGGATGACCCGGCCCTTCTCCTTGAGCTGGACGACGACCTTCTTGGCGATGCTCGAGGGGATGGCGAAGCCGATGCCGATGTTCCCTCCGCCGCCGAAGCCCGAGGTCACGATATTGGAATTGATGCCGATGACCTCGCCCTTCATGTTGATGAGTGGGCCGCCGCTGTTGCCGCGGTTGATGGCCGCGTCGGTCTGGATGAAGTCCTGGTAGCTCTGGGTGTCGATCTGGCGCCCCTTGTAGCTGACGATGCCGGCGGTGACCGTGTGCTCCATGCCCAGGGGGTTGCCGATGGCCAGGACCCATTCGCCGACTTTGACCTGCCCGGAGTCGCCGAGCTCGGCGAACCGCTGGTCCTTGGGCTGGCTCTTGATCAAGGCCCCGTCCGTGCCCGGGTCCGTGC
>JBFYOD010000046.1:0-4163 GCA_041303965.1 Candidatus Aminicenantota bacterium
CGGGCCGGATGAGCTTCAGGGCGATCTTCTCGCCGATCTTGGTGTCGTGGACCTTGTAGACCTTGCCCATGCCGCCCTGGCCGAGCTCCTCGATGACCTGGTAGCGGCCGGCGAACGTGGAACCGGTCGTCAGTTCTTCGCGTGTCGTCCCCATGGTTTCTGTGACGGCGGGCCGGGGCGGATCGAGCCGCGTCGCGCACTTGCCGCAGTATGTGGACTCCGGAGGGTTATCAGTTTGGCATTTCGGGCATTTCATGGCCGCATCCCCTTCTTTGAGCGTGGGCTTAGGATAACGTTTCTCGGCGGGAATAGTCAACCGCCCCGGCCACGATGCGGAGACGGATATTAAATAATACTCATAGGTGACATATATGTCGATAATATGTATTATATAAAAAGAGGTGGAAAATGTCCTCATTGAATCCCAAGCAATCCGTGGAGGTTTTTCATCTGGTCCTGCTCGACCAGATCGGCCGGAAACTGGACAAACAGACATGGGCCCTAAATGGCGGATGCAACCTGAGGTTTTTTTTCAAGAGCCCCCGGTATTCCGACGATATGGACCTCGACGTTCAGGGCGTCCCGGTCGACGCGCTCCGCGAAAAGGTCAGATCCATCCTGTCCGGAAAACCTTTCAAGATCATTCTCGAGGTCCGCGGCATCGCTGTCGAGCACGTGACGGAGCACAAGCAAACCGAAACGACTCAGAGATGGAAATTCGGCTTAACGGTCCCCGGCCAGAAGGAACCCGTCCCGACGAAGATCGAATTCTCGAGGGAGGGCTTTGAAGCGGGGAGCGTTTTCGAGTCCGTTTCCCCCGAGATCATCCGTCTCTACGAGCTTCCGCCCTTGATGGCCAATCACTATCCCGGGCCGACTGTCTGGCGGCAGAAGACCGGCGCGATCCTGTCCCGGGCCGCGTCCCAGGCCAGGGATGTCTTCGACCTTCATCTTCTCCTGGAGACGGGCCTCGAACCCGCCCTCGGCTTGACGGGCAAAGGCGAGGCCGACCTGGCCCGGATCAAAGAGAACGTCCTGGCCGTGGATTTCGGGCAGTTCAAGAGCCAAGTCGTCTCTTATCTCGAACCCGACCTCCAACCCCATTACGACTCGGAGGAGACTTGGGACGCGATGAGGTGGCGCATCATCGAGGCGCTCGGGGAGGGACCGTCGTGAGGCTTGTTGACGTCCACGCCCGGCTTCTTAAGATGGATGTGCCCGTGTTCCAGACCTCGGACGCGGCGGCGCTCCTAGGCATCGGAAGCGCCCACGCCAGCAAGCTGCTGGCCCGGCTGGCCGCTTCGGGGCACCTGACGAGACTCGGCCGGGGCCGATGGGGATTCGAAGGACGGATCGATCCGTTCGCCCTGCCGGAATATCTCACGGCGCCCTTTCCGAGCTATGTCTCGCTTCAATCGGCCCTCTACCATCACGGGATGATCTCCCAGATCCCCTCCGTGCTCTACGCCGTTTCGATCGCCCGGACCCGAACGTATGCGACCGCCCTGGGGACGGTCTCGGTCCACCATGTCGATCCTTCGTTCTTCTTCGGCTATCAATCGGCGGGGAAGGGCCCGGGGAAGGTCGCCACGCCCGAAAAGGCGCTGATCGACTTTCTCTACTTGAGCCCGGCCCGGACGCGTCTCTTCCAGGCCCTGCCCGAACTCGAGTTCCCCGCGGGTTTCAAAATCGCGGAGGCGCGAAGGATCATCCGGCGGATCCGTCCGGTCCGCCGGCGGAATCACGTCAGCCGCCGGTTCGAGGAACTCCTGAGGGTCACGTAAAACGCTGATGCTAGTTTTCCAGGCCGATTTTCCTGAGGAGGGCGGTGAAGCGGGGGTCGGAGCGGAAGGGGTCAAAAATCGGAAATGCTTTCAGATAGGTCAGTAAGACATCCCGATCGGCATAAGCTTGGTCGAGCAGGTCAAAGGCGATATCTAGCTCTCCAAGAGTGCCATATACGGCGGCAAGTCTTGCCGGCGATAAGTATTCTTTTTTTGAGCGTTCTATCAATTCATCTAGAATTTTTCGCGCATCGTCCTTCTTTCCAGCGCGAGCGTAGGCTAGAGCAAGGGAAAAATAGGAAATAACATTTCTATCGCATTCAACGGATTTCATGCTAGATTCCAGAGCTTCTTGATAGTTGCCTAGCTCTATATGGGCAAGGGTAAGGAAATAATAATTCCAACAATGGCCCGGGTCGAATTCGAGCGCTTCCTTGAGTTCTTTTATAGCTTCTTCGTATCTTCTAGAAAAATAAAGCTTAAGGCCGACGTTGCCCCTTATTCTCGGCGCGAGAGGGTCCAGGTCGCGCGCCAGTTTTTCCTCCTTAATTGCTTCTTCATGACGGCCAAGTGATGCCAGAAGTCCGGCATATCCGTGATGCGGAGATGCGTTGCGGGGGCTTATTTCGATGGCTCTCTTGTAATCCATCTCGGCGCCTGAAAAGTCCCACTCGTAATCTTGCTTGACCCCAGCCAGTGAAAAGTAGGCTTCGGCGAGACTGTCGTCAATTTCGAGCGCTTTCCGGGCGTTTTCCCTGGCCTTCGGATAGGCTTCATTTGGCGATAGGAGTGTATTGTTGCCAAGAACCGAATAAGCTTCAGCTAATCCGGCATAGGCAAGCGCATATTTCGGGTCGATGGCGATGGCTTTCTCAAAATACTCGATCGATTTTAGCAAATTTTCTTTTCCCCGCTTGTTGCAGAAGTGCTGGCCCTGAAGATAGAGGTTGTACGCCTCGAGATTTGCAGTTTTGGCTTTGACAAGGGGCGCATCCCTCTCACTCAGGATTTCGACCTTCAGGGTCTCGACGATGGTTCGGGCGATATCGTCTTGGACGGCAAAGACATCCTCCATCTTACGGTCGTACTTCTCCGACCAGAGCTGGAACCCGTCCTCGACGTTGAGGAGCTGGGCTGCGATACGAAGTCTTTCCCCCATGACCTGGACGCTTCCCTCGAGGACAGTTCGCACGTTCAATTTCTGTCCGATCTCGCGAACGTCGACCTCCCGACCTTTGAAAGAGAACGCCGAGGTCCGGCCGGGCACGCGGAGGTCCCGGATCCGGCTCAGGGCGTTGATGAGCGCGTCGGAAATTCCGTCGGCGAGGTGCTCCGAGCTTTGGTCCGGACTCAGATCGACAAAGGGCAGGACGGCAACGGATTTAGTGGCGGGCGATGATGCCGTCACCGCGACTGGCTTCTTGCCGCCGATGACCGTGGTCAAAACGAAGGCGCCGGCGGCCAGGACCAGGACAGCCAGGGCCGGCACGACGAGCTTCCTGACGTTGAACGTGACCGTGATATCTCTCGTCGTGACGCTCTTTCTTTTCGGGACGACCTTCTCCGTCGTCGGCAGGCCTTCCTCGATCCCGGCCAGGGCCGCGTCCAGGGCCCGGGCGCTCCCGTAGCGTGCCGCTTTGTCCTTCTCCAGGCACTTGAGGATGACGCGGGCGAGCCCCTCGGATACCTGGGCGTTGAACTTCCTCGGGTCCTCCGGCGCCTCGTATTTTTGCTTGTGCGCTATGCTGAGCGCCGTCTCGCCGTCGAAGGGGCGCCGTCCCGCGACCATCTCGTACAGGATGACCCCCAGCGAATAGATGTCCGACCTCTGGTCGACGTCCTTCCCTTCCACCTGCTCCGGGCTCATGTACTCGGGGGTCCCGATAAACGTCCCGGCCCCCGTGATGCTCTTCCCGGTGAGCGAGCGGGCGATGCCGAAGTCCATGATCCGGGCGTTCCCGTCGTCGTCGAGCATGATGTTCTGGGGCTTGAGGTCGCGGTGGACGACACTCAGCTTGTGGGCCTCCTCGAGGCCGTCGCAGACCTGCCGGGCGATCCCGATCGCCTGGCCGGGGCTCAGCCGCCCGACCTTGCGGATGAGCTGCCGCAGGTCCTCGCCGTGGACATACTCCATGGTGATGTAGCGGACGCCCTGGTCTTCTCCCAGGTCGAACATCTGGCAGACGTTCTTGTGACGGATCTTCCGGGCCAGCTTCAGCTCGTTCGAGAACCGCTCGAGCGACTTCTTGTCCAGGCCGGCTTCGGGCCGGATGAGCTTCAGGGCGATCTTCTCGCCGATCTTGGTGTCGTGGACCTTGTAGACCTTGCCCATGCCGCCCTGGCCGAGCTCCTCGATGACCTGGTAGCGGCCGGCGAACG
>JBFYOD010000047.1:0-3083 GCA_041303965.1 Candidatus Aminicenantota bacterium
CCAACAAAAGAAATCTTCTGACGACGATGATCCTGGCTTCCCTGTTCTTGGCCGGAAGTTGCCGTGATGACGGCGCCGCCGGTCCGGCGGGCGGCGGCCTTCTCGACAGCCTGGCCCGTCCCCAGAAGGGACGTTCGATGCGGGCGACCTCGACCATGCGTGTGGGCGAATTGCGCCGCGGCCCCGATGGCGACCGCAACGCCGGGGAGCGCAGGTATGATCCCGCGGCCGAGCCGCGCGCAGACTCCGACGTCCGCAGCAACTGGGATAACTTCAACGTCCCTCCCGGCGGCACCCACGTCCTGATGAACGCCAAGGGCCCGGGCGTCATCACCCATATTTGGCTCACTTTCCTCGATCCCGGGCCTCAAGCCTGGGCGCCCCAGGGATCGGCCGACCATCAAGAACTCATGTTCCGGATATATTGGGATGGGGATCCCCGGCCGGCCGTGGAAGCCCCGGTCGGTGACTTTTTCGCCAACTGCTTCGGACGGCGCAGCGAAGTCATCAGCCTCCCGGTCGTCGTCGAAGGCGCCGACTCCTACAACGCTTTCTGGCGCATGCCTTTCCGGGAGTCCGCCCGGATCGAGATCGAGAACCAGAGCGGGAAGCCTCTCAGCCTGCTCTACTATAACATCGACTGGATCCGATTGGACTCGCTGGCCAAGGACACCCCCTACTTCTACGCGCAGTACCGCCAGGAGTATCCCGTCCGCGAGGGCCGGGACTATCTCCTTCTGGAGACTTCGGGGAAGGGCCATTTCGTCGGCGCCGTTCTGGGCGTTCGGATGCGCAGCCCGGCCTGGTTCGGGGAGGGCGACGAGAAGATCTACATCGACGGGGAAAAGACGCCATCGATCTGGGGCACGGGCACCGAAGACTACTTCCTTTCGGCCTGGGGCCTCGAGACCACGGCGACCCCCTATTTCGGAGTGCCGTTCTTCGATTATCGGACGATCGGCGGCCACGTCAGTTCTTATCGCTGGCATCTCAACGATCCCGTCGTCTTCAACACCGGCATCAGGGTCACTCTGGAACACATGGGCTGGATGTCCGAGGACGAAACCCCCGAATACAAGGCCACCAGCTGGAACGAGCGGGAGGACGATTATGCGAGCGTGGCCTTCTGGTATCAAACAGGGCTCCCCACCTTCGCCGAGAGAGCGCCGGGAACGAACGAGCGCCGGCTTCCCGATTTGGCCAGGGTCGTGGTCAAGGCCCGGGATCTCGCCGGAGCGAAGCGGCATGGGGAAGGCGAAGTCACGACGGCGGCCAGCGATCTCTACGGGGGAGACATCCTTGTCTATCGGCCTGCCCGGGCGGCCGGGGCCTGGCTCGAATTCCCGATCGAGGTCAAGGCGAAGGAGCCCTTGCGGCTGGAGATCAGCGTCGAACGATCTCCGGAGAAGGGCCTGTATCAGGCGTTTCTTGACGGGGTGAAGATCGGCCAGCCGCTCGAGTTCTACGCGGACGAGCCATCCGAGGCGGTCTTCCCCTTGCTCGACTTCTGGCCCGATCCCGGCACGCACGTTTTCCGACTCGAATGCGGCGGCAAGAACCCCCGGAGCTCGGGCTACGCCTGCGCCATCGATTCCGTCCGGCTCCTCGAGCGCCGCCCGCGGGTCGGGGACTTCGGCCACGACAAGGATAAGGATTGGAAAAAGAACCCGACGATCTATTATTGACGCCGAAACACATGGACCGCCGCGGGACGGCCGGATATCAAGGCCCTTTGCTTTTGCTCAGAGTAGCGATCCATTCCGTCCACGCGGCCGGGGTAGGCCCGAGGTCCTTGCCGGCCAAACGCGTCAAGAGCTGACGAACCGGAGCCCTCTCCTGCTCGCGGCTGGCTCCCAGACAATCGACGAGCAACGAACCGCCACTGGATAAAAGCGGTCCGGCGAAACGCTCGGCTATTCTCGTCTGGGTCAATACCCGCACCGTCGTGAAAAAATGAGTAGGATTCGTTCCGTCCAGCAGCGCCCTGATCGAAACGACCATGGGTGCCCAGTCGACATTCCGCGGGAATGTCCGTGACAGTGACTTCAGCAGCCCGTCCGCCGCCGCACCGACCATGTCGTCGTATCGCATGGCTTCCATGAGCGCCCACCAAGTCGAATCGGATTGATGGAAATTGGCCAGGACGGAGGCGGCGGCAATCCTGTGATTGACATCCTTGTCGTTCATGATGATCCACTCCGCGAGTTCCTTGTCCTTGCCGTCGTTAAGCTTGGCTATGTCAGCCCATATCTTCTTCGTGGTCACGGGATCCAAATATGCTCCGAATTCCTGCAGGGCGGTTTCTATTTTGCCGCTCAAATGATAATCGTATAATTGCAGGGCGGTCATGTAATCATCGAGATTAAGGCGAATTGATTCCAGGACATCGGCCCATCTATCGACGGCGGGAAGTCCCTCGAGCGGGAGCGGCCGTCGTTTGATGCGATCAGCGAATTGCGGCTCGACCGCGATGACCAGAGTGAACATCCGGTCGCCTTGTAATTCTTTATTTACGCTGGACGCGGCGAATCCGAGCCTATCCAGTCCGACCATGCAAAGTGGATTACGGGGATCGGCCTCGACGAGCTTGTCATAGAGTTGCCTGGCGGTCCAGGATCTCAGGCCGATGAATTCGACTTGGCCCTTGGGGATCTCCAAAACCTGTCCTAAGGCAACGCCGACGAGTCCCAGAAGGGCCAGCCACATAAGAATCAATCTTGTCCGCACCATGATTAGCTCCTCCATTTGATATATTAAGTTCGGGCTTTGAGTGAGTCAATGGGGGGGGCTTGCCTCGAATCGCCCAGACTCCTCCCCTGTGTCACAAAAAATTATTAAACGCGTCTAATTGCTCGTTTTCCCACTGAAGGATGCCGCTGCTCAGATCGCATCCCTGATCCATGCCGGCTTTGCAGTGCCGGTGCTGGCAACCGGCAGCGCTGCCGAAGGCGGGGTCTCTCCAGCTCGAGTCATGGTCACCGCAGATTCCATTAGCTACGGACCAAGTTTAAAGCTATTTTTCATAGCCTACTATTTTGACAATCTTGATTCATTTCAGTATTCTTGGGCCAGCCAAAAAAGGG
>JBFYOD010000048.1:0-10345 GCA_041303965.1 Candidatus Aminicenantota bacterium
GTCAGGCCGAAGGCGATATTGTCGCGGACGGTCAAGTGCGGGAAAAGAGCGTAGCTTTGGAAGATCGTGTTGACCTTGCGCTTATCGGGGGGAAGGTCGGTGATGTCCCGGCCGTCGAGGAAGACGCGGCCCGCGTCCGGCTCCTCGAAGCCGGCCGCCAAGCGCAGCATGGTCGTCTTGCCGCAGCCGCTCGGGCCAAGCAGGGAGAAAAACTCGCCCTTCTTGATCTCGAGGGAGACATCGTTGACGGCTTGGACGGTACCGAAACGCTTGGAGACGCCGCGGAACTCGAGGAACTCAGCCAACGAAGGGACGCTCCTTCGGCGGGCGTTTCGCGGATCGGCGGCGTGTCGGCATGTTCAAGGCCGTTCCATTATGAAAAAAACGGCCCGGGAATTCAATCAAAACTTGTCGGCGTTGAAACCGAACCGGGTCTTGAATCGGCGCACCACCGAGTCCGAAATGGAGTAGAACGTCGGCAGGAATATGAGCGTGAAGAATGTCGATGTCGTCAGGCCGCCGACGATGGCCACCGAGATCGGCGCCCACATCTGGGCCCGCTGGCCGACGCCCTGGAAGTACTGCGGGAACATGTAGGGCAGGGCGAGCGGAAGAACGCCGAGGATGGTCGTGATGGCCGTCATCAGGATGGGCCGGATGCGGTCCTTGCCGCCCTGGACGATGGCTTCGTCCTTGCTCATGCCGGAGAAACGCAGGGTCCGGATGTGGTGGATGAGGATGATGCCGTTGTTGACGACGATGCCGAAGAGGGTCAGGATCCCGAGGTAAGACGTCGTGTTCAGGGTGATATGGGTCAGGGTGAACATGACGGCGACGCCGAAGATGGCCGGTGGTACGATGAGCAGGATGGTGAAGGGGTGGACGAAGGATTCGAAGAGCGAGGCCATGATGATGTAGATGAACAGGAGGGCCAGGACGATGGCCAGGGTCGTTTCCCCCTGGGACTCCTGAAAGCGGCGAAAGCTCTCGCCCAGGCTCCAGGTGTAGCCCTCCGGAAAGGCCACGGAGCTCATGACCTTCCGGATCTCCTCCGTCAAGGCCATCATGCCCTGGGTCTTGGTGTTGACCTGGATGCTGAGCTTGGACTTCTTGTTCTCCTTGCGGATGGACGAGGAGCCGAGCCGGTATGAGAGATTCGAGATGGCCGAGATGGGCACGGACTTGTCCTGGGTCCGGAGGCTGATATTGCGCAGGTCTTCCTCGCTGAAGCCGTCCTCCGACTGGATCTTCATGATGATGTCGATCTCGCGGTTCTCGGTCTTGAACTTGCCGATGGCCCGGTCGGAAAGCGACGAGGACACGGTCTGGGCGATGAGCCGGCTGTTGACGCCCAGGTTCTCGGCCTTGGCCCTGTCGACCTGGACGAGGAGCTGGGTATCACCGCCCTCAAGGTCGCTGGTGATGTCCTCGACGTTGGGGACGGCCCGCAGGCGTTCGATGATGCCCGGGGCCAGCTCCGTCAGCTTGGTGAAGTCCATGCCGATGAGGTCGACGGACGCGCCCCGGCCGAAGCCGCCCCGGCCGAAGCGCTGGCCGTACTCGTAGAGGATGCCAGCCCTGACCGGGAGCAGGGCTTTGAGCCGGTCACGGACTTCGGCCACGGTCGGGCCCTCGTCGCGAAGGTCGAGGTTGAGGGAGCCGCGGTAACGCCCCTGCCGCATGCCCCGGACGCCGAATTCGACGGTCAGGTGATCGATGGCGAGGTCATCCTTGTGGTCGAGCACGATCTGCTCGTATTCGGTGAACAGCGCGTTCATCTGTTCGAGCGAGAAAGTGCGCGGCATGTAGACCGACAGGCTGACCTCGCGTTCTTCGCCGCCGAACATCATCTCTTTCTCGATGCTGTTGAGCAGCAGGTAGGAAGCGACAAAGATCAGGACGGCCAGGCCGGCGACGAGAAGTTTCGTTTTCCATGTACTGATGGTGAACCGGATGATGCGCTCGTAGAGCGAGGTCAATTTGACCAGCCAGCGGGCCTTCTCCTTGGTCTTGCCGGCCAGGAAACGGCTGCCGGAGAGAGGGATGAACGATAGGGAGACCAGAAGCGAGGCGATAAGAGCCAGCGAGATGGTCAGGGCGAAGTCCTGCATGAAGCGGCCGAATCCCGACTGCGACATGAAGCCGAGCGAAACGAAGACGACCAGGGTCGAGAACGTCGACGCCGTCACGGCCCCGGAAACCTCGCTCGCCCCCTGGAGGGACGCCTGAAGCGGGCTCAGGCCCTTTTCCTGCCTCAGCCGGAAGATGTTCTCCAGGACGACGACGCTGTTGTCGACGAGCATGCCCACGGCCATCATCAACCCGGAGAGCGAGATGATGTTGATGGAGACGTTGGCCCGGAAGATGGTCCGGTAGAGGTACATGAAGCTGAAGGTGAAGACCATGGCGATGGGGATGGCCGCGGCGATGATGAGGGTCGTCCGGAACTTCCGGAGGAAAAAGAGGAGGACGATGACGGCCAGGACGCCGCCGATGATGCCCGACCAGGTCAGGTCGTTCAGACTCTTGAGGATGTCCTCGGACTGGTCCCTGTAGTAGACGACGGACATGGCGCGAAGATTCGGTTCGTTCGCCTGGATCCGGGCCATGGCCTCCTTGACCTTCCGGCAGACGTCGACTATGTTGGCGTTCGAGGCCCGGTAGATCTCGAAGCGGACGGTCTCCCGGCCGTCCATCCGGTTGTAATCCTCTTTGATGGGGTAGTCGTAGGTCACGCGGGCGACGTCGCCGACGGTCAGCCCCTTCTCGTTGACCGGGAGCGTCTTGACCTGGTCGAGGACCTTCAGTTCGCCGGGGACGCGGGCCGCGTAACGCATCGAGCCCTCTTCCACGTAGCCCGCGGAGACGTTGACGTTGTTGTTCCGGATCGTGTCGATGAGGTCGTTGATGCGGATAGACGAGGAGTAGAAGATCTCGGGCTTGAGGTAGACATTGAGGACCTTGGCCCGGATGCCGCGGAGGTCGACGTTGGCGACACCCTCGATCCGTTCGAGCTGCTGGGTGATGTAGTATTCCGACCAGTAGAAGAGGTCGTCGAGGTCGCCGGGCATGGTGACGCTGAAGTTGATGACCGGCCGGTCGTTCATGGAGAAGCGGCGGATGCGGATCTGTTCGATGTCCCGGGGGAGGTTGCCGCGGATCTGGTCGATCTTGTCGCGGATCTGCATCGAGGCCAGGTCCATGTTCGTCCCGGCCTTGAACTGGAGGTTGATCGAGGCGCTCGAGGCCGAGGACGAGGAGCTGAGCGTGTCCAGATTGTTGACCGTGGCCAGGATATCCTCGATCGGCCGGGTGATGACGCGCTCGACTTCCTCGGGCGACGAGGAGGGATAGGGGACCTGGACCATGAGGCCGGGGAAGGAAATGTCGGGCATCATCTCGAGGGGGAGCTTGAGGAGGGAGATCACCCCGATGGTGATGAAGACGAGCATGGCCACGAGGATGGAGACCGGCTTCTTGATGGAGAATTCGGAGAGGTTCACGCGCTCCCCTCCTTGGCCTTCTTCGTGGCCGGGGAACCTTTCGCTTTCTTCAGCAGGGCCATCAGACGGCTCGCGGCGGCCTCCGTGTTTCCGGTTTCCGGGATGACCTTGTCGTAGACGAGCGGGATGAAGACCAGCGTCAGGAAGGTCCCGAAGGTCAGCCCGCCGATGAGGGTCAGGGCCAGGGGGATGCGGATCTCGAATCCTTCTTTATAGTCGAGGGCCATCGGCAGGAGTCCCAGGACGGTGGTGATGGTCGTCATCAGGATCGGCCGCCAGCGGACCTGGCCGGCCCGTTGGAGGGCCTCCCTCTTGCGCATGCCCTCCTTCTGGAGCTGGCCGACGTAATCGACGAGGACGATGGCGTTGTTGACGACGACCCCGGCCAGGATGATGATGCCGATGAGGACGATGACGTTGATGGACATCCCGGCGGCGATGCCGACGAGGACGACGCCGATGATGCCGAGCGGGATGGTGATCATGATGATCAGGGGCTTGATGAACGACTCGAACTCCGAGGCCATGACCAGGTAGACGAGGAACACGGCCAGGAGGATGGCGAAGATCATCGAGGAGAAGGCGACGTCCTGCTCCATGCTCTGACCGGCCATGGAGACGGAGTAGTCGGGGGACATGCGGACCGTGGCCGCCGCGGCCATGACCTTGTCCCGGGCTTCGTCGAGAGAGATCCGCGAGAGGTTCCCGGTCAGGACGGCCGACTTCTGCTGGAGGATGCGGCGGATTTCGGCCGGCCCCTCCTTGATCTCGATCGCGGCCAGGGACTTGAGGGGGACGATGGCCCCCAGGCCGTTGCGGATGGTGATCCGGCTGATCTTGTCCACGCGGTCGCGGGAGGCCTCGGCCAGGCGGACACGGATATCGACCTCCCGGTCGCTTTCGATGAACCGGGTGGCCACCTCGCCCTGGATCTTGTTCCGGAGCTGGGCGCCGACCTGGTTGATGGTCATGTTCTGAGAGGCCAGGACGGCCCGGTCGAAGATGATCTGGATCTCCGGATAGCCCTCCTCCATGCTCGACTTCAAGTCGATGAGGCCGGGGACGCCCCTGAGCTTGGCCAGGAGCTCGTCCGAGATGGATTTGATCCGGTCGATGTCGGTGCCCGAGACGACGACCTCGAGCGGAGCCTTGAAGGAGAAGAGGCGCGGCTTGTAGACCTTGATCGTCGCCGTTTCGAACTTCTCCAGGTCGGCCCGGACCCGTTCCATGATCCGGTCCTCACTTTTTCCAAGGATGCCGGGTTTGAGACGAAGGGTGAACTCGGAAAGGTTTTCCATCTCCTCCTGAAAGGAGATGCCGCCCCGCGAGCCCTTGCCTATGAGCTCGTAGACGCTGTCGATCTCCGGGTACTTTTTCAGCAGGTCCGAGATGTCCGAGACGACGGAGGCGTTTTCCTTGAGCGAGGTCCCCGGCGCGAATTCGACGTTGACCAGGAATTCGCCCTGGGAGATGACCGGGATGAGCTCTTTTCCCATGAAGCGGGTCAGGAAGAGCGAGCCGAGGAAGAGGACGATGACGGCGGCGAAGATGAGCCCGCGCCGCCGGAACGATACGCCCTGGAACTTCTTGTAGGCCGCGAACACCGCGTCGTGGACTTTGTCCACGGGCTTGAAAACGACTTTCAACGCGTTTCCGAACCGGTCGCGCGAGTTCTCGCGCTGCATGGCCCCGGCCAGCATGGGGACGAGGGTCAGCGAAACAAGGAGGGAGGCCATGAGGGAGTACGTCACGGTCAGGGCCATGTCCTTGAAAAGCTGGCCGGCGATCCCCTCGACGAAGACGATGGGGAAGAAGACGGCGACCGTGGTCAGGGTCGAGGCGGTGACGGCGCCGGCGACCTCCGTCGTCCCCTTATAAGCGGCGTCTGCGGCACTGTGCCCCGCGTCTCGGAAGCGCTGGACGGCCTCCAAGACGACGATGGAGTTGTCGACGAGCATCCCTATGCCCAAGGCCAGTCCTCCGAGCGAGATGATGTTGAGCGAGATCTTGGACGAGAACATCAGGAAAAAGGTGACGATGACGGAAATGGGGATGGCCGCGCCGATGATCAGAGTGCTGCGGACGTTCTTCAGGAAATAGAGCAGGACGAGGACGGCCAGGATGCCGCCGATGACGGCCGTCGACTTGACCTCTTCGATCGTGCTCTTGATGAACTTCGACTGGTTGGTGATGAGGAGATAATCCATGCCGCGCGGCTTGAGGATGTTCTGCCTGACGGTCTTCAGCCTTTCCGTGACGGCCTCGACGACGGAGACGGTGTTGGCGTCGGCCGCCCGGTAGATGGCCGCCTCGATGCACTCCCGGCCATTGATACGGGAGATGACCTTTCTCTCCTTGAAGCCTCGGAAGACCTCGGCGATGCTGCCCAGGGTGATCTGGACGTCGCCGCGCTTCTCGATGATGATGCCCTTGATCTCCTCGACGTCCTTGAACTGGTTGACCGTCCGGACGAGGAATTGGGTGTCCTTCTGCTTGAGGATGCCGGCCGAGAGGTCGACATTCTCCTGGTTCAGGCGGCTGGCCACCGTGGTGATGGGGATGTTGAGGAGGCTTAGCTTCTGCTCGTCGATGTCGATGTGGATCTCGTCCTCGAGGCCGCCCGAGATGGAGCAGGCGGCGACCCCTTCGATGCTCTCCAGGGCCTGCTTGACCTCCTTCTCGGCCACGTAGCGGATCCGGGAGAGGTCGGCGTCGCCGGTCAGGCCGAGCTTCATGACCGGGTCCTGGTTGGGGTCGTAGCGGAGGATGACGGGCTTTGTCGCCCCGGTCGGGAAGCGGAGGAGGTCGAGCTTCTCCCGGACCTTGAGCGTGGCGAAGTCCATGTTGGTGTGCCAAGCGAACTCGATCGTGACCTCGGACAACTCGGCCCGGGACACGGAGGAGATGCGCATGACGTTGTCGACGACGCCGCAGGTTTCCTCGATGGGCTTGGAGATGATGTTCTCGATCTCGGAGGGCGCCGTGCCCGGGTACTCGGTTTTGACGGTCAGGGTGGGGTAGGAGATCTTGGGCAAAAGGTTGAGGTTCAGCCGTGAGTAGGAGATGAAGCCGAAGATCACCGCAGCGACGGTGAACATGAAGACGGTGACCGGCCGGTTGATGGAGAACTTGACGAGCTTCATTTCAGCACGGTGACGGGCTGGCCGTCCTTGAGGTTCTCGACGCCGACCGAGATGATGACGTCGCCCTCGGCGATACCCGAGGCGACCTCGGCCAGGTCCTCCTCGGTCAGGCCGAGGGTGATCTCCCTCTGGCCGGCCAAGCCGTCCTTGAGGATGAAGACGTAGGTCTTGCCCTGCTTATAGAGGATGGCCTTGCGCGGGATGACCAGGACGTTTTCCTTCTTGCCTGTGGCGATGCGGACCTCGACGAACATGCCCGGCTTGAGGCGGAGCGTGTCGTCGTACGCCTCGACGGTGACCTTGATGGTCCCGGTCTGGACGTCGATCCGCGGGTTGATCAGGGTCACGGTGCCCTTGAAGGCCTCGCCCTTGATGATCTCCGTCGAGACGTCCGCGGGAAGGCCTGTCTTGAGCCGGAGGGCGTCGCTCGTGGGGACGAAGACGCGGATGAGCAGGGGCTTGAAGTCCTCGATCGTATAGACCTTCTGGTTGCTGGTGACCCGGCCGCCGACCTCGATGAGGCGCTCTGTGATGTAGCCCTCGGCGAGGGACCTGATCTTCGTCCAGTTCAGCTGGAGCTCGAGGTCCTTGGAAACCTGCTCCCGGTTCTGGTAATCGAGGCGGCGCTGCTTGTTGGAGGCCTCCGCGGTCTGGTATTCCTGCTCCGAAATGAGCTCCTTCTTGAAAAGTTCCTGGCTGCGGGTCAGGTTCTTCTCCGCTTCGTCCAGGGTGAGCTTGGCCTGCTCCAAGGCGATCCGGGCCTGTTCGTGGCTGATCCGGATCTCCGTGTCGTCGAGGACGGCCAGAACGTCGTTTTCCCTGACGTAGGCGCCTTCTTCCTTGACGATCTGCTTGACGTAGGCCGACAGGCGCGAAAAGACCTCGACCTTCCGTTCCGGCTCGACGATGCCGTTGAGGACGAGATAGGCATTCAGGCTCTGGCGGCTGACGGTTTCGATGTTCACGGGCAGGGCTTCTAGCTGGGGCTCGCCGCCTGGCTCCTTTGCGCCAGAGGAGGTCTTGCCCTCCGGGCTTCCCGGCTGGGATTTCCTGGCGGGGGTCTGGCCGTTGGCCGTGGTTTTAGCGGTGGGATCCTCGCTTCCCGACTTGCCGCAGGACCAGGTCAGGGCAAGTATCACGATCAGCAACAGGGTCGTTCGTTTTCTCATGGGTCATCCACCTTGTATCAGGTATTCTTTGCACTCACTCGAGGAGGGCGTCCGTCCCGGCACCAGTAAACGATATATTATACATCACCGGTCTTACTTTTGACGTTGGCCGGCTGATCTTCTTCCTCCCGCTTACACCCTTTTTGACCCGAAAAGTGTAAAAGGTAGGTTTGACCCCATTCCCGGATTGCGACCCTCGCCCCGATATGCTAGCCTACTTCCTTAATGGATCGGAAAGGAGAATGAAATGAAAAAGCGCTTCGATATCCCGTTTATTTTATTTGTTTTCTTCGCGTTCGTCGCCCTGAGACAGGCCCCGGCCGCGCCGCCTCAGGACCTCGCCGGTCACTGGGAAGGGGCCATTGACGTCCCCGGCTCGAAGCTCGACGTCAACCTCGACTTTGTCAAACAGGCCGATGGCACCTGGAAAGGCGACATTTCCATTCCTGTCCAGGGGGCCAAGGACATGCCCCTGGCCGCCATCAAGGTCGAGGGCGCGGAAGTCGCCTTCGCCATTGCCGGAGTCCCGGGCGACCCGACGTTCAAAGGGCAGATGAGCGCCGATGGAGCCAAGATCACGGGAAAGTTCAGCCAGGGCGGCGGGGCCTTCCCCTTCGAGCTCACCCGCGCCGCAGACCCCGCGGCCAAGGCGAGAAAAGCCCTCGAAGGCTTCGACGAGATCGTCGCCAAGGGCCTGGCCCAGCTCAAGGTCCCCGGTGCGGCCATCGCCATAGTCAAGGACAATGAAGTCGTCTTCTCTAAAGGATTCGGGTTCCGGGACGTGGATGGCAAGCTGCCCATGACGGCCGATACCCTCATGGCCATCGGCTCTTCGACCAAAGCCTTCACGGCCTTCACGCTCGGGACTCTCGTCGACCAGGGCAAAGTCGAGTGGGACAAACCCGTGCGCAATTATATCCCTTGGTTCCGCCTCTACGATGCCCAAGCCGGCGAGCGCCTGACGCCGCGCGACCTCGTTACGCATCGTTCGGGGCTGCCGCGTCACGACCTCGTCTGGTACAACAATCGTACCGCGACCCGTGAGGATCTCGTCCGTCGTCTGGCCTACCTGCCGCCGACGGCCGATCTTAGGGAAAAGTGGCAGTACAACAACATGATGTTTCTCACGGCGGGCTACCTGGTCGAGACCCTGACGGGGAAGACCTGGGAAGACTCCGTTCGGGCCCTCGTCTTCGACCCCCTGGGCATGAGCCGCAGCAATTTTTCCGTCCTTGAATCCCAAAAGGACAAGGACTTCGCCCTGCCCTACGACGAGCGGGACGGCAAGGTCGTGAAGATCCCCTTCCGCGACATCTCCCTCGTCGGTCCCGCCGGGTCCATCAATTCGACCGCGAACGAGATGAGCCGTTGGGTCACCGTTCATATCAACGGCGGGAAATTCGAGGGGAAAGAGGTCATCGGCGCCAACACCCTGACCGACCTCCATACGCCGTACATGACGACGGGCGGCGTTTCGACTCGGCCCGACATCACGGCCGCCGACTACGCCCTGGGCTGGATGGTCGATAACTATCGGGGTCATGGGCGCGTCCACCACGGCGGCAATATCGACGGCTTCTCGGCCATGGTCAGCCTCCTGCCGAACGACGGGCTCGGCTTCGTCGTCCTGACGAACATGAACGGGACCGGCCTGACCGAGCTCCTCATCCGGGCGGCCGCCGACCGCATCCTGGGACTCGAAGCCGTGGATTGGATCGGCGACGCCGCGAAACGGCTGGCCGAGGGCGAGGCGGTCGGCAAGAAGGCCGAGGAGAAAAAAGCCACCCGCCGGCGGCCCGGCACGTCCCCGGCCCACAAGATCGACGAATATGGCGGTGATTACACCCATCCCGGATACGGAGACCTCAAGGTTACGCTCAAGGGGGCCCAGCTCGGCTTCGTTTATAACGGCATTGCCACCACTCTCAACCACTGGCACTACGAGACGTTCAACGGCGGCAAGGCCGAGGACCCGACGTTCGAGGACATGAAGCTGACCTTCCGGACCGACGTCAACGGCAACGTCGTCGGCGTCGCCATCCCCTTCGAGGCGTCGGTCGACGACATTTATTTCGTCAAAAAGCCGGACGCCCGCCTGTCCGATCCGGCCTACCTCAAGGGCCTGGTCGGCGCCTATGCGTTGGCATCCCAGACCGTGACGGTCGGCCTGAAGGGCAATGTTCTGACCCTATTCCTCCCCGGCCAACCGGTTTACGACCTGGTGCCCGAGGTCGGCGGGGAATTTTCCCTGAAAGTCGCTAAAGTTGTTCGGGTCAGATTCCTTGAGGACGCCAAGGGGCAGGTGACCGGCATCGAGGTCAGCCAGCCGGGCGGAGTTTTCGAGTATAAGAGGACTAAATAGGAAAAGAAGGGGTCAAACAAGAAGGCAGGGATGAATTTCAAGATGGGGTCAAACCTACCTTTTACACCCTTTTTGACCCGAAAAGTGTAAAAGGTAGGTTTGACCCCTTCTGGAATCCCCTCTTGTTGACGGCCGGGCGGGAGCGGCATAAAATAGAAGGCACAGGGC
>JBFYOD010000049.1:0-41835 GCA_041303965.1 Candidatus Aminicenantota bacterium
ACGTGACCGCGGTCAATATCGGCGGCGCTCTGGCCCGGGCCGCGGAGAGCTTCGTCAGCCGTCCCCCGGCGGCGGAGCCCGAGCGCCCGCCCTCCGGGAACGCGGCCGCCCGGGCGCTCGCCGCCGTCGCCGACCGCTTCCTCTTCCAGGTGAGGAGCATGGGCCGGTTCCTGGCCATGCTCGGCGACGAGGTCTACCACATTGGCGTCTATCTCAAGGAGCGCAAGGGCGTCTATCCGGGAGAGACCTGGAACCAGATGTTCTTCATGGGCTACCGCTCTTTTCCCATCGTCTGCCTGCTCATCTTTCTTGTAGGGATTACGATCTCGATCACCTCGGCCGAGCAGCTGAAGCTCTTCGGCGCCGACATCTACCTCGCCGACCTTGTCGGCATCGCCATGCTCCGGGAGCTCGTGCCCCTGATGACCGGCGTCATCCTGGCCGGCAAGGTCGGTGCTGCGGTAACCGCTGAGCTGGCCAGCATGACCGTTCTCGAGGAGGTCGACGCCCTGCGGACCATGGGCGTCGTCCCGGAGAAGTTCCTCATGGTCCCCCGCCTCCTGGCCATCACGCTGGTCGTCCCGCTCCTCGTGGCCATGGCCGATGTCGTCGGCATCTTCGGCGGCATCGTCGTCGCCCGGGTGACGTTCGGGACCCCCCCGTCGGCCTTCATTGCCGAGATGGTCACCGCCGTCGATTGGACCGACTTCGGCTGGGGGCTCGTCAAGACGGTTGTCTTCGGCTGGGCGGTCGTCGTCGGGGCGGGCTTCAAGGGATTGACTGTCGGCCGGAGCGCCGAGGAGGTCGGCCGGGCCACCACGGAATCCGTGGTCCTGTCGATCACCCTGATCATCCTCATCGACTGCATTTTCGCTTTCGTATTGTATTGACCATGGACATCATCAGCGCGCACGATCTGTCCGTCGGGTACGGCAGGACCGAGATCCTCCGCGGCCTGGACTTCGCCGTGCCCGAGGGGCGGATCACTGCGGTCGTGGGCGTCAGCGGCTCGGGGAAATCCACGCTGCTCAAGACGCTCGCCGGCCTCCTGCGCCCGCTTTCCGGCGGCTTCGATTTCGCCGGGTGCGCCGTGGACTACCGCTCAGAAGCCTCCCTGCGCCTGCTCTACGAGAAGATCGGCGTCCTCTACCAGGGCGGGGCGCTCCTCAACGGTCTGAGCCTCTTCGAGAACGTCGCCCTGCCCATCCGCATGCAGCACCCCAAGATGCCCGAGGACATGGTCCGGGACATGGTCTACGCCAGTCTGGCCCAGGTCGAGCTCGCCGGGAGCGCCGACAAGTTCCCGGCCCAGCTCTCGGGCGGCATGACGAAGCGAGGGGCCCTGGCCCGGGCTCTCGTCCTCGACCCGGATGTCGTCTTCTGCGACGAGCCCTCGTCGGGGCTCGACCCGATCACCTCGGCCCTCCTCGACGAGCTCCTGATCCGGCTGAAGGAGACGTTCGGGATGACCCTAGTCGTTGTCACCCACGAGCTCCGCTCGATCGAGCGAGCAGCCGACAGGGTCCTTCTCATCAACGACGGGGGCCTCCACTTCTCGGGGGACTATGCCGACCTGGCCGCGGCGGACGATCCCTTCGTCCGGACATTCTTTCTCAGGAAGGACAGCCATGATGACGCATGAACAAAAGATCCGCCTGGGGGTTTTCCTGTCCCTGGCCACGGTCATCTTCATCGCCGTCGCCGGCTTCTTCATCATCCCCAAACTCCGCGACCCCGGCGATATCTATACCGTCAACTTCCGTGACACTTCCGTCCAGGGTCTCCTGGTCAGCTCCGCGGTCAAGTACCGGGGCGTCGAGATCGGACGGGTCGCCCGGATCAAGGTCAACTCCCGGGACCTCGACTCTGTCCTCGTCGACGTCAAGATCCGGCAGGGGCTGATCATGAAGAAGGACATGAGCGCCGTCCTGGCCTACGTCGGCCTGACCGGGCAGAAATACATCGAGATAAGCGGCGGGTCCTTGGCCTCGGAAAACCTGCCACCCCACGGGGAGATCCCCATGGGCCGGGGCCTCGGGGAGAAGGCCGAGGATATCGTCACCAACATTGAGACGACGGCCAAGCGGATCACCGAGCTCCTCGCCCCGGAAAACGTCGAGAGGTTCTCCGCTTTTCTCGAGAACGCCGAGAAAAGCTCGGCCACCCTTTCCGGGGTCCTCGAGTCGCGCCGGACGTCCCTCGAGAACACCCTGGCCAATTTCGAAAAGGCGTCCCTTGAATTCGCCCGGGCGACAGAAAAGTTCGTGCCCATGACCGAGGACATGGATCGTCTCATCCGAACGATCGAGACGAATACCCAGGAGACCCTCGGCAACATCTCCCGCCGCTTCTCGAGCGAGGAATTGGGCCAGGCCATCAAGGACGTCCGGTCCTTCCTCGACACGGCCTCGGTCAGCCTGAAAAAGGTCGAGAGCGTCCTGCTCGAGCAGCAGGCGGAGCTGACGAGGACGTTCTCGAGCCTCGGCGCCGCCGTCGAAAACCTGGTCCGTTTCTCCCGGGAAATCGCCGACGAACCTTCGTCCCTTCTCCGGACACGAAAGGAAAAGAAAAAATGAGGAAAGCCGCGCGCTGTGGTCTTCTCGTCCTCCTTTTCGCCGCTTGTTTTTCCGTCCAGACCAAGCGGTACTTCCAGATCATCGCCACGGGCAAGGACGCCCAGCTTCATCCCAAGGTCGAAAGGGTCCTCTATATCGAGCCGGTCCGCGTCGACCCCCTCTATGACGACTTCCGGGTCATCTACCGTGTCTCGATGTACGAGCTCAAATATTACTCCTACGTGTTCTGGGCCAAGAAGCCGGACGCCCTCTTCCGCGAGGCGATGGGCGATTACCTCAAAGAGAAGGAGGGCTTCACCCGGGTGACGCTCGACGTCCTCCAAGGCGATCCGGAGATCGTCCTGCGCTCGAGTATCCGCCTCGTCGAGGAGATCGACAACCCGAAGGTCTGGTTCGCCCGGCTGGCCATGGACTTCGAGTTCCTGGAGTTCAAGTCCGGGAAGAGCCTCCTCAGGCACGCGTTCGACAGAAGACTGCCTTTCCAGGTCCGTAAGGTCGGGCCGTTCCCGGCCATCCTCTCGAAGATCCTGATGGAGGAACTGGACATCGCCGTCGGGAAACTGGCCGGACTTATGGAAGCCAAGGAGCCCGTCCGTGCCGACGATCATCGTTGAGGGGCCGCCCCTGGCCGACATTGATAAAAAGCGGAAGCTGGTTGCTGAGATATCCGCCTCAGCCTCGGCCGCCTACGGCCTTCCCGTGGAGGCGATGGTCGTCCTCATCAAAGAAAGTCTGCCGGAGAACGTCGGCGTCGGGGGCCGGTTGCTGGTCGATCGGAAAAAATAGCCGCCCGCTGGGCGTTCAGGCGGTTTTCAGCCAGCCGCGCTCGATCTCCTCGAGCGATCTTCCCTTCGTTTCGGGCAGGAAGAACCATATAAAAACGAGGTCGCAGGCGCACATCGCCGCGTAGAGCCAGAACGCCGTCGAGGGGTGGAACCTATCGGAGATCACCGGAAACGTCAGGGTGACCGCGAAATCGGCCAGCCAGAGGACGAGGGTGGCCAGGCCCATCGCGCTTCCCCTGACTTTGATGGGAAATATCTCGGCCATGACGACCCAGACGAGCGGCCCCATGGCCGAGGCGAAGAAGGCGATGTAGAGGAGAATGATGAGGAGCAGGGCCGAGGCCGGCAGGATCGGGAACCTGAACGCGGCCCCGAGCAGGACGAGGGAGACGCCCATGCCGCCGGTGGCGATGAGCAGGAGCGGCCTGCGCCCGACACGGTCGGCCAGGACGATGGCCACGACCGTGAAGAGCATGTTGACCAGGCCGACGATCGTCGACTGCCCGATGGCCGACATCCGGGCGAAGCCGGCGCCCTCGAAGATGCGCGGGGCGTAGTAGAGGATGGCGTTAATGCCCGTGACCTGCTGGAAGACCGCCAGGACGATGGCGATGAGGAGGGGCCGCCGGAAGGCTGGCCGGAAGAGCTCGCGGATGGAACCTTCCCCGAGGGTCAGCGTGTCCTTGATGTCCCGGATCTCCTTGGCCGCGGCTTCGGCGGTGTCGACCCGGGTGAGGACGGCGCCCGCTTCCTCCTCGCGGCCGTTCTTGACCAGCCAGCGCGGGCTCTCCGGGACGCGCAAGAGCAGCAGGAAGAAGAGAACCGAGGGGATGGCGCCCATAGCGTACATCCAGCGCCAGTTCGACGGGCCGGAGCCGGCGAAGACCCAGTTGACGAAGTAGGCCAGGAGGATTCCGGTGACGATGGCCATCTGGTTGACCGAGACGAGCGCGCCCCGGATGCGGGCCGGCGCGATCTCGGCAATGTAGAGCGGCGAGAGGACGGCGGCCGAGCCGATCCCCAGGCCGCCGACGAACCGGAAGATGACGAATGCGGTGATCGTCCGGGGGACGGCGCACCCGACGGCCGATACGAGGAAGAGGACCGCCGAGATGAGCATGAAGCGCCGCCGGCCGATCCGGTCGCTGATGGGGCCGGCCAGGCCGGCGCCGAACATGCAGCCGATGAGCACAACGCTGACGGCCCAACCCTCCTGGAGCGAGTTAAGCGAGAACTGCTCCTTCATGTAGCGCGTGGCGCCGGCGACGATGGCCGTGTCGAAGCCGAAGATGAGGCCGCCGATCGCGGCGACGAGGGTGACGGCGATGACGTAGAGGCTGGCTTTCTTCATCCGTTGAACTCGCGCACGGCCTCGAACATGGCCGCAACGTTGCGGATGGGAACGTTGGCCTGGATATTGTGGACCGAGTTGAAGACGAATCCCCCGTCGCGGCCGAAAACTTCGCACCGCTCGAGGACTTCCGCCCGGACCTCCTCCGGGGTGCCGAAGGCGAGTGTCTTCTGGGTGTCGACGCCGCCGCCCCAGAAGACGATGTCCCGCCCGTATCTTTCCTTGAGGTTCCGGGCGTCCATGCCCGCGGCCGAGACCTGGACGGGGTTGAGGATGTCGAAGCCGCTCTCGATGAAGGCCGGGATGAGCGTCTCGACGGCGCCGCAGGAATGTTTGAACGTCTTCCAGGCCGTGTGCCGGTGGACCCAGTCGTTGATGCGCTTGTAGTAGGGCATGTAGAGCTCGCGGAAGGCGGCGACGGAACAGAAGGTCGACTGCTGAGTGCCGAAGTCCGTGCCGCAGGTGAACACGGCCTGAACCTGGTCGCCGACGCGGGAATGGATCTTCTCGAGGTTCTTGAGGGCGATCTCGGTCTGGCCCTCGAAGACCTTATGGACGTAGGGGCGGCGGATCAGGGTCGAGACGTACCACTCCTCGACGTCCCGGATGCCTTTCGGGTGCTTGAGCCCGGGGGCGGGGACGAGGGCGATGTCGCCCAGGGCGGTCCCGCCGAAGCTCCCGATGATCCCCCTGCCGGTCGCCCCGGCCCGGCTGCTCTCGGCCTCGAAGTGGTCGAGGGCCGCATCGGTGATGGGCCCGAATTCCTCGAGATTGTCATTGGGGTCGAGCGTGGCCTCGTCGATGGGGTCCTGGCGGATGATCGTGTCAAAGAAGAAACCGTTCTTGGGCAGGCGTCCGGAGGGCGGGGCCGAGCGGTCGCCCTTGGGGTAGACGAGCGTGTCGCCGTTCTGGTCTTTGGTCGTGCGGAAATTCCCGGACATCAGGACCTCGGTCCCGTCGTCCATCCGCCACGGGATCCAGTTCTCGTTGCGATAGCCGAACATGGTCTCAGGGCCATAGACGCCTTCGACGTCGATGCCGAGCGCGGTTTGGAGGTCGTCGTCGATCCAGCCCAGCATCTGGTAGGGCTCGTGAACCCTGACCAGACGCTTCTCCAGGCCGTAGTGCTCCCTGAGGCCGATGACGCAATTGACGTGCATGCCGGTGACGGCCGTGCCGTTGAAGTCGACGGGGATGCGGTCGGGCTGGCGGTGATCGAGCGCGGCCTCCAGGCGTTCCCGGCTTGTCATCGTCATGGCGGGCCTCCTAGGTTTTCCCCAGATTACCCATTTTGGCTACCCTTGGCAACTCACAAGGCCCATTTCCTAATTTCAGGAGCCCGACTTGGGGGCTTCGGCCTGGTCAGCGTCCGGGCTCGTCCGGGACACGGCCAACCGGCGTCTGGCGGCGGCTGACACGACGCATCAACAGGAAGACCGGGAAGCCCACGGCGAAAAAGATCGCTCCGTAGAGGGCCTCGCGGGTCTGGGTGACGAGGACGTTCCCGGCGATGGCCAACATGAAGACGACGAAGATGAGCGGCAGGATGGGGTAGAGAGGAATGCGGTAGCCGGTGTAGACTTCGCCGGAGAGCCGGGCCTTGTGCCGCAGGAAGAAGACCGAAGACGATACGACGGCCAGGGTGATCGTATCGAGGAACATGACGTAATTGACGATGTTCTCGAACTTCTGCAGGAGGAAGATCGAGACAAGAATGATCGCGCCGAGGAAGAGCAGGCCGAATTCCTGGGTCTGGGTCTTCGGATTGACCTTCTGGAAGACGGCCGGCAGGGTCCGGTCCTCGGCCATGGAGTAGTAGACCCGGGGGATCTGCATCAGGGTGACGTTGAGGAAGCCCATGGCCGAGAGGAAGATGGCCAGCGAGACGACGAGCTTGCCGGCCTCGCCCAGCGTGACGCGGGCCGTCTCCGCGGCGACGAGCTTGGCCCCGGCGATGCCGGGAACTCCGAGGACCTTGACGTAAGCGGCGTTGATGGTCAAGTAGCAGGCGAGGACGATGAGGATGCCGAAGAAGACGGCCCGGGGAACGTTGCGCTTGGCGTCGCGGACATCGGCTCCGAAATTGATCGTGTTCTGGTAGCCGCCATAGGCGTAAAAAACATAGATGAAAGCGACGCCGAGGGCAAGGAACCAGGGCTTGTCGAGCGGCAGCGCGGCCGGGCCTTCGGGGACCTTCTTGGACAGGAACGCGGCCGCGGCCAGCAGGCCGATCATGACGACCTTGAGGATGCTCAAGACGTTCTGGGCCCAGGCGCCGGTCTTGATGCCGAGATAGTTGATGACGAGGAGGGCCAATATGAGGATGACGGCCGTGACCTGGACGGTCGCCGTCCCGGGCGCCGCGCCGGGGAAGACGATGGGCGTCAGGTATTCGGCGCCGATCAGGGCCACGCCGGCGGCGCCGGCCCCGTTGAGGATGACGACATTGGTCCAGTTGAGCATGAACGCCAGGCCGGAGCCATAGTTCTCGGCCACGACCTTGTAGTAGCCGCCCGGCTTGGCGAAGCGGCCGCCGATCTCGGCGAAGGTCAGGGCGCCGATGAAGCTGATAAGCCCGCCCAGGGCCCAGGCGGCGTAGAAGAGCGCGGGGGTGCGGGCCGCGGCGGCGACCATGGCCGGCGTCCGGAAGATGCCGATGCCGATGATCAGGCTGACGACGATCATCGTCGCGTCGAAAGTGGTCAGTTTCGCCTTGATCGCCATGCGGCCTCCTTCAGGCGAGTTGTTTAACGGCGCGCTCGATGCGTTCCAGGGCTTCCCGTAGGACGGAGCGGGGGCAGGCGAAATTCATCCGGACGAAACCCTCGAGCTCTTTGCCGAACATGGCGCCATCGCTGAAATACACGTGGGCCTTCTTGAGGAAAAAGTCATTCAGCGCGGCGGGCTCGAGGCCGAGGGCACGGCAGTCGAGGAGGGCAAGATACGTCCCCTCCGGCCGGATGAGCCGGACCTTGGGGAGCCGCTCTTCCAGAAACTTCTCCAGGAAATCGACATTGGCCTCGAGGTAGGGCAGGAGCTCGTCGAGCCAGTCCCCGCCATGGGCGTAGGCGGCCTCGAAACCGACGATGCCGAAGACCTGGCCGAGCTCGAATCCGGCCCGCTCCTTCTCGTCCTCGAAGGCTTTGAGGAGGTCGGGGTTGGAAGCGATGGCGGCGGCCGTTGCGAGGCCGGGGATGTTGAACGTCTTGCTCGGGGCGATGCAGGTGACGGTCCGTTCCGCCAGCGCGGGAGAGAGGGAGGCGAAAGGAACATGCCGCCCTCCCTTGAAGACGAGATCGTGGTGGATCTCGTCGGAAACGACCAGGAGGTCGCGCTCGACGGCGAGACGGCCGACAGCCTCGAGCTCATCGCGTGTCCAAACGCGGCCGACTGGATTGTGCGGACTGCAAAGGACGAGGATCCGGCCGCCCTGGTCGATCTTCCTCTTGAGATCGTCGAGGTCCATCTTGTAGTGCCGGCCGTCGAACAGGAGTGGATTCCGGACGACGCGGCGGCCGTTGTTTTCGACGGCGTGATAAAAGGGGAAATAGACGGGCGTTTGGATGATGACGCCGTCGCCCGGCTTGGTGAAAGCACGGACACAGTAGTTGAGGGCGGGGACGATGCCCGGGGTCATGGTCATCCATTCCTTACGGACTTCCCAGCCATGACGGCGTCCGAGCCAGCCGATCGCGGCCTGCCAGAAGGACGGAGGCACGAGGGGATAGCCGAAGACGCCGTGAGCGGCCCGCCGGGCGAGGGCTTCGACGACGGCCGGAGGGGCTTCGAAATCCATGTCGGCGACCCACATGGGGATGGCGTCCTCGACCTTGAGGACCTTGCGGGGAAAAACCCACTTCAGGGATTCCGTGCCCGTCCGGTCGACGATCTTATCGAAATCGTACTTCAAATCAGGAACTTGCCGTTCTTGGCGATGGTCTTGCCCTTGGCTTTGATCGTCACCTTGTCGACCAGGGCGTCGAAGTGATACTTGCTCTTGTTCGTGCCGATGCCGTAGGAGTCGCCGATGGCGAAGTGGACCGTGCCGAAGGCCTTCTCGGCCTCGAGCATGTTGGGGCATATCTTCGCGCCCTTGTTCGTGCCGATGCCGAACTCGCCGATGATCCGGGCCGTCTCGTCATCGCCGACGGTCTTGATGACCTCGGCGATCCCCGCGCCCTTGAAATCGACGAGCTTGCCGCGCTTGAACGTCATCACGCCGGGCCCGAGCTTGTCGTCGATGAGGCTGATGACGATCTTCCCGGTGAACGTCTCCTCGACCGGGGCCGTGTAGCACTCGCCGGCCGGGAGGTTGCCGTGCATGCCTTTTTTGCTGATGTTGCCGTTGTCGTTGTGCCAGGCCCGGCCCTTGACGCTGAACGAGATCCGCGTGCCGGCCGGGTTCTCGACGACGACGTCCTCGGCGTCCTTCATGGCCCGCATGACTTTCTTCGTGAACTTGTCCATCTCGGAGAAGTCGACGTTGACGAGGCGCTCCATCATGTCCCGGGTCAGGCCGGGCATCATGCAGATGCGGCCGTGCTTTCCGCCCTCGGAGACCATGAAGCCGCGGAAGGGTTTTTCCGGGAACCGGCCTTCGAGCATGTAGACCGTGGCCGAGGCGGTGCGGATCAGCTCCTTGAACTGCCGCGTCGGCCCGGTGATCGGCCGCAGGGTCTCGGTCATGAGGTAAGTCGTCGTTTCGGTGCCGGCCTGCTTCGCGTAATAGGCCAGGGCCTCGGCGATGTCTATCTTCTGCTTGTCCGTGACCAGGAGGAACTTCTCCCCGGGTTTGAGCCGGAGGGCCTGGTTGATGGCCCGGTCGGCCGCGGAATAGAGCTTGTTCGCTTTCATGGATTCCCTCCGTTCCCGTTATTTCGTCCGCCGCGCGTCCACATAGACAAAGGTGCAGAGCAGGACGAACGCGACGAGGCTGATGATCTGCCCGTAGCCCGTGAACCACGACGCCGGCGTCCCGTCGACCCAGCGGCCGCCCTCGAAGACCATGGAGATCCCCAGGCTGACGAAGTGGTCGAGTTTTGTGAGCTTGAGCACGGCCAGGACGATGCCCATCAGGGCGCCGCCGGCGATGAACCCGGAGGAGATGAGCGTGCCGCGGTTGTTGCGCCGCTCGGCCAGCTCCTGGTCCTTTGTCGATCTTTTGACCAAGTGGGAGATGAAGCCGCCGACGAGGAGCGGCGTCGTCAACGGCAGGGGCAGGTACATGCCCAGGGCGAAAGCCAGGGGCGGCACCTTGGCCAGCTCGGCCACGAGGGCCACCGAGGCCCCGATCGCGTAGAGGAGCCAGGTCACGGGCTCGCGCGACATCATCGACTTGATGACGGTCGCCATCAGGTTCGCCTGGGGGGCGGCCAGCGTCCCGCTCTGGAACGAGAAGGCCTTGTCCAGGATGTAGATGGCGATGCCCACGGTCAGGGCCGAGATGAGGACGCCGGCGAACTTGTACCGCTCCTGGTTGCGCGGCGTCGCCCCGAGCCAGTAGCCGACCTTGAGGTCGGTGACGAAACTCCCGGAGATCGACAGGGCCGTGCAGACGACCGCGCCGATGAGAAGGGCGACGGCCATGCCCTGTTCCCCCGACAACCCCGCCCCGAGGAGGATGACGCTCGAGAGGATGATCGTGATCAGGGTCATGCCCGAGACCGGGTTCGTCCCGACGATGGCGATGGCGTAGGCGGCGACCGTGGTGAACAGGAACGAGAGGAGGATGCAGATCAGGACGCCGATGATGGCCAGTTTGAGGTTCGAGATCCAGAGGAAGTAGAGGAAGAGGCCGGCGGCCGTGGCCAGAAGCCCCAGGATGATCGTCTTCATCTTGATGTCGCGGTTGGTCCTCAGCTCGGCGGCCGCGCCCGCTTTTTTGCCTTTGAAGATCTCTCGGAATCCCAGCGAAAACGACTTGATCATGACCGGCATGGACTTGATGATGCCCAGGACGCCGGCCATGAAGATGGCGCCGATGCCGATGTTGCGGACGTAGGTGCTGAAGATCTGGGTCTCGCTCATCTCCACGATGGGGACGAGGCCGGGGTAGACCGCGCCGGGGACGTGCTGGCCGAGGAACCAGATGGCCGGGATGAAGGCGAAGTGCGACAAGAGGCCGCCGGCGACGATGACGGCGTTGTAGCGCAGGCCGATGACGTAGCCGAGGCCGAGGAAGGCCGAGAGGGCGTCGAGCTTGAGGACCATCTTGGCCTTGACGGCCAGGTTGTCCATGAAGGGCAGGAAGCGGAAGTCGATGAGCTCGTCCCAGGCCCGGACGCCGATGGCCAGGAACTCGTAGACGCCGCTGACGGCGACGCCCAGGATCAGGGCCCAGGCCTGCTTGCCGCCGGACTCGCCGGAGACCAGGATCTCGGTCGTGGCCGTGGCCTCCGGGAAGGGCAGCTTGCCGTGCTGCTCCACGCAGAAGTAGCGGCGCAGGGGGATCAGGAAGAGGATGCCCAGACAGCCGCCTAGGAAGGTCGACAGGAAGATCTTGACGATGTCCGTCGGCAGGCCCAGGATGTAGAGCGCCGGGATGGTGAAGATGGCCCCGGCCACAAGGGCCCCCGAGGCGGCTCCGATCGACTGGAGGATGACGTTCTCGAGGATCGTGCTCTTCCTTTTATAGATATAGCCGATGCCGACGGCCAGGATGGCCACGGGGATGGCGGCTTCGGGCACCGTGCCGACCTTGAGCCCCAGGTAGGCGATGGAGAAGGTGAAGAAGAGCGACATGAAGAGGCCCCAGACGACGGAACGGACCGTGACCTCGGGGACCGCCGCCTCGGCCGGAACGTAGGGCTTGTAAACCTCCCCGGGAGCGAGCTCCCGGTAGGCCTCGGGCGGGAGGGATTTCGAGGACGTCTCCATTGCGGCGGTCTCCTTTCTAAGTTCGTTTTATCGGGCGAAACTCAGGCGGTGAGACTCAGGGTGTCTTTGAAAACCTCGACATGACGTCGTTGTTGATGCGGAGGAAGGCGTCGTAGTTGATCCGGACCTTCTTCTCCGTGCGGGCCTTGGCCATGTAGGACTGCAGGAACTTGTTCTTTTCCTGCTCGAGCAGGGTGTCCCGCTCCGTGGCCTTGACCTTGTCGAATTCCTCGCGGCTGACTTCCTTCTTCTCGAGGACCCGGAAGAGGGCGTAGCCCGCGTCGACGGCGAGCGGCTCGCTCGCCTGCTTGAGCGGCAGGCTGAAGACGAGTCGGTCGACCTCGGGGTTCTCGCCGACGAGGGTCAGGTACTGCTCTTTCTTATGGGCCTCGACGAACTGGTACTCGAGCTTGAGCTTGGATGCTTCCGCGCTCCAGTCGTCCTTCAGGGACGCCCGGACTCCGCGAAGCTTTTCCAGGGCCTTCACCTTCGTCAACTCGCCGAGGACGTCCTTCTCGACCTGCTCGCGGACCTCCTCGAACTTGGCCGGCCGTTCGGGCTCGACGGTCTGGAGCTCGGCCAGGGCTTCGCCGGCGTAGGTGAAGATCGGCGCCGAGATCTCCTTCGTCTTGAGGCCGAAGAGGGCCTCGCTCACGGCGCCCGCGCTGTCGAAATCGCCCAGGGCGTCGCCCTTCTTGAGAGCGCCCGTCGAGCTCACCTTGAGCCCTTCCTTCTGAGCGGCGACGTCGAGGTTCTTCTCCTTGCGGGCCAGCTTTTCGAGGCGCTGGATCCTCTCGGCGACCAGGGCCCGAGCCTTCTGATCCGCGAGGATGCCTTTGATCATGGCGCTCACTTCGGCCAGCGGCTTGGTCACGGCCGGCGCCTTCTCGGTGACCTTGAAGACGGCCGCCCCACTTTCGGTCTCGACGACGTCGGACACGCCGTCCTTGCCGAGCGTCTCGACGGCCGCGGTCTCCGCGGCGGTCAGGGATTTCCAGTCGAAGAGCCCCCAATCGCCGCCGCCCGCGGCCTTGTCGTCCTTGGAGAAGGTCTTGGCCAAGCCGGCGAAGTCCTCGCCGCCCGCGGCCCTCTTTTGGACATCGCGCGCCTGGGCCAGGACCGACTCCCGGTCGGCGGCCGCGAAGGGCAGCCAGATCCGGCTGACCCGGACCTTGTCGGGCTCCTGGAATTGGGCCGTATTGTCCTCATAGTACGTGCCGATCTCGGCGTCCTTGACCGCGACCTCTTTCTTGAGGTCTTCGGTCTTCACGACGATGTAGTCGGCGGTCCGCTTCTCGGGGATCCTGTACCCCGCGGCGTTCTTGTCGAAGTGGGCCCGGAGCTCGGCCTCGGCTGGCTTTTCGGCGATCTCGACCTTGGCCGTGTCGGCGACGAGGTACTCGATCTTGGCCGTGTCGTTCTGCTTCCGGTAGCCTTCCCAGACCGCTTCGTCGCCGACGATGATGCCGGCCGTCAGAACGCGGACAACCTTGCCGATGATGACGTCCTGCCTCAGGCCGTCCTCGAAATCCCCGAGCGGGATGCGGTTGTAGTCCAGGAGCCGCTGGTATTCCTCGAAGCCGATGAACTGCCCGTCCCTTTGGAAAGCGGGATAGGCGACGATCTTCGCCCGGACTTCCTTGTCGGTCGCCCGCAGGCCCATATCCGAGGCTATCTGGAGGAGGAGTCTCTGTTGGACGAGCTGTTCCAGGGTCTGCTGGGGGACGCCGAGCTGCTGGATGAGGTTGGCGTTGAGGTCGCCGAACTGCTTCTGCATGGCCTCGAGCCGCGCGCGGAGGGCCTGGAAATATTCGTCGGAGGAGATCCGTTCGCTGCCGACGTTGGCCAGCGTGTCGGCCCTGGTTTCCTCGCCGAGCCGGCCCGCGCCGCCCCAGATGGCGAAGATGGCGACGACGAACGTCGCGACGACGATCCACATGACGGGTTTGAGCGACTTGACGTTGCGTCTCATGGTCTTCAGCATGGGTTCACCTCGAATGGGTTGCGATCGGCTGCTTGGGCCGTCCGGCGCGCTCCCGGCGGGACCGCTCCTTGTCGAAAAGAGGGCGGAGTTTCTGATAGGTCGTGTCCAGGTCCTCGATGAAGACCCGCGTCGCCCCGACGAGGGGCATGAAATTGGCGTCTCCCGTCCAGCGGGGAACGACGTGGAGATGGTAGTGCCCGGCGACCCCCGCCCCGGCGCTCGCGCCCAGGTTCATGCCGGTGTTGAATCCGTGGGGAGCGAAGCGGATGCGGAGGAAGCGGAGGGCGACCTGGAGCAGGTCGGCCAGCTCGGCCCGCTCGTCGGGGCGGGCCTCGGCGAAGTCCGCCACGTGCCGCTTGGGGGCGATCAGAAGATGGCCGGGCGTGTAGGGATACCTGTTCAGCAGGATGAAGTTGCGGCGGCCCCTGTAGAGGACGGTCGCGGAGCGGTCGTCGCGGCTCTTCAGGGCCTCGCAAAAAATGCAGCGTTTCATGCTCAGGGCTTTGCGGACGTAGTCGGCTCTCCAGGGCGCGGAGATATAGCGCATTACTTGTTGATCAGCTCCTTGAGGAGCTTGCTCGGCTTGAAGTAGAGGACCTTTTTCGGCGGGACCTTCACCGGCTCGCCGGTCCGGGGGTTGCGCCCGGCGCGCGAGGTCCGCTTGCGGAAGCGGAAACTGCCGAAACCGCGGATCTCGATCTCTTCCCCCCTGAGGATGGCCTCGCGGATCGTCTCGAAGAACAGGTTCACGCCTTCTTCGGCTTCCTGCTTCGGGATGCTCATCTCCTGGGAGATCTTGTTGATCAGATCGGCCTTAATCATGGGAGTCCTCCTTTTTGGTCCTCTTCTTCGGAGCGTTGAAGCCTTTCAGCTGGTCTTTCATGATGTCGCCGAGGGTCATCCGGTCGTTCTGCGTGTCCATGAAGCGCTGGAAATCCTGCTTCTCGATATCGTACAGGGCCTGCTTGAAGCTCAGGGAGATCTTCTTGGCCTTGGGGTTCAGCTTGATGATCTTGGCGTTCCGTTCGTCGCCGACGGCGAAGCCGTCGGAAGGCTTCTCGAGCTTCTTCTCGTCCAGCTCCGAGGTGAAGATGACCCCCTCGATGCCCGGGATGATCTCGACGAAGGCGCCAAAGTCTGTCAGGCGGACGATCTTGACCTTGACGATGTCGCCGGCCTTCTGGCGGCTGAAGAAATCCTCCCAGATGTCCCCCTCGAGCTGCTTCATCCCCAGGGAGACCTTCTGCCTGTCGACGTCGATGTTGAGGACGAGGGTCTCGACCTCCTGGCCGGGCTGGAGCTTCTCGGACGGGTGTTTGACCTTCTCCCAGCTGATGTCGGAGATGTGGACGAGCCCCTCGATGCCCTTTTCGACCTCGACGAAGGCGCCGAAATCGGTCAGGCTGGTCACCACGCCCTTGACCCGGGCGCCGATGCCGTGCTTCTGCTTGAAGGTCTCCAGCGGGTGGGGGGAGACCTGCTTGAGGCCGAGGGATATGCGCTTCGTCGTCGGGTTGACGTCGAGGATCGTGACGGTGACCTCTTGGCCCGGGCTCAGGACCTTCTTGGGGTGAACCAGCTTGCGGGACCAGGTCAGGTCGGAGATGTGGACGAGCCCTTCGACGCCCTTCTCGAGCTCGACGAAGGCGCCGAAGTCGGTCAGGCTCGAGACTTTCCCGGTGATCTTCTGCCCGGCCTGGTATTTCTCGGCGATGTTCGCCCAGGGATCGGGCGTGAGCTGCTTCAGCCCGAGGGAGATCTTCTCGTCCCTCTCGTTGAAGTCGAGGACGACGACCTCGACCTGCTGGCCGACGCTCAGGTGCTCGGCCGGATGGGTGCCCTTGCCCCAGGAGATGTCCGAGACGTGGAGAAGGCCCTCGATGCCGCCGAGGTCGACGAAGGCGCCGAAGTTGGTCAGGGACTTGACCTGCCCCGTGATCTTCTGCCCCTTGGCCAGGTTGCCGAACACCCGCTTCCTCTTCTCCTCCCGCTCGTCCTGGAGGAGGAGCTTGCGCGAAAGGACGGCGTTCTCGGTCCTCCGGTCGTATTTCATGACCCTGAACTTGAAGCTCTTCCCGATGAGGGCGGAAGCGTCCCTGACCTGCCTGATGTCGACGTGGGATTCGGGCAGGAAGGCGGGGATGCCGACGTCGACGTTGAAACCGCCCTTGGTCCTTTCCGTGATCGTGCCGGTGACCGTCAGGCCGCGCTCGAAGGCTTGGCCCAGGTTCTCGATGGCGCGGAGGCCGTCCGCGCGCTTCTTGGACAGGACGAGGTAACCGTCTTTGAGGTCGGTACTCTCGAGCATGGTATCGACCTCGCTGCCGGGCCGCAGCTCCGCGAGCGCTTTGGGGTCGGTGAATTCCTCGTTGGGGATGAGGCCTTCGGTCTTGAAGCCGATGTCCACGAGGACGTGGGTCGGGGTCTTCTTGATGACTTTGCCCTTGAGGATCTTCCCCATGGTGATTTCCGTGGTGCTGTACTGGTAGCGGTCCAACAGGTTTTCGTAGTCTTGCGACGACATCTTGTCGTCGTGGTCAGGCTGTTTGGTCGACTCGGTCATGGCACATTGCTCCTGAAAAGGAAATTCTGAGGCGTCCCTTCTCCAAGGGCCCGGAAAGAACGATTCATACTATATAAGAAACCTCACATTGTCAACTCTAAGTCAAGGCCTCGTCTACACTTAGGGACTAGGCGTCGGCGGCCTTTTCCTCCTGCAGGATCTTGGCGATCTCCTCCTCGGAGGGAAGCTCGTCGAGGCCGTTGAGCCCCAGGTAGAGAAGGAACTCGTCGGACGTCCTGTAGACGAGCGGGTTCCCCGGCGCCTTCTTCCGTCCGACGATCTTGATCAGGCTTTTTTCGAGGAGCGTCTTCAGCGAAGAGGTCGAATCGACGCCCCGGATGGCCGAGACCTCGGCCTGGGTCACCGGCTGGCGGTAGGCGATCGCGGCCAGCGTCTCGAGCCCGGCCGACGACAGCCTGTTCTTGCGCTCGATCTGGAGGAGGCGCCGGACTTCCCGGTCGAAGGCCGGCTTGGTCGAGAACAGCCAGCCGCCTCCGACATGGATGATCTGGACGCCGCGGCTGTCCGCGGCCGTGTCGGCGACGAGCTCGTCGACGGCGGCCTGGATGTCGGCGGCCGGGACACCCTCGAGCACGGCCTGGATCCTGTCCAAGGTCAGGGGCTCCTGGGAGACGAAGATGAGAGACTCGACGATGTTCTTGAGAGGACTATTCATGATGATCCGTCCTGTGCGCGTCCTTGCGAAGCCAGACCCGGATGGTCTGGAAGAGCTCGTCCTGGACGGCGACCGCCACCCGGGACTTGACCAGCTCGAGGATGCAGAAAAAGGAGACCAGGGCCTCTTCGAGCGATGCGTTAGCCTCGAAATATTCGAGGAAGTCGAACATGTGCCGTTCCCGGAGGATGCCGACGAGCTCCTTCATCTTGACTTCGACCGAGACGTCCCGGCCGCGGATCGTCCGGGTTTCGTCGGCGGACCGCCTCTTCATCAGGAGGAAGAACGATTCGGAGAGGTCGAAGAGCGACAACTCCACGGGTTCGAGCTCGCTTTCGCCGTGGAGAGGCGGAATGAAATTCCTCTTCCACTGGAGGATCTGGACGTCCTCCCGTTCCCGGAGGAGGGAGCAGGCGGCCTTGACCTTCTGGTATTCGAGGAGGCGGTTGACCAGGACCAGGCGCGGGTCCTCGTGCTCGGCCAGGTCGGTCTCGCGGGGCAGGAGCATCTGGGATTTGATGTAGATCAGGAGCGCGGCGACGAACAGGAACTCCGCCTCGCGGTCGAGGTTGATCTCCGTCTTGCGGTCGAGGTATTCGAGGTAGTTGCGGGTGATGGCGGCGATGGGGATGTCGTGGATGTCGATCTTCTTCTTGCGGATGAGGAAGAGGAGGAGGTCCAGGGGGCCTTCGAAGACGTCCAGGCGGACCTGGTAGCCCTCGGGCGTCTCTGCGGACGGAGAGGCCGGAGTCTCTTCGATCGGCGGGGTCTCGGCGGCTGGTTCGGGCATGCTAGAAAAAGACGAGGGTCAGGATGACGATTTGAAGGGGCCGGATGATGATGTCGAGAACTCCGACCGAGATCAGGGCGACGACGATGAAGAAGCCGTAGGGCCGGAGGCGGTCGTATTTCGCCGCGGCCTGGTCGGAGAGAAGGCCGGCCAGGACGCCGCTCCCGTCGAGCGGGGGAACAGGGATGAGATTGAAGACGGCCAGGTAGGTGTTGACGAGGACGGCGTAGAACAGGATGAGGGCCAGCCCCTCGAGCGGATAGAAGCCCCGGGGAAAATGCTGGCGTTCGATGAGGAAGTTCCTGAGGAACGCCGACGTGCCGGGATTCAGCGCTTTCATCAGCAGGATGAGGGCCAGCGAACCGGCAGCGGCGGCCAGGTTGGCGGCCGGGCCGGAAATGGAGATCCAGAGGTTGTCGCGGCGGGGGTGTCTGAGATTGCGCGGATTGACCATGACCGGTTTGGCCCAACCGAAGGCAGGGGCGCCGATGACGACGAGGATGAGCGGGAGGAGGACGGTGCCGAAAGGGTCGATGTGGGCCAGGGGATTCAAGGATACCCGGCCCATGGCGGCCGCGGTGGGATCGCCGAATCTCGAAGCCGTCCAGGCGTGGGATGCCTCGTGGATAGTGATGGCGAATAGAAAGGCGAACAGGCTGATGACGATCGATAGAATATCCATGGGCTTTGCGAACATCTTTTATAGCACAGAACACGGAATCCGTAAACTGCGCCGCCGCCTCGTCGGCCGAATATGGGCTTCGGGAATCGTCTCCGTCCGCTGAGGCGATTCTTAACGCCAATCCCGGGCCGGATCCGATGGGAGCGGCAGGGAGCGGACTCTGGGGAGTGACCGATAGAAGTGCGGCGGAGCAACTCGGAGCCGTACTTCTAGGAAATATCTGGAACGAGTTCGGCGTAAGAAAAGCGCTTATTTCAGATATTTACCAGAATTGTGGCCTCGGGTACTCCGCCACAATTCTGCTGGTCGCTTCGAAGACTCCGCTCCCGGCCGCTCCGACGATACCCCTCAGCCCCGGCCGGATGAAACGTCTCGGTGAGAGGTTGTTTCTATCCAGCCATCCCCTCTGTCTGGCGGCGAGTGTCAATTAAAAACAAATGACGGGTCGCGGAAGACCTCCAAGCCGTCGAGGAGGGTCAGCAGGACCTTGACCCGGCCGATCTCGGAAGATGGGATCTTGAACAGGTCGCGGCCGAGGACGATGATGTCGGCGGCCTTTCCGGGTACGAGGGAGCCGCGCGACTTTTCGTCGTGGCTGAGCCAGGCGCCGTTCGTGGTGTAGGCCCGGAGCATGGTCTCAAGGTCGACCTTCTCCTCGGGGATCCATGCTTCGCCCGGCGGGTCGTCGGGTCCCCTCCGGGTCAGGGCCACCTGAATGGCCTCGAGGGGATTCATGGACGATACAGACCAGTCGCTGCCGCCGGCGATGACCGCTCCGGTCCTGGCCACGCTCCCGATGGGATAGAGCCAGCGCGAGCGGGCAGGGCCGAGGATGGGGAGGGTCAGGTCGGCGATATAAGGATCGGCATAGGCCCAAAGGGCCTGGAAATTGGCCGTAACGCCGAGGGCTTTGAACCGCGGGATGTCGGCGGGGTCGATGAGCTCGAGGTGGGCGATGTGATGGCGCAGGTCCCTGAAGCCGTTGGCCCGGCCCGCCGCCTCGAAGGCGTCGAGCGACATGCGGATGGCCCGGTCGCCGATGGCATGGACGTGGATCTGGAAGCCGGCGGCGTCAAGGGCCGTCGCCAGCGCGTCGAAGGCCTTGGGCTCGAGGAGCGGTGTTCCCCGGTCGCCGGGACGGTCGAGGTAGGGTTCGAGGAGGGCGGCCGTGTGCGGCTCCATGACCCCATCGGCGAAGATCTTCGCCGCGGTCGATTTCAGCCGTGCGCCGCGGTAAGCGTCCCGCAGCTTGACCAGGCGGTCGACCTCGGCGGTTCCCTTGTCGGTGTCAACGTGGAGCGAGGCCAGGACCCTGACGGAAAGCTCGCCGGAGCGGTCGAGCGCCGCGTAGGCGTCGAGGATCCTATCGCCGGCGCTGGCCTCGATGATCGAGGCGATGCCGAACCGGTTGGCCAACCCGAGGCCCGCCTTCAATCCTTGAACATGGTCTTCCGGCCCGAGTTCCGGGACGAGCCCTTCGACCAGTCCGGCCGCGCTCTCGCGGAGAGTCCCTGTCGGCTCGCCGGTTGCAGGATCGCGCTCGATGCGGCCGCCCGCCGGGTCGGCCGTGTCCTTGGTGACGCCGGCGAGGGCGAGGGCCCGCGAATTGACCCAGGCGGAATGCCCGTCGGCCGAGCTCAGCGCGGCGGGGCGGTCGGGAACGAGGGCGTCGAGGTCTTCTTTCCTGGGATTGGCCTGGGGGAAGACCGGGAGGTCCCAGCCGCCTCCCGTCACCCAGGGTGCGCCGGGATTGGCCGCCGCGTAGGCCTTGATCTTTTCGAAGATATCCTCTTTTGTCCTCAGGCCGTTGAGGTCGCACAGGCCGAGCTCGATGCCGCCCGTGACCAGGTGGATGTGGGAATCCTGGAACGCCGGCAGGACCATTTTTCCACCGAGGTCGACGACGACCGTCGAACCGCCCCGCAGCCGCAGGGCACCGGGATCGTCGCCGACGTAGAGGACCTTCCCCTCGGCGACGGCGACGGCCGTAGCCCGGGGCCGCGCCGTGTCCATGGTATAGATCGCGCCGTTCCTCAGGACCAGGTCGGCCCGTTCTGCCGGCTGGCCGCCGCCGCACGCCGCGGCCAGGCCGGCCGCTAATACGAGAACGAGAGTGACTATCTTATTGGGGAGACGCATGCCGGCATTATATAAGGATGACCGGGGCCGGACAATACGCGGTCTCAGAGGACCGGCAGATAGCGACGGATCTCGAAGTCGCTGACCTGCTTGTCGAACTCGCCGGAGACGTTCCGGCCGTATTCATCGACCTCCTTGAGCTTGTTGGCGACGAGCTTGCCGAAGATGTGATCTCCGAGGGCCTCCTTGACCACGGGGCTCTTCTCCATGATCCGGACCGCCTCCTCGAGGTCGCGGGGCAGGACCCGGATCTCGAACTTCCTCTGGCGCGTGCCGCTCATGTGGTAGATGTTCTCCTCGACGGGGTCGACGAGGTCGTACTTCTTCCGGATCCCCTCGGTGCCGGCGGCCAGCATGACGGCAAAGGCGAGGTAGATGTTGCAGGCCGGGTCGGCGGCCCGGAGTTCGGCCCGCGTCGCCTGCTCCTTACCCGGCTGGTATTCCGGGATGCGGATGTAGGCCGACCTGTTCCTCTGGCCCCAAGCGATGTAGACGGGGGCTTCGTAGCCCTCGATGAGGCGCTTGTAGGAGTTGACCCACTGGCTGAGGACGGCCGAGATCTCCCGGGCGTGGGTCATCAGCCCGGCCATGTATCGCCGGGCGAGGAGAGAGAGATGATAGGGCCCGTTCTTTTCGAAGAAGATGTTCTTGCCGTCCCGCCAGAGGGACTGGTGGACGTGCATGCCGCTGCCGTTCTGGCCGTTGATGGGCTTGGGCATGAACGTGGCGTAGAGGCCGTGCATCCGGCAGACCTTCTTGACCATGTAGCGGAAGATCATGGCCGTGTCGGCCATGTCCACGGCGCTGAGGTAGCGGAGGTCGATCTCGTGCTGGCTGTGGGCGGCTTCGTGGTGGTCATACTCCGTTGCGATCCCCATGCGGTGGAGGAGGAGCTGGATCTCCTTGCGGATCTCGCCGTATCGGCCGGTGAAGAAGTAGCCGCCGACGTCGGTCAGGGCCGGCGTCTCGCTCGACGGAAAGATGAAGAATTCGAGCTCGGGGCCGCACTTGAAGTCGTCAATGCCGAGTTCTCTCTTGGCCCGGCCGAGGACGCGCTTGAGGATGGCCCGGCTGTCCCCTTCATAGGTGGAGCCGTCGGGCGTCAAGATGTCCCCGAACATGACGGCCTCCCTCCAGGAGACGCTCTCGGCGAAGCCCTTGTAGGTCCAGGGCAGGACCCGAAAGCTCCGCGGATCGGGCTTGAAGATGAGGTCCGACTCCTCGATGCGGACGAACCCGGCGATCGATGAGCCGTCGAACCCCTTGCCCTCCTTGAACGCCCCGGCCAGCTCGCCTGCCGGGATGGCGAAGTCCATCTGGCGACCCAGGATGTCGGGGAAGATGAGCCGGATGAACTGAATGTTGTTCTCCGGGTCGCGGACGACCGCGAGGACGTCTTTCTCGTCCCTCGTCCCGAAGGCCTTGAAAGTTTTGGGTACCGCCGGCTGAGCCATTTCGAACCTCCTGTCGCGCGTCCCGGATCGCCCGGGCACTCTCTAATGTCATCTAATAAAGACGAAAACAAAACAATTGTCAATATACTAAAAAATATTATTTACAATTGCGCTTATATCTGATATTTTAGTGTATAGTTGGAGGAGCCGCCCATGATCGACGAGTTGAACAGAAAGATCATCCGCGTCCTGAACCTTAATGCCCGCAAGAGCTTCCGGGAGGTGGCCAAGGACGTCGGCACCTCGGCCACGGCGGTGATCAACAACGTGAGAAAGCTCGAGGCGGCGGGGGCGATCAGGGGTTACGTCCCGGTCGTCGACCCGGAATACTTCGGCTTCCACCTTGCGGCCATCATCGCCGTCCGCATCTCCAAGGGCAAGCTCCTGGAGACCCAGAGGAAGATCTCCCAGGACTTCCATGTGGCGGCCATCTATGATGTCACGGGGGACTGGGATTCGTTCATCATCGGCCGGTTCACCGGCCGCGAGGACCTCAACGGATTCATCAAGAAACTCCTCGCCATCCCCCATGTGGACAGGACGGTCACCCACATCGTCCTGAACGTGGTCAAGGAAGAGCCCCGGGTCGCCGTCTGAGCCGCGCCTTCCCGGGTCGGCGCGCGTCGCCGCCCGCCTCCGGATATTCTTGACAGATTCCCCAGTTGTGCCATAATCCCATTTCCAAATAGGCGAAGGAGAAGGCGATGACAAAAACAGCCCATTTCCCGATCGGCCACCATTACATTGTCGAGGCCTCCGGCTGCGACCCGAAGATCATCGGGAGCGTCGAGAAGGTCCAGCAGATCCTGGTGAGGGCGGCCGAGATCGCCGGCGCCCACGTCTGGTCCATCTCCTTCAGCAAGTTCCCGCCCATGGGGGTCAGCGGCGTCGTCGTCATCTCCGAATCCCACATCTCGACCCACACCTGGCCCGAGATGGGCTACGCGGCCCTGGACATCTACACCTGCGGCGCCAAGGTCCGACCCGACAAGGCCGTCGTCTACGCGGTCGAGGCCTTCGGGGCGGAGACCTCCCACATCACCGAGATCACCCGGGGCATCGACGAGGGCGACGCCGTCTTTTATCACAGCTTCATAACCTGGGAGGAGCGCCTGAAGAAGTCCGGTCATAAGAAGGACAAGGAAAAGGACTAGGACGCGACGGCGATGATCGTCGAATTCAGCGTCGTGCCCATCGGCCGGGGGGAGGCCCTGTCCGGCCTTGTCGCCCGGGTCCTGGATATCGTCGACAAGAGCGGTCTGCCCTACCAGCTGACGGCCATGGGAACCATCGTCGAGGGTGATTGGGACGAGGTCTTCAACCTCGTCCGGCGGTGCCACGAGACCATGCGCGGCCAGGCCTCGAGGGTCTACACGCACATCACCGTCGACGACCGGGAAAAGACGAGCGGCCAGATCAAGGGCAAGGTCGCTGAAGTCGAAGCCGCCCTGGGCCGCCCCCTCAAGAAATAGCTCACCAAGAGTCAACCCTGAGCCTTGCGAACGGGCAAACCCCAGGTGCCGGGATCTTTTCGGGGTTAGCCCTGAGCCTTGCGAACGGGCAAACCCCGGGTGCCGCGGCTTTTTAGGGGGTTAGCCCTGAGCCCTGCGAACGGGTAAAACAAATTTACATCCTGTAAACCAGCTTGCTTGTCCGGCCTGTCCGGTGCCGTTGACCGCCGCTTTTTCAAGGGAAAGAAGAGTCCCGCGTTTGGCATAAAATCGGCTTTATCTGGGGGTAGCGGTCGGAAAATGATGTTAGAATAGGGCTGTCCGTGAATCAAGCGATCATTAGGACTCTCATCCTCTCCTTCCTGGCGGCCGGGGCGGTCTACGATTTGCAGGGGGCGAACCCTCAGGATAACGGGACTCCCGAGGCCGTCATCGGACGTATCCAGGGGCTCCTCCAGAAAGGGGATTTCCCTGCCTACCTCGAAATGTTCACGCCCGAACTCCGGGCCGTCGAACAGGATCGGCTCAATAGGTTCTTCGGCGATCTCAAAATGACCGACGTGTCGCTGCGGACCGCCGGCATCAATCGCGGCGAAGCCGGGCTCGTCCGGGTCTTCCTGCAGACGTTCTATCAGAACGTCCACACGGCCCTGATCGAATCCTGGATCCTGACCCTCGAGAGGAGGGCGGAGGCTTGGGCCGTC
This sequence comes from Candidatus Aminicenantota bacterium, assembly GCA_041303965.1. Taxonomy (GTDB): domain Bacteria; phylum Acidobacteriota; class Aminicenantia; order Aminicenantales; family Saccharicenantaceae; genus RBG-16-66-30. The sequence goes on from JBFYOD010000049.1 coordinate 24,032, forward strand.
GTCCGCAAGGACGTCACGGGGACCATGACCACGCTGTACAAGGTCCTCATTCCGTCCGAGCGCGTCGAGCGCGCCCGCCGCGTCGAAGTCACGCACAAGGATATCCGCATCTCCTTCGCGGACGCCGCCGTTTTCTACGACAACATTCCCGGTCTCGAGACCGGGTTGGTCATCGTCGGAAAGGGCACGGTCGATTTCTCGCCCGCCGACCCGAACGAACAGCACCAGCTGGAGCTCCTCTACAAGAAAAAGGAGCTCCGGGACGACATCGACTCCCTCTATGTCCGGTGTTCCTCGAGTTTTTTCGCCTCCAACATCGCCGTCAAGACGGACGACGCATCGCCGGCCGTGTCGTCCAAGGAACGGGACAAGGCCGCAGCGGTCTTCTCCCGGAACTATTCCCGCTCCTTCACCATCGAAAGCTCGTTCAACGGGGGGCTTCTATCCTTCCTCCCGCAGGGCGACGAAGCAGTGCTGGAGTTCAAGGCCCGGAGGGCCGGCGAGATGACCTACGTATATCGTCCCTACTCGAACGATGAAGTCAGCCTCTTCGACCGCGGCAAGGACAGGATCATCAGCCTCTACAGCCCGGAACGGGCGGCCGACCCGCCCCTGAAGAAGTTCTTCATCTCGTTCGAAGAGAAATTCGATATCCGCTCCTACGCGCTCGACCTCAGCTATACTCCCGCCACGTCGTTCCTATCCGCCAAGGCCAGGATCGAAGTCGTCCCCAAGGTGGACCTGCTCGACAGCCTCAAGTTCCGCTTCAACCCGGACCTGGAGATCCTCAAGATCACGGATGCCGAGAACCGGGAACTTTTTTACACGCGGGATAAGCTCCGCCAATTGCTCTACGTCTATTTCATCTCCCCGCCCGCCGAGAGAGCATCGGCGATGATCGAGGTCTACTACCGCGGGCGGATGTTCCCGGCGCTGCCGACGACCGACGTCATCGGCCAAGCCGGGAACATCCGGCAGATCCGCTTCACGCCCCGCTACGAGACTTACTTTTTCTCCCACGCGGGCAACTGGTACCCGGGCCCGGCGGAGGAGGATTACTTTCAGGCCCGGCTGACGCTGATCATTCCGCCGGAATACAATTGTGTCGCCAACGGCGCGCTGCTGTCCAAGGAACGCTGGGACGGGATGAACGACGTCGTCGAGATCGAGAAAACGGGCAACGCCGTTTACACCTTTGAATCCCGCTCGCCCGTGAAGTACATGTCGTTCATCGTCGGCCGGCTCGAAAAGCCTAGGGAGCGCGCGGGCCCGGTGCCCCTCGAGCAATTTGTGGCGACGGAGGTCCTGGACCGGCAGCCCGGCCTCATCGACCAGGCCGCCGACATCCTGGATTTTTACGTTGAGGCGTTCGGCCCGTTCCCTTACGAGAAGCTCGGGATCGTCCTCAGGAGCTGGCCCGCTTACGGGGGCCACAGCCCGGCCTCCTTCGTCGTTCTCAACTCTGTACCCTGGCAGGTGGACGCCGGTATCCTGGCGCCGGCCGACACCCCCGTCGACCTGTCGCAATGGGAGGGGTATTTCCTGTCTCACGAGATCGCTCACCAGTGGTGGGGCCAGGGGGTTTCGTTCGAAACCTATAAGGACCAGTGGCTGAGCGAAGGCCTGTCCCAGTTCGCGGCCGCCTCCTACCTGCGGCACAAGTACGGCGAGAATAGCTTCGCCGCCATCCTGAGGAAGTTCGCCCGTTGGACCGAGAAAAAGAGCTTCCGGGGACCGATCATCATGGGTTCGCGCTTGAGCTACAACGATTTCGAGGCCTATCAGTCCATCGTCTACAACAAGGCCGCCCTGGCCCTGTTCATGCTCCAGGACCTCATCGGGAAGGAATCGTTCGACGCCGGCCTCCGGGGGTTCTTCGAGAAGTATAAATTCCATGCGGCCCGTACGGGCGAGTTCATCGCCGCCATGGAGGCCGCTTCCGGGCGGGACCTCAAGGAATTTTTCAAGGGTTGGTTTTTTTCCTACGAACTGCCCGAAGTCCGGACGACGTGGACCGAGACGCCAGTCCCGGATGGGATCCGGCTCGACATCCACGTGACCCAGGTCAAGGGCCGGTTCATCTTCCCTCTCTGGGTCGAGTGGAGCCGGGCCGGCGAGCCCTCCGGCCGAAAGATGTTCGTCGTTGACGAGACGACAGAAGAGATCTCCCTGACCCTGCCGCGGCGTCCCAATAAAGTCCGGTTCAATCCCGATAAGGCCGTGCCCGGCAAGTTCTATTACTAAGCCGGGCAGAATATAGTCGACTTCAGATTCCCTTATTGCCCGGCTAGTACTCGGGGAGCAGAAAGGATTAGGTAATCTATTTGCTGCTCCCCGTAGTAGACGGGCCGGGAAGCTCCCGGCGGCGCCGGATCAGGACGGAAACCCGCTCGTATCGATGCGGAGACGCTTGATCATCTCGTTGAGGGTCGTCGGCTTGACCCCGAGGAGCTTGGCGGCCTTGTTCTGGACCCCCTTTGTTTTCTTCAGTGCGGCGAGGATGATCTTTTTCTGGAAGGCCTGGGTCCGGTCTCTCAGGTCCAGGGACTCTTCCGACGAGATGAGCGCCTCGTCGTCGACCGCTCCTCCCCGCAACAGGAAGGGGGGGAGGGATGCCCGGGTGATGACCTTGGAGCGGGACAGGACGATGGCCCGTTCAACGAGATTCTCGAGCTCCCGGACGTTGCCGGGCCAGTCATGGGCATCGAGGACCTCAAGGACGTCTTCGCTGATCCCTTCGATCTCCTTGCCGTTCTCGCGGGCGTAGATCTCGACGAAGTGCTTGACGAGCTGGGGGATGTCCTCTTTCCTCTGGCGCAGGGGCGGGATCTCGATCTTGATCACGTTCAGCCGGTAGAAGAGGTCCTTGCGGAAGAGTTTTTGGGCGATGAGCTCCTCGATATCCGTGTTCGTGGCCGCGAGGATCCGGACGTCGACCTTGATCGTTTGGGTCCCGCCGAGCCGCATGAACTCCTTCTCCTGCATGACCCGGAGCAGCTTGGCCTGCGTTTCGAGGCTGATGGAAGAGACCTCGTCGAAGAAGATCGTCCCCGTGTCGGCCGCCTCGAAGAGCCCCTTTTTCAGGGCCACGGCGCCCGTGAACGCCCCCTTGACATGTCCGAAAAGGTGGCTTTCGAGAAGGTCGGGCGGGAGGGACCCGCTGTTGACCGTGACGAAGGGGGCATCGGCCCGGTTCGAGTTCAAGTGGAGGGCCCGGGCGACGAGCTCTTTCCCGGTGCCGCTCTCCCCCTGGAGGAGGATCGTGCTCCGTGTCGGCGCCGCGGCCTTGACCAGATCGAAAACGCTTTTCATGGCCTGGCTCTTGCCGATGATGTTGGCGAAGCCATAGCGCTGGCGAAGCTCGTCCTTGAGGCGGATGTTCTCGTCCTGGAGGCGCTTGCGCTCGACGGCCTTCTCGATGGCCAGGAGGAGATCATCGTGTTTGAAGGGCTTCTGGACGTAGTCCAGAGCGCCGATCTTCATCGCCGCGATGGCCGATTCGACCGAGCCGTAGGCCGTGATGATGATGACCGGGGCCTGGGGGTCGATCTTCCTGATCCTCTGGAGGACCTCGATGCCGTCCATGCCCGGCATAAGCAGGTCGAGGAGGATGACGTCAAAGGATTGGGACGGGAACTTCTCCAGGGCCTCCTCGCCGGAGGCGGAGATCTCGACCTCGTAGCCTTCCGACGTCAGGAGCTGTCCCAGGACGTCGTGGATGACGGGTTCATCGTCGATGAGGTGGATGATGCCTTTGCTGCTCATGGGTCATGTCCTGGCGACCGGGGATTTCGGGTTCCGGGAGCCGTCCCGGCCGACCGGCAGAATGATGGTGAACGTGGAACCGCGGCCGACCTCGCTCTGGACCTGGATGTGGCCGTCGTGCTCCTTGACGGTGGCGTAGCTGATGGACAGGCCGAGCCCCGTTCCCTTGCCGACCCCTTTCGTCGTGAAGAAAGGGTCGAAGATGTGGGAGAGGTGTTCGGGCTTGATGCCCGTCCCGGTGTCCGAGACGCGGACGACCGCGCCCTCGTTCTCCTGGGATAGCCGGATCCGCAGCTCGCCGCCCTGCGGCATGGCGTCCAGGGCGTTGAGGATGATGTTGATGAAAACCTGTTGGAGCCGCTCGCCTTGGGCATAGAGCGGCGGGACGGGATCGAGTTCGAGCACCAGACGGATGTTCATGTTCTTGAGCTTGTGGTCGATAAGCGACAGGATCTCTTCGATGCTCTCCTTGAGGTCGACGCGCTGGAACGAGGCGTCGGACGGGCTGCGGGCGAACGTCAGGAGGTTCTTGATGATGCGGGCGACCCGGTCGGTCTGCGCCTCGACCTTCTCAAGTATTTGGGCGTAATGAGTGCCGGCCAGCGTTTTTTGGAGCATCTGGATGTAGCTCGAGATCCCCGTCAGGGGCGTGTTGATCTCGTGGGCGACGCCGGCCGAGAGCAGTCCGATCGAGGCGAGCTTCTCCGAGGTCAGGAGCTGCTGCTGAAGTTGGATCTTGTCGGTGATGTCCTCGAAAACGATGATGGTCCCGTAGGCCCGCAGGGTGTTGTCCAGGAGCGGCGTCCGGGCGATGTCGAAGATCTTTTTCCCGCCCCCGGCCATCTCCAGCGTGATCTCGCTCAAGAGCCGGAAGTCCTGCTGGGTTTCCGGTGGGAACAGGGCGCTGAATGTGCTCGGGCCCAGGACGTCCCGGAGCCGATTCCCGATGGCCGCCTCTTTCCGGACGGAGATCTGGTCCTCGAGGACCCTGTTCCAGCCGATGACGGTGCCGTCCTCGTCGATGACCGAGACGCCCACGGTCAGGCTCTCGATGATGTTCTCGCTGTAGTCCTTGAGCCGCTGCATCTCCATGGCCCGGACGGTCTCGCGGCTGTAGAGGTCGGCGTTCTCCAGGGCCAGGGCCGCCGGGCCGGAGATCGTCGTCAAAAGCTCCCAATCTTCCCTGGAGAAAAAGGACCCGTCCTGCTTCTTGCCCATGACCAGGCAGCCGATGACCTTGTCCTCGACCTTGAGCGGGAGGACATGGTAGAAGCCGAGGGCCGAGAGTTTCTCCATCGCCGCCCGGGCTGCCTCCGATTCGGAGGAGGAGAGGAACGACAAGGTGTCCTTCTCCCGGAGTTCGCGGACGAGCCAATCGTCGAACGGGACCTGGTGGGGCCCGGCCGTCCCCTCGCCCTTGGCTTTGAGGACATGGAAACCCGACGGGCCGTTTTCGTCGGCCAGGAGAAGGGCGATGGTCTTCAAGGAAAGGGCGTTGGAGATGGCGTCGAGGAGGGACTGGGCGAGTTTCTGGAGGTTCCGCTCGCGGCTGAGCTCGCGGATAATGGACAGGAGCGTCCTCCGGTATTCGTAGCTCCGCTTATAGATGACCCTGTCGAGGAGGCCCTGGAACAACTTCTTGAGAGGCGTGAACAGCGTCGCCCCGAGGACGATGGCCAGGATGCCGAGGACGATGGCGTTGAGTCGGTTTTCCGAGAAAAGCTGGGTCCGGGAGCTGACGAAGAAATAGACGAAGGCGATGACGAAAAAGGAAAAGATCAGGGTGGCCGCCTTTTTCAGGAGGACCTCGATGTCGACCAGCCGGTAGCGGGAGATGGAATAGGAAAAGGCCAAGGGGACGAGGGCCTGGAGAAGGACCGTCAGTTCGGCGCCCGTGGAAGGGCGGCCGCCGGCGATGAAGGGCAAGAGATAAAAGACCATCGATGGCAGGACCCCGAAGGCCAGGGCGTAGACGATGATCCGAAGCTGCTTTTTGACCAGGATCGTCGGCGCCCGGAGGGTGCTATGGGCGAGGATCCCCAGGGTGACGAGGGCGAACACGGCGAAATGGAGGAGTTCGAAGCGCTCGAGCCCGTCCTGGTAGCGGAGGATGGCCGCCTCGCCCCATTGGGGAGGGAGCGGGATGTGGAAGCGCACGCGGGCGAGGACGAGGAGCCCGGCCGGAGCGTAGAGGAAGGGGAGGACGTTGGAGCGGTTCTTGAGGAAGCGTTTCCGCAGCGGGAAGATCATGAAAAAGTGGAGGAAGAGGGGCGGAAAGGCCAGGAAGGCGGCCTTGTCCAGGCCATAGAAGGCCCAATCGAGAGTTGTCATCTCGCCGGTCGGGGAGAAGATGCAGAAAACAGCGAAGGCCAGGGCCAGGAGGTAGAAGTAAATGTAGGGCAGGGCCATCTGGCCCTTCGAATTGAAGAAGACGACGAAGCCGATGACGAGGGTGGTCAAGCCGACTAGGACAAGGTAAAAATAGATGGGGTTGGCGCCCCGTTTGCGGAGATTGAACGTGGGGTAGATCTGCATCCCCTCTTTGTTGATCTGGTAGGTGACACTCTGGTTGGTCGCGGCGGCCTGCCAGAGGTTCTTGAGGACGTCGATCTTCGTTCGGACGGGCACCCTGTTGATGGCCGTGAGGATGTCCCCCTTGCGGATGTTGACCCGGAGAAAGGCCTCGCTCGTCGGATCGACGCTGACGGCCCGGAGGCCGGTCGATGTCTCCTTCCATGTGATCCCGTCCGTGACGTCCTTCCAGGTCGCCTTCCGGTAAACATTCAGTGTGCCCAGGACGAGGACAACGAGGACGGGGATGAGGACGAAGATCAGAGCCTTTTTCATCGGCCCGGGTATCCAAAAAATTGAATCCGAATCATAAAAAAAAACCCTCAGTCGAGAATATGCCGCGACCCGGCCCGGATGGCCCAAGGGACGGAGCCCTGGCTGAGCATTCGCCTGGCCACCGGGTCCTCCTTAAGGCCCAGCGGGTTCGTCCTATTGGACATGAACGAGCTCATGTAATCATAACTGGGTTGACGGACTTTCTGGGGAGGAGTCGGCTCTTGGGCCGTCTGCGACGGTCCGGGCCGCATCGCCGGCGCGGCGAGAAAAAGGCCGAAAAGCGCTCCGGCGAACGTTCCTGCGACGGCCTTCTTGGTTCTCTTCACGGTATCAATAGTTAACCCTTCTCCCGCCATTTGTCAACATAGGTTTTCCGGCCGGACCCTAAAACCCCAGGTTTGACAATATTTGTGCCCTGGAATACATTAATTGCGACTAATCATAAGTGAATCGGCAAAAATGCCTTTCTACCAGTGTCGGATCGCAGGCGAGGATGGCCGGGTAGACGTCCGGTCCGTCCTGGCGCCGTCGGCTGGGGAATGCCGGAAGTCCATCGAAGCGGAAGGCGCCCTCGTTCTCTCCGTGCGGCGCGACTGGAGCAGGCTCGGGAGCCAGGGGCTCCGTTTGGGGCGCAAGGTCAAGGACCGGGACATCATCCTGTTCAACCAGGAGCTCGTTGCGCTGATCAAGGCGGGCTACCCGATCCTCAAGAGCCTCGAAGTGATCGCAGCCCGGGCCAAGAACATTTTCCTCAAGCAGATCCTGATCAAGGTGGCCGAAGAAGTCAAGCGGGGCAAGGCCCTGTCCGAGGCCTTCCTGCCCTACGAAGAGCTGTTCTCCCCGGTCTACACGGCCAGCCTGATGGCCGGGGAAAAGGGCGGCAACCTCCCGGGGTCGATCGGCCGGTACATCCAGTATGCTAAGGTTGTCACCCAGACCCGGGCCAAGATCAAGTCGGCCATGACCTACCCGACGATCCTCATCGTCTTTTCCTTCGGTCTCATGGGCATCCTGGTCAACTTCGTCCTGCCCCAGTTCGCGGATTTCTACAAGAGCTTCGAGGCCGAAATGCCCCGGATCACCCGGATCATCATGGCTTTCGCCGTGGCCACGAGCCGGCGCTGGTATGTTTTCGTGGCGGCGTTGGCGGCGCTCGTGTTCCTCCTGGCCAGGCTTAGGCGGCGGCTGGATTTCCGCTATCAGATGGACAGATTCAAGCTCCGCGTGCCTTTCGGCCGGGCGATCTGGCTCGAGTCTGGTCTCAGCCTCTTCAGCCGGACCCTTGGCCTCCTCCTCGAGGCGGGCATCTCGCTCATCTCGGCCATCGGCATCGCCATCCAGGCCGTGCCCAACGCCTGGATCGTCCGGCACATGCAGGAGGTCCCGGACCACATCAAGAACGGCGAGAGCCTGTCCGAGTCCCTGGCCAAGGCCGGGACGTTCCCGGCCCTGGCCCTGGATATGGTCCGCATCGGGGAGTCGTCGGCCAACCTCCAGGGCATGCTCGGGGACATGGCCGACTTTTATGACGAGCGCGTTCGTGGTAAAATCGAAACGCTCGTCAACCTGGTCGAGCCCGTGGTCATCATTTTCATGGGGCTCGTGGTGGCGGCGATGCTTCTTTCGGTATACATACCGATCTTCAACATCATCCGGATCGCCCGGTAGGCGGCCCGAAAGGCGCGCGACATGAGCAAGGATAGATCGGATAACGTCGGCGGCGAGGACAAGGCCACCCGGGCCCTGGCCGAACGCTACCGCGTTCCCTTCCTCGACCTCGAGACCGAACGTCTCGACCGCAATCTCATCCAATCCTTCCCCGTCGAATTCCTCCACCGCCTCAATTTCGTCCCCCTCGGCGACGAAGGCGGCGTCATGAAGATCGCCGTCGCCGACCCCTCCGACATCTCCTCCATCGACGCCATCGAGGCCTTCCTGGGGAAAAAGGTCAAGGTCTACGCGGCCTCCAAGCGGGCCATCCTCGAGGCCCTGAGGAAGAGCGAGACGGCCATGCAGGTCCTCCGCGACGCCACCGAGGGTTTCATCACCCAGGTCGTCGAGCGCGAGAGCGGGGACGAAGAGGATGTCATTTCCATCGAGAAGCTGGCCGACCAGGACGGTTCGATCATCAAGCTCGTCCACACGATCATCTTCACGGCCGTCCAGAAGCGGGCGAGCGACGTCCACATCGAATCCAAGGACGACGACGTCAAGATCAAGTTCCGGATCGACGGCGTCCTCGGCGAGGCGATGGAGGCCATCGACAAGAAGTTCCAGTCGCCCATCATCTCCCGCATCAAGGTCATGTCGGACCTGGACATCGCCGAGCGCCGCGTCCCCCAGGACGGCCGCTTCCGGCTCAAGATCAAGGACAAGACCATCGATTTCCGCGTCTCCATCATGCCCTGCATCTACGGCGAGGACGCGGTCATCCGCATCCTCGACAAGGAAATGATCACCCAGGCCATCCGCGAACTGCGCGTGGACCTGCTCGGCTTCTCCGACGAGATCCAGAAGAAATTCCGTAAGTACATCGCCCAGCCCTACGGCATGGTCCTGGTCACGGGGCCGACGGGCAGCGGCAAGACGACGACCCTCTACGCGGCCCTGACGGAGATCAAGTCCCCGGAAGACAAGATCGTCACCATCGAGGACCCCGTCGAGTACCAGATCGACGGCATCACCCAGATCCCCGTCAACGAGAAGAAGGGCCTATCCTTCGCCCGGGGGCTGCGCTCCATCCTCCGCCACGATCCGGATAAGATCATGGTCGGCGAGATCCGCGACCCCGAGACGGCCCAGATCGCCATTCAGTCGGCCCTGACGGGCCACCTCGTCTTCACGACCGTTCACGCCAACAACGTCTTCGATGTCATCGGTCGATTCCTCCACATGCAGGTCGACCCCTACAGCTTCATCTCGGCCCTCAACTGCATCCTGGCCCAACGCCTGGTTCGCGTCCTCTGCCCGCGCTGCAAGGTCCCCGTCCGATACGGCGCCCCGCAGCTCGCGGAGTCGGGCCTCGACCCGGCCCGGCACGCGGAGACCGTCTTCTTCGAGCCGAAGGGTTGTTCCGAATGCAATTTCTCGGGCTACCAGGGCCGGACGGCCATCGCCGAGATCCTCGAGCTCTCGGATCCCATCCGGGAACTCATCCTTGAAAAAAGGCCCCTCTCCGAGGTCAAGAAACGGGCCAAGGCGGAGGGCATGGTGTTCTTGAGAGAAGTCGGTCTGGATAAAGTCCTGGCCGGGATAACAAGCCTCAAGGACCTGAACAAAGTGACCTTTGTGGAGTGACCGCGTGACACTGGGGAAACGGCTCAAGTCTCATTTCCGGGACCGCCTGCTGCCCGACGCCGTCTTTCAGCTCTCGCCGGCCTTCCTGAGCGGCATCCGTGTCTCGAAGAAAGACGGGTCGATCAAGGGCGGGTTCGTCCGGCCCTTGCGGGACCGTCCCCTCAATCCGTCGTTCGACCGTCCCAACGTGACCGAACCCGCGGTCCTCGAGGAGGCCGTGGCCCAGGGAATGGAAAACCTGCGCCTCTCCTCCGGCTCGGCCGCCATCCTCATCCCCGAGCCGTCCGCCCGCGTCTTCGTCCTGAGCGTGGACTCTTTCCCCCGCTCCGGGAAGGAGAGAGACACCTTCATCCGCTGGCGTATCGGCAAGCAGATGCCGCTCATCCCCGACGACGCCCGCATCGACTACGCCGTAACGCCGGGCCGGGGCGTCCGGAAGATCATCGTCGCCATGGCCCGGCAGACGGTCGTCAGGGAATACGAAGGCCTCTTCGAAAAGGCCGGGTTGAAGCCGGTCCTCGTGACCGTCCCTTCCCTGACCCTGATCAACCTGGTCGGACAGGCGGGGCCGTCCAACGGCATCCTCCTGAACCTGGAGGACGAGACACTGACCCTCTTGGCGGTCATGGATTCCGGCTGGGCGCTTTACCGTCAAAAGGGCGTCGGCGGGTCCGGCGGGCCGGAGGCGGACGAGCGCGCCGACAATATCGTCAGGGAAGCGGAAAACACCATCCGGTTCCTCGAGGACAAAGAAAGAAAACGGATCGAAAGGCTCTGGGTCCGCACGGCCGTGGCCGCGGAAAGGCCGCAGCTCATGGACCGGTTGAGGGAGAGGATAGACCTGCCGCTCGAGCCTTTCGTGTTCGAGGCGCCCAGAGCGTGGAGCGAAGCCCAAAAAGCCCTGCTCGCCCCTCTCGTCGGACAGATCCTATGAATGAACGTGTCACGCTCGACCTGAACCTGGCCACGAAGCCGCGCCGGAACCGGCGGCTTTACGGCGTGCTGGTCCGGGTCCTGGGCTTCCTCCTCGCCGTCCTGGCCGCCCTGAGCGTGTTCGTCGTCCTGAAATACGGCGGCGAATCGGCCCGGCTCAGGGCTGAGATCGCCGGAAAGCAACGACTCCAGGAAGAGGCCCAGCGCGAGGAGAAGCGCTTGACGGCCGACATCGATAAGGAAGAACGCCTCAGCCGGACCCGGGTGGACCTCGTCAACGGCATCATCATGAAGAAGACCTTCCTCTGGACCGCGCTTTTCTCCGAGCTCGAGAAGGCGCTCCCCGGCCCGAGCTACATCACCTCGCTCAGCCCGGGCTTCACGAACGAGGGGGCCGTCGCCCTGCGCCTCCGGGTGACCTCGCGCAGTCTCGACGATCTTCTCGCGCTCATCGACAACCTCTCTGCCCAGGGCTTCAAGGGCATTCAGGTCTTCGGCGAGTCCAGGAACGAAGACGGTCGGCTCATCACGGAGATCTCCCTAACCTATGAACGCTCTCTTTGACCTGTTCAACGACAAGGAGCGGCGGACGCTCGGCCGCCTCGGTCTGGCCGCGCTCCTCGCCCTGGCCGTATTCCTCATCTTGTTCATGAGGATCCGGGGCGGCCTCGAAAAGGATAGGGGAGCGGCGGTGCGGCTCCAGGATACCTACGACCGGGCGGTCAAGGCGCGCGATACGGCCAAGTCCGAGTGGCAGCGATGGGAAGAAGCCGGCCGGGACCTCGAGGAGCTGCGGACGGGCTTTTTCTACGAAAACGAGGGTGGCGTCCAGGCTCTTCGCCTGGACCTCCAGCAGATATTCGCCCTGGCCGGGACGATCATCACGGACCTCGACTACGGCTATTCCGACATGGAAGAGCAACGGGTCCGGAAAACGGTCGTGACGTTCACTTACACCGGTTCTTATGCCGGCCTCAAGAAGCTGCTGGCCGTTCTCGAAGCGTTCCCCAAGTTTCTGGTCATCGAGAAGATCGATTTCCCGAGGACGGGGTCCGACGGCGGCCGTCTCAGCGCGAAACTGGCGGTGGCGGGGTACTATGGCATTTAGGAAAGTGTCGATCGCGGGGCTTGCCCTGGGCTGGGCCGTGTCCCTCTTCGCGGCCCAGGAAACACGGATACCCCTCGTCCGCAGGGACCTCCTCGTATTCGGCAGCGGCGTGATCGCAGCGCCGGTCCGCGACATCTTCCGGCCGAAGAGCACCGCGCCTCCCGCCGTTCGCCGGGCCGGGGGCCCCGCCGTCAATTGGGCGGCCGTCCCGCAACCGGACGCTCCGCCTTCCTTCACTTTGAGCCTCAGCTACATCGGGTCCATCAAGTCCGGCGGGCAGATCATCGCCCTCGTCTCCCGCAGCGGCCAGACCGTGTCCGTGGGGGAGGGCGACGAGATCGCGCCCGGTTACAAAGTCGTCAAGGTGACCGCCGAAGCCATCGTCATCCAGGGCCCGAATTCGGAAAGAAAGACGTTCCCGCGAAAAGGAGATCGGCCATGAAAAAGTACGCCCTGATCCTGGTCCTGGCCCTGGCGGCCGGGGCGTGTATGACGCTCAGCCAAGACTACAAGCAGGGCGTCAAGGCCGAGATGAACCAGAAGTACGACCAGGCCGTCGCGTATTACCAACAAGCGGCCCTGGCCCACCCCAACGACGCCGTCTACCGTCTGGCCCTCGTCCGGGCCAGGGCGTCCGCCAGCCTATTCTATATCCAGACGGCCAGGAGCCTGGTCGCCCAGAACAAACGCAAGGAAGCGGAGGTCGACTATAAGAAGGCGCTTTTCTTCGACCCCCTCAACCGCGCGGCCGCCGACGAGCTCAAAGCCCTCATCGCCCCTCCGCCTAAAGCCGAAAAGAACGGCCAGGATAAGCTCGAAGGCCCGGTCCGCCTCAAAGGCTCCGGCGAAGCGCTCAACCTGAGCTTCCGGACCGAGGTTTCCCTGCGCTCGATCTTCCAGACGCTGGGCCGGGTGGCCAACGTGAACTTCCTCTACGATGACACCTTCCGGGACACCAGCTTGGCCATCGACCTGACCGGCAAAGACCTCCAGCAGGCCGTCAATTTCCTCTGCGTCGCCAGCAAGAACTTCTCCCGGACGATCGACGAGAAGACCGTCATCATCGTCCCCGATAACGTCCAGAAGCGGATGCAGTACGAGCTCAACGCCATCAGGACCTTCTACCTGTCCAACATCGACGCGAGCGACATCCAGATGCGGCTGACGCAGATGGTCAAGACGATGTACAAGGTCCCGTCCATCCAGGTCGACAAGAACCTCAACTCGGTCACGATCCGGGACACGCCGCAGGCCGTAGCCCTGGCCGAAAAGCTTCTCCGCTCCTGGGACAAATCGGTGGGTGAGGTCGTCGTCGACATCGAGATCATGGAAGTCAATCGGATCCGGATGAATAAGCTCGGCATCGACCTCAGCAAGGGGATCCTGGGCATCCGCTTCAACCCGGCCGACGGCTCGATGACTGACGACGGCTATTTCCCGATCAAGGGTCTCAACCTCGGGGACCTGGCCAACTACCAGGTCACCGCCCCTTCGGCCATCGTCCAGTTCCTCGGCAGCGATTCGGACACGAAGATCATCGCCCAACCCAAGATGCGCGGCCTCGGCGGCGCGAAGCTGGAATACGTCGTCGGGCAGAAGGTGCCCATCGTCAAAGGATCGTTCGGAGCCATCGCCGCGGGCGGCCTCAACACCCAGCCCGTCATCAACTATGACCTTGAGAACATCGGCATCACCATCAAGATGACGCCCCGGATCCATCTCGAGGGCGAAGTGACCTTGGAGATCGAGCTGGCGATTTCCTCGATCGCCGGAGAAGGGATCGCCGGCATCCCGATCATCGCCAACCGCGAGATCAAGAACACCGTCCGGCTCAAGGACGGCGAGACGAACCTCTTGGCCGGCCTCCTCCGGGACGAGGAGCGCTTGATCAAGGGAGGGATCGTCGGTCTCAAGGACCTGCCCCTTGTCGGGGGGCTTTTTTCGACGAGCCAGAAGACCATCGAGCAGACCGACGTCATCCTGACCATCACGCCCCACATCATCCGCTCGCTCCAGATCACCGAAGAGGACGCGAAGCCCCTGTGGGTCGACCCCGACAACCTCTCCGGCGTGACCGGCACGGGCGGCGCGCTGAGGGATAACCGCGAGGAAGCGGCCCTCGCCGAGGAAGCCCCAGCCCAGCCGGAAGACGCAGGAGGAAGCATCGTCTACCTCTCGCCCGCGAGCTTCGAAGCCCCCCGCGACCGGGAGTTCCGCATGAACATCGAGCTCTCGAGCGACAAGGAGATCGGGAACGCTTCGCTCGTGCTGACCTTCGATCCCCAAATTCTCAAGCTCAAGGACGTTCTCGAAGGCGGCGGCCTGCGTCAGTTGGGCGATAAGGTGCCGTTCCTTAAAAACATCAGCGGCGGGACGTGCACCATCGGCTTCTCCAGCCCTGCCGGCGGCCGTGGCTTCAAGGGCCGGGCGGTCCTGGCCGTCCTCGTCTTCACGTCCGTGAATCAGGGCCAGACGTCCCTCGGCTTCACCAGCGCGACGGCCGGAACGCCGATGGGACAGGCCATCGTTCTGCAGACGGGCGAAGCGAGCGTCAACATCCGCTAGGGACGCATGATCCTTGTCCTGACGGGACCCGTCCACGGGGGCAAGACGACCTTTATCGAAAGGTCGCTCGCACGCTGGGCGTCCCGCGGGCTCGCCCCGGGCGGCTTCCTCAGCGTCGCCGTGGCAGGCTCGAGCGGCGCGGCGGGCTATGATCTCCTCGAACTCAAGACCGGCCGCCGGCAGCCCTATCTTCGGCTGCAGGGAGATCCCGGCGCGGAGCGGATCGGTCCGTACTTTTTCGTGCCCTCGACCCTCGAGCTGGCCCGCTCGCTCATCCGCGAGGCCGACCCCCGTGACCTCCTCGTCGTCGACGAAGTCGGACCTCTCGAACTCCGGGGCGGCGGGCTCTGGACGGTCCTCCGGGAGGCCCTGTCGCGCCCCGGCCTGAGATGTCTCCTCGTCGCCAGGGAGGAGATCCTTGAGGATGTCATCGCCGCCCTGAGGCCGCACGGGCCTTTCGTTCTCGATGTCCGGGATCCCGATGTCCAGAAGCTCCTGGACGGGTGCCTCTTAGGAACGGTCAAGATCGATGATGGTCAAAGCTAAGTTCTTCGCCTATTTCCGGGACCTCTTCGGCGGCCGCGAGCGCGACCTCGCCGTCGCCGAGGACGGGACCGTCCGCGACGCCCTGTCCCTCCTCTGCGACACGAGCGAACGCCGGCGCGAAGTCTTCGAAGGAGAAAGTCTCAAGCCCCACCTCGTTGTCATGGTCAACGGCGTCCACGTCGAATCCCTCCGCGGGCTGGACACCGCGCTCTCGCCGGGCGACACGCTCGCCATCTTCCCCATGCTCGGCGGCGGCTGAGTCGGCCTCGGGGATCATCTTCGTTCGCTGCGGTGATGTTAAACGCCATTCCCGGGCCGCAGGCCGCCGCCCGTTTTGGCAGAGATGGGGGTCATGCCTATCCCCCGGCCCCCCGGGAACCAGTCCCGGCGGTTCCCCCATCAGCTAGCTGATGGGACCCCCTCCGCTACGGGGGCTCGACATGACCCCCATCACTGCCCGGGCAGCGTCCGCGAAGGCGAGCATGTCCCCAGCACCGTCACGCTGACCGACTAAATCAACGCTTATGCTCGCTCAGATGATCCCCTCGGCCTTGAGTTCAGCGGTCGTCTCGCTCCTTCATGAACGCGCTCGACATCTTGACTTCTGGCGTCGTCGGCGCGATGTCCGGAGGAGGCCGCCGAATATAGGGGCTGAGGCTATCGTCGGAGGGAGCATAAAGCGGGGATTTAGACTTCACGGGACGGAGACGCGGACTCCTCCCATCGACTCCGGCCCGTGAAGGCGTTAAGAATCACCGCAGCGGACGGAGACGATAACCGAGGCCCCTCGGCGGCCGGCGGAGTGGCGAGTCTGGAGCCTTGAAGTCATTGAAGCGAGAGCCGACGTCAAGGCCATGCCTTGCGGGGTATTGGGCGTTCTGGTATCTTAAGGGCCGAACATGCCTGAATTCCCGATCTCCGGATATCACGGCCGGATCCTCGTCGCCGACCTCAGCCGGGGAGAGGTGCGGATCCTGCCGCTCGACCCGGGGCTGGCCCTCGACTACTTGGGCGGCCGGGGCCTCGCCACCCGCGTCCTCTACGATACGATCGACCCGGCCTGCGACCCGCTCGGCCCCGACAACGCGTTCGTCATCGCCGCTTCGCCGCTCGTCGGTTCCAACGCGCCGACGGCCGGCCGCGGCCACATGGCCTTCAAGTCCCCGCTCACCGGCGTCCTGGGAACGTCGAACTCCGGCGGGACCTGGGGCGCGGGTTTCAAGGCCGCGGGATTCGACGTCCTCGTCGTCAAAGGCGCGGCCGCGACACCGGTGATGATCGACATCTCCCCAGGAAAGGCCGAGATCCTGCCGGCGGGCCACCTCTGGGGAAAGACGACCCACGAAACAAACGACGCCCTGATCGCCGTTTCCGAACCGGGGAACCCGTCCCGCGTCCTGTGCATCGGGCCGGCGGGGGAGAACCTCGTCCGGTTCGCTGCCGTCGCCAACGACAGGGACCGTGTCTATGGGCGGTGCGGCCCCGGCGCCGTCTGGGGCAGCAAGAAGCTCAAGGCCGTCCGGGTCCGGGGCAAAGAGAGGATCGGTATCGCCGACCGGGACAAATACCAGTCCGGCCTCGACCAAGCCCTCTATCTCATGAAGCAGGCGCCGGTCACGAAGCGCCTGCTCCGTGACCTGGGCACGGCCGGCCTCGTCGAGCTGATCAACCTCATCGCCATGCTCCCGCACAAGAACTTCCAGGACTGCATCCACCGCGACGAGGACGTCGAGCGGATCTCCGGGGAGACGCTGGCCAAGACCCTGCTCGAAAAAGCGGGTTCCTGTTATCTCTGTCCGATCGGCTGTCAGCGGCACACGCGCGTCGCCGGTCGGGACGGGAAAGAGGAAAGGGGGGAGGGCCCGGAATATGAAACGATGGTCCTCATGGGGCCGGTCTGCGGCATCTACGACATCAAGTCGATCACCCGTGCCAACTATCGCGCCAACGAGTTTGGCCTGGACACGATCAGCTACGGAGGGACGGTCGCCTGCGCCATGGAGCTTGCCGAGCGCGGCCTTATCGACCGTGACGAAATGGGCGGGGTCGACCTCGCCTTCGGAAGCGGAGAGGCGCTCGAGTCCCTGGCCGGGATGACGGCCCGCCGCGAGGGCTTCGGCGCGGTCCTGGCCGAGGGATCTCACCGGTTGGCCGCCGGCCGCGGGCACCCCGAGTGCTCCATGACCGTCAAGAAGCTTGAGATCCCGGCCTACGATCCCCGGGCCTCCTACACCCAGGCCCTCGGCTACATGACCTCGCCTTCGGGGGCCTGCCATCTCCGCGGCGGATACGCCGTCTCCCTGGCTTTCTTCGGCGGGGCCAGGGAGATCCCCCGCTTCAGCCTCCTCCAATCGCCGATCGCCATCCGGAACATGCAGAACGTCGGCATTCTCCAAGACAGCCTCGGTGTCTGCCGCTTCACGGGCTACGCCTTCTCCTCCGAACCCTGGGCCCGGATGGTCGGCGGCGTCACCGGCCGCGATTTCTCGGTCTCGCGGCTGGAGGAGATCGAGAACCGGGTGGCGACGCTCGAGCGGCAATTCAACATCGAGGCCGGCGTGACGGCGGAGGACGACGTGCTTCCGGCCCGGTTCGCCGACGTTCCCATCGTCGTCGAGGGGAAGGAGCGGCGCGTCTCCCGGGAGGACCAGGAGAGGATGAAACAGGACTACTACCATGTCCGGGGCTGGGACGCGGCCGGCCGGCCGACCCCGGAACTCCTCCGGGCCCTGCGCATCGAAGA
>JBFYOD010000050.1:0-3093 GCA_041303965.1 Candidatus Aminicenantota bacterium
TAGCATCGTCGACATGCCGCTTCTCGAGATGTGCGTCCGCGAGAACCTGAACAGATCGGCGCCTCGGGTCATGGCCGTCCTGCGGCCGCTCAAGGTCGTCATCACCAACTACCCCGAGGGCAAGGTCGAGGAATTCGACGCCGTCAACAACCCCGAGGACGAATCGGCCGGGGCGCGGAGGATCCCCTTTTCCCGCGAGCTCTGGATCGAACGTGACGACTTCATGGAGAACCCGCCGCCCAAGTTCTATCGGCTCTCCCCGGGGCGGGAAGTCCGCCTGCGCTACGCCTACTTCGTCAGGTGCGAAGAGATGGTCAAGGACGCGGCCGGGAACGTCGTCGAATTGCGCTGCACCTACGATCCGGCGACGAGGGGAGGGGAATCGCCTCCGGACGGGCGCAAGGTCAAGGCGACCCTCCACTGGGTTTCGGCGGCGCAGGCGATCGACGCCGAGGTCCGCCTCTACGACACGCTGTTCACGGTGCGGGACCCGGGCAGCGTCGCCGAAGGGGTCGATTGGAAAGCCACCCTCAACCCCAGATCGCTCGAGGTCGTCAAGGGCGCCAAGCTCGAACCGAGCCTGGCGAGCGCCGTGCCGGAGAGCCGCTGGCAGTTCGAGCGGCTGGGCTATTTCTGCGCTGACCGGCGCGATTCCAAACCCGGTGCCCTCGTCTTCAACCGGACAGTCACCCTGCGCGACGACTGGGCCAAGATCGTCAAGGCCGGAAAGGATGCCGCTTGAATTCGCCCTCCGCGCCGGTGGGAGCCCGAACTTGACGGATGACCGGGATCGCGCCGCCGCCGGCAAGGTCAAGCACGGGCCGAGCCTTCTCACCGACGGGGATATCTACCTATTCAGAGAGGGCAACCATTTCAAGCTGTTCGACAGGCTGGGGGCCCACCTCATGACGGTCGACGGTCTGGACGGCACGCACTTCGCCGTCTGGGCGCCCAACGCCGGCCGCGTTTCCGTGATCGGCGATTTCAACGGCTGGAAACCCGGGCGTCATCCCTTGGAGGCGCGCTGGGACGGGTCCGGCATCTGGGAGGGCTTCATCCCCGGGTTGGGCAAAGGCGCCCTTTACAAGTATTCCATCACCTCGACAACGGGCGGTCCCCGGTCGGAAAAAGCCGATCCTTTGGCCTTTTTCTCCGAGGCCCCGCCGCGGTCCGCTTCCGTCGTCTGGGATCTGGATTACCGCTGGTGCGACGGTGAATGGATGGCTACGAGGAAAAAGTCCAACGCTCCGAACGCTCCCATCTCCGTCTACGAGGTCCACCTCGGGTCCTGGCGGCGCGTCCCGGAGGAGGATAACCGGCCGCTGACCTACCGGGAGATGGCCCCGCTCCTGGCCGAATACGTCAAGGAGATGGGATTCACCCACGTCGAGGTCCTGCCGATCATGGAGCACCCGTTCTATGGGTCGTGGGGGTATCAGACCATCGGCTACTTCGCTCCGACCAGTCGCTACGGGACGCCCCAGGACTTCATGTACCTCGTGGACATGCTCCACCACTACGACATCGGCGTCATCCTGGACTGGGTGCCTTCGCATTTCGCCGTCGACGGGCACGGCCTGGCGCGGTTCGACGGCAGCCACCTCTACGAGCACCAGGACGCGCGCAAGGGCTTCCACCCGGACTGGAAGAGCGCCATCTTCAATTACGGGCGCAACGAGGTCCGCGAGTTCCTCATCAGCAGCGCCCTGTTCTGGCTCGAGCGCTACCACATCGACGGCCTCCGGATTGACGCCGTGGCCTCGATGCTCTACCTCGATTATTCCCGCAAGGAAGGGGAGTGGATCCCCAACCGCTACGGCGGCCGGGAGAACCTCGAGGCCCTGGACTTCATCCGGCGCCTCAACGAGGTCGCCTACGGCGCCTTCCCCGACATCCTGACGGCGGCCGAGGAATCGACGGCCTGGCCCATGGTCACCCGGCCCGTCCATCTCGGCGGCCTGGGCTTCGGCCTGAAATGGAAAATGGGCTGGATGCACGACATGCTCGCCTACTTCAGCAAGGATCCTCTGTTCCGCAAGTTCAGCCACGACGACCTGACCTTCAGCATGTGGTACGCCTACACGGAGAATTTCATCCTGCCCCTGTCGCACGACGAGGTCGTCCACGGCAAGGGCTCGCTCGTGGGCAAGATGCCCGGCCTCGAAATGGAAAAGTACGCCAACCTCAAAGCCCTATACGGGTACATGTACACCCATCCCGGCAAGAAGCTCCTTTTCATGGGCGGCGAGTTCGCCCAGTGGAAGGAGTGGACGCACGAGGAGAGCCTGGAGTGGCATGCCCTCGAGCACCGGACGCACCTCGACGTCCAGCGCTGGGTCAAGGACCTCAACGACCTCTACCGGCGCGAGCCGGCCCTTCACGAGCTCGATTTCGATCCGGCCGGGTTCGAATGGGTCGATTTCAACGACGTCAACCACAGCATCGTCAGCTACCTGAGAAGGGGGAGCTCGACGCCGGACGTCATCCTCGTCGTCTGCAACTTCACGCCTGTCGCCCACGGGGACTACCGGGTCGGCGTCCCATTAGCGGGCCCGTGGAAGGAGCTCCTGAACAGCGACGCGAAGGAGTACGGCGGACGCGGGCTGGGCAATCTCGGCGCGGTCGAGGCCGTCCCGGAGCCGCTCCACGGCCGGAGCCACTCCCTCCGCCTGACCCTGCCGCCGCTCGGTGTCCTCGTGTTCAAGAGGGAGATGTGAGCCGCTTCATCTGCATCCACGGGCATTTCTACCAGCCGCCGCGGGAGAACGCCTGGCTCGAAGAGATCGAGGTCCAGGACTCGGCCGCGCCCTACCACGACTGGAACGAGCGCGTCTCGGCCGAGAGCTACGCGCCGAATTCGGCCTCGCGGATCCTCGACGACCGGGACCGCATCGTCGACATCGTCAACAACTACGCCTCGATCAGCTTCGACGCCGGCCCGACGCTTCTCGGCTGGATGGAACGGTCGAGCCCCGAGGTCTATCGGGCCATCCTCGACGCCGATAAGGAGAGCCGGGCCCGGTTCCGGGGCCACGGGACCGCCATGGCCCAGGCTTATAACCACATGATCATGCCCTTGGCCACGAGCCGGGA
>JBFYOD010000051.1:0-5118 GCA_041303965.1 Candidatus Aminicenantota bacterium
AAATAGGTTTGACCCCTTCTTAAACGCCCGGATTTTCCCGTCCCCATTTCCGCCTGCTTATGTTATATTCTTGCCTGTCCCCATGCCGAAGATCCTGGACCGCTACATCCTCCGCGAGTTCGTCCCGCCCTTCCTCGTCGGCCTTTTCCTCGTGACCTTCGTCCTGCTGATGAACCAGGTCCTCCTCCTGGCCGAACTCTTCATCGACAAGGGCGTGCCGGCGGCCGAGGCGGTCCGCATCCTGGCCCTGCTCATCCCGTCCATCCTGGCCTTCGCCCTGCCGATGGCCGTGCTGATGGGGATCCTCGGCGGTTTGGCCAGGCTTTCGGCCGACTCCGAGGTCGTCGCCTTCCAGTCGCTCGGGATCGGTTCCCGTCAGGTCCTGCGGCCCATTCTCTTTTTCGGGCTCTGCGGCTTCTTCCTGACCTTGCCCCTCGCCCTCCTCGTCGCGCCGCGGGCCAACCACGCCTGGGTCCAGTCCATGACCGATACCGTCCTCTCCCGCGTCCGGCTCAAGGTCAATCCGCTCGAATTCAACGAGTCCATTCCCAACATGGTCTTTTTCGTCAGGGACATCGACAGGGACAAGGTCTGGCGCGACATCTTCGCCTTCATGAACAAGGATCCTGCCCATCCCCGTCTGGTCATGGCCCGGACAGGATCGATCCGGCTCTTCCCGGAAAAGCGACGGGCCGTCCTGGAGCTCTCCGACGGGATCGCTTATTCGGGATCTCCGTCCGAGCCGGAAAAAGACAGCCTGACCTCGTTCGAACGCCTGGAGGAGGAGGTCGATGTCGAAGGCCTTTTCGCCTCGATCTCGAGCGAGAAGAGGGTCCGGGAGAAGGACATCGGCGAGCTCGTCCGGGACGTCAGGGCCCTGGCGGCCGGCCCTGCCGGCGCCACGGGACGCCGGGAGGTCCGGGCCCACTGGATCGAGATCCACAAGAAGTTCTCGCTGCCTTTCGCCTGCCTTGTTTTCGCTTTCCTCGGCTTGCCGCTGGGCGTCATGACCGGGCGCGCGGGCCGGACGGGGGGCTTCTCGCTGGGCCTGGTCATCATCCTCCTTTACTACGTCCTGCTCACGGTGGGCGAGAAGATGGCCATGGACGGACGCGTTTCCGCGTTCCTGGGCATGTGGGCCCCGGACATCGTCTTGGCCGCCGCGGGGGTGTTCCTTTTCCTGAGGACCGGCCGGGGATCGTCCGCGCCGATCCGGTTCTCCGGCTTCTCGACGTCCCGTGAAAAGCCCGCTCCGCGGTCCCCGATGGCTATCTTCCGCCGGCCCCGGTCCGTTTCCCGTCTGTCCCCGGCCCGCTTTCCCAGCGTCCTGGACAGGTATGTCGCGCGGAAGTTCCTGGCCATCCTGGCCCTCGTTCTTTCCGCCCTGGCCGGCGCGACACTCCTGGCGACGTTCTTCGAACGCCTGAGCGACACCCTCCGGCACGGCAAGCCGGTCGGACTCCTCGTCCGCTACGTCTGGTTCAAGCTCCCGGAATCCCTGGCCTACCTCCTGCCGGTCGCCGTCCTGGCGGCGACGCTCCTCGCCTTGGGCCTGTTGGCCAAGTTCAACGAAGCGACGGCCATGAAGGCCTGCGGCATCAGCGCCTACAGGACCATCCTCCCGGTCCTTGTGCTTTCGGCCGCGGTGAGCGGCCTGGCTTTCCTCGTTCAGGAGCGCGTCGTTCCGGCCGCTCACGTCCGGTCCGAGGAAGCTTGGAACCGGATCACGGACCTGCCTCCCCGCAGCTACAGTTACTTCAACCGCCACTGGGTCCTGGGCCGGGCCGGGAACAGGATCTACCATTACGATTATTTCGAGCCCGGCTCCGCGACCTTCAGCCGGATGTCGGTCTTCGACCTCGATCCGGGCCGCTGGGCCCTCGTCCGGCGGTTTTTCGCTGAGAAGGCGACTTTCGAAAAGGACGCGCTTGTTTACCGGACCGGCTGGGTCCGGGATTTCGCGGCGCCGGCGGGCCCGTCTTTCGTCCGGGCGGAAAGCGGCCGGCTCGCGCTCGACGAGGAGAAAAGCGCTTTTCTCAAGGCCTGGAAAGAGCCCCTGCAGATGACCCTCGGCGAGCTCCGGAAATACACCGCCGAAGTCCGGGGCATGGGCTTTCGGGCCGGCCGGCTCCGGGCCGAGCTCGGACAGAAGACGGCCCTTCCCCTCGTCAGCCTGGTCATGGCCCTGCTGGCCGTGCCCTTCGGGTTCTCGATGGGGAAAAAGGGCGCCCTCGTCGGCGTCGGCCTGAGCGTGGCCCTGGCCATGGCCTACTGGGGGACGTTCGCGGTCTTCCGGAGTCTAGGCGGCGCCGAGGTCCTGACGCCTTTCCTTGGGGCTTGGGGGGCCAACCTCCTTTTCGGGCTGGCGGGGGTGTTCTTTCTCTTCAGGCTCCGGACCTAGCACGTTCAACAACACCCACCCAATTATATAAAACGGGGTGGGTGGTGCTCAGTATCAACCCTAGGCATACCCCGCGCTTAAGCCCGGGGAGCCGAACGGGTTGACTACATCTTGTACTTGCCGAAGTCGTCAGGCCGCAGGCTCTCGAGCCATTTCCTGAGCTTCTCGGAGGATTCGACCTTCTCGTCGAACTTCAACCCGTTAGCCTTGCGGACGACCTCGTCCTCGACGAAGATGGGAGAGCTCATGCGCAGGGCTAGGGCGATGGCGTCGGAGGGGCGGGAGTCGATGATGATCGCCTCTTCGGCCCGGCGGCAGTGGATCATGGCGAAGAAGGTGTTGTTCCGGACGTCGTTGACGACGATCTTTTCGATGGAAATGTCGAGCTTCTCGAGGAAGCACTTGAGGAGGTCGTGGGTCATCGGCCGCGGCGTCGGGACGTTCTCGATGGTCAGGGCGATGGCGTTGGCCTCGAAAACGCCGATCCAGATGGGCAGGATCTGTTCGTTTTTGGGGTTCTCCAGGACGACGATGGGCATCTTGGAGATGGGGTCCACCACGAGACCCTTGACCTTCATTTCGATTTCCATGGCCGGTTCGTACCGACTCTAATATAGGTGGCGGGGTGGGGCTTGTCAAATGCGGCCTCGGGTATCGTCCTCGCTCGCTGCGGTGATTTTTTAAGCCGGTCAGCATGCCGGATCCAGTATTAGCCGACGCGGAACCCACATGTTCTCGCTCGGGGTATTCCCGCCGTCGGCCGCGGCCCGTCCCAGCGAGCCGGGCCGCTTCGGGTCCGGGCTTCGCTCTGGTCAAGAGGGACTGTCCCAAAGCGGACTGTCCCTCTTGACCATCCGTGCCCGCTCCGCCCTCCCACGGCCTCCTCTGGGAACACCCCTGCGCGATGTGGATTCCTTTCGGCCCCTCTCTATCGGCACACTGACCGGTTAAATCCCCGCTTTATGCTACCGTCGACGATACCCCTCGGCCTTGGGGTCCGCTTAACTACAAGGCGATGCGCTCGCTCTGGGGTCTATGCATGGCCCCTATCACTGCCCGGGCAACATCGCAATTCGACAAGCCCGGGGGAAATAAATTGGAGGGGCGGGGACACGTACCGGATGTACATGTCCCCGTTCTTATGACAAGCCTAGGGAAAAAAAGAGAAGGATTAAAAGAGCGAGAGTTGGGAGGCGGACTCCTCCGCCGCGGCTTCCTCGTCGAAGATGCGGATCGCGCCGTACTCGCCGTCGTGCCCGGGCAGGATCCGGACTTGGCCTTGGCGCATCCGGCCTACGGCGGCCGCGACCCTGTCCGGGGAGAGACGGGCCAGGTCGGCCACGGGGACCTCGGTCAGGATGGCGTGCTCGTCCCCGAATTCCCGGATGAAGCGGAAGTAGAGGTCCCAGACGCCCTGGCTCTCCGGCGTCTTGCCCACGGCCTCGGCGATGATCTCGTTGAGCGGGATGAGGCTCTTGAAGGGGACCCCGCCCGGCCGCCCCTCTCCCGGCTCCCGGTCGGCCAGCTCCTCGACCCGATGGAGGACGCCGATGGTCAGGCGTTTCCCGCACTTCGGGCAGAGGTCGTTCGTCTTCAGGCTCTCCCGCGGCGAAGAGACCACGCCGCACTTGCGGTGCCCGTCGTAGTGGTACTTGCCTTCCTCGGGAAAGAACTCCACGGTGTAGAGGAACTTCGTCGGGTCGTTCGTCCGCAGGGCGTTGACGAGCCCGCGGTAGCTGAAGTCCGTGTCGAAGACGTTGGCTTCACGGCCGAGCTTCGAAGGCGAGTGAGCGTCGGAGTTGGAGACGAGGGCGTAGCGGTCGAGGGCGGAGAGCCTCCTGTTCATCGGGGGATCGGAGGACAGGCCTGTTTCCAGGGCGAAGATCGACGGCGTCATCTCCTCGAAGCACTCCTCGATCGCGTCGAACCCCGAGTTGGCCCCGAACAGCGAGAACCAGGGCGTCCAGATGTGGGAGGGGATGACGACGCAACGGGGGGCGGTGTCGGCGACCATCCGGCAGAAGAGACGGACGTCCATGCCCAGGATGGGCCTCCCGTCGGAGACGAGGTTGCCCACCGCCTGGAGGCGGCTGTTGACCCTTTCGACGGATTCGAAATCCGGGGCCAGCAGCATGACGTGGACCTTCCGGACCTTACCCCCCTTCGAGTAGATGAAGCTCAGCTCGGAGGACAGGATGAACGCGACTTCCCGCGACAGGGCGGGGAGGCCCATGAACGGCGGGGCGTCGAACGGCGTCGTCCCGTTCTTGAGCCGGAGAAAGCCGTTTCCCATCGGCTCGAGCCTTTCCTTCATCAGGAAGAGCCATTCGGGATGGGTGAAATCCCCGGTCGCCAAGAGCGAAATACCCTTGACCTTGGCCCACGGCGCGAGGGAATCGAGGACCATGTCCCGCGACGTGGCCCGGGAGAATTTCGAATGTATGTGAAGGTCGGCGACGAACTTCATGTTGAAGGACCAGTGTAGAAAAAGCGCAGAGTGATTGCAAGCGATTTGACTCAGCGTTTCTGAGTCGTTGCGGCGGCAGCCGCCTCTTGGCCTTTCCGCGCGTATTCCTCGGACCGGGCGACGTCCCCGACGCGGTTGTAGAGGTCGGCCAGCAGGAAATACCCCAGCGGCAGGTCGGCCGGCGCGGGCTTGAGTTCGATCCCCTTTTTCGTCAGGGCGATGGCTTCCTCGAAGTTCTGCCCGCGCCGGA
>JBFYOD010000052.1:0-4050 GCA_041303965.1 Candidatus Aminicenantota bacterium
CGGGCTTCGTGTAATAGTTCTTCCGCGTGCCCAGGACATCGAATCCGAGTTTCTTGTAGAGGGCCAAGGCCGCGGTGTTCGACTGCCGGACCTCGAGGGTCATGAAAGCCGCGCCCCCCCCGCGGACCTTGGCTACGGCGAATCGCATCAGGGCCTCGCCGATGCCCAGGCCGCGGCAGTCGGGGTGGACAGCTATATTGTTGACCTGGACGTCGTCCCGGATCTGCCAAAAGACGATGTAGGCGACGACCTCTTCCCCCGGCCGCCGGACGACGACGAAAGGGAAGGATATCGACGTGTTCTGGATCTCGCCGCGGAAGGTGTTGTCGCTCCAGGGATTGGAGAAGGACAGGGCTTCGATCGTCCGGACTGCGGGGAGGTCGCCCTCCTGCATCCGCCGGATGAAATAGCGGCTATCGCCCTCGATCAAGGCCGGCATTTTTCCTCGGCCTGCGACCTCCGGAAATAGAGGGGTTCGAGAGAAGCGGCGTCGCCCCCCCTCCCCTCTCGGATCATGCCGGAACCGATACGGCCGACCTCGGCCGCGAGGAACGAGGACCGGAGCGGAAAGCGGCCGCTGTCTTGGAGATAGGACAGGAGTTTCTCGCGGTAAGCGGCCAGGCCGCTCCCGGCGAACGCGATGACCCGCCGGGCGGGAAGCCGGGCGAAAAAGACGTCAGGCACGTAGGCTCCCTGGGGGATGAGCTCGGCCAGGCCGGCCTTCCGGGCTTCGAAAAGCCCGGCGTAGATCTCCTCTTTCTTCGCGTCGAGAAGGGGGCAGACGAGGCGGGGGCCGTCGGCGGCGAGCTTCGTAGCGAGGGCCAGGAGCGTCGAGACGGGCGCGACGGGTTTCCCCGAAGCGTAGGCCAGCGACTTGACCGCGCCGACGCCGATGCGGATACCGGTGAAAGAACCCGGGCCCGCCGCCACGGCGAACGCGCCGATATCCTTGACGTCCCGTCCATGGGCGGCGAGAAGGAAATCGACGGAGCGAAGCAGCCGAGCCGAATGGGTCGCGGCCGACTCGACATTGGCCTCGCCGAGGAGCACGTCGTCCTCGAGGAGGGCCACGGAGCCGCTGGGCGTCGTCGTGTCGACCGCGAGGATGAGCATGTGTCCGCCCGCCGGCCCGGCGCCTAGAGCTTGGCGGCGACGGCCCGACCGATGTCGAGGCTCGTCGACTTGCCGCCCATGTCGTAGGTCCGGACCTTCCCTTCCTTGATGACTTCGGCGACCGCGGCCTCGATCGCCCGCCCCTTGTCCGTCTCGCCGATCCAGTCGAGCATCATCTTGGCCGCGAGGATGGTGGCGATGGGGTTGACCTTGTACATGCCCGAGTATTTGGGCGCCGAGCCGTGCGTCGGCTCGAAGACCCCGTACTTGTCGCCGATGTTGCCGCTGCAGGCGAAGCCCAGCCCGCCGACGAGCTGAGCGGCCAGATCGGAAACGATGTCACCGAAGAGGTTCTCGGCGACGAGGACGTCGTAGTCGTGGGGATTCTTGAGGAGCCACATGCAGATGGCGTCGACGTTGGCGTCCCAGAACTTGATGTCGGGATAATCTTTGGCGACGGCCCGGGCCGTGTCGAGCATCAGTCCTCCCGTCTCGCGGAGGACGTTCGGCTTCTCGATCAGGGTGACCGATTTCCGGCCGTACTTCCGGGCGAACTCGAAGGCGGCCCGGACGATCCGGGCACAGGCGGACTTGGTCATGATGCGGGTCGACACGGCGATCTCGTTGGCCGGGACGTCCTTAAAGCGCTTCATCTTGGGATGGATGAGGAGGGCCTCGCGGACGACCTGCGGCAGGGGCAGGAACTCGACGCCGGCGTACATGCCCTCGGTGTTCTCCCGGAAGATGACCAGGTCGATCCCCTCCTTATAATTCAACGGATTGCCGGGATAGGCCTTGCAGGGCCGGAGGTTCTGGTAAAGGTCGAACTCCTGGCGCAAACGGACGATGGGGCTGAAGTAGGACAAGCCCTTGCCCTTAAGGGCGGGCGCGAGCTCGGCCGCGGCGTCCTCGCGGGGCTTGGAAGTGATGGCCCCGAAAAGGCAGGCGTCGGTTTCGCGAAGGAGCTTGAGCGTCCGGTCGGGCAGGGGGTTCCCCTCGGCGCACCAGAACTCCCAGCCGATGTCGCCGTAAATGTACTCGGCGTCGAGGCCGGCCTTGTCGAGGACGATCATCGTCGCTTCGACGACGTCCTTCCCCACCCCGTCCCCGGGGAGAATGGCGATCTTGTGCTTGGGCATGGTCACTCCTTCACGAGTTTTTTTCTGGTGTATTCGAGCAGGCCGCC
Source organism: Candidatus Aminicenantota bacterium (assembly GCA_041303965.1). Lineage (GTDB taxonomy): Bacteria > Acidobacteriota > Aminicenantia > Aminicenantales > Saccharicenantaceae > RBG-16-66-30. The sequence continues at coordinate 2,300 of JBFYOD010000052.1, forward strand.
GGCCTCGAGGATGCCGATGACGGAATCCGGGAGAGGGAGAAAGCGAAAGATGCCCTTGGCTGAGCGGATCTCGCCCTTGGCGAAATCCAGGTCGACTTCGTCGCCCTTCTCCAGGGCGTCGACGGCCTCGTCGCACTGGAGGACGGCCAGGCCGAGGTTGATGGCGTTACGGAAATAGATGCGGGCGAAGGACCGGGCCACGACGGCCTGGACGCCGGCGGCCCGGAGGCAGGCTGCCGCCTGTTCCCGGGACGAGCCGCAACCGAAGTTCTTGCCGGCCACGATGACGTCGCCGGGCCGGACGCTCCCGGCGAACTCCGGGTCGAGGTCCTCCATGGCGTGCTTGGCCATCTCCTCGGGCGGCATGATCTGGTAGGTGTAGCGGCCGGGGAAGATGACGTCGGTGTTGACGTTGTCGCCGTATTTCCAGACCTTTCCTTGGCTCATGCGAATTCCCTCGGGTCAGCGATCTTGCCCGCGATGGCGGTCGCCGCGGCCGTGGCCGGCGAGGCCAGGTAGATCTCCGAATCACGGTGGCCCATACGGCCCCGGAAGTTGCGATTCGACGTGCTCAGGCAGACCTCACTGGCGGCCATGATGCCCTCGTGGGCGCCGAGGCAGGGCCCGCAGCCCGAGTTGAGGATGACGCAGCCGGCATCGGCCAGAACGGCGAGGGCACCGCTTTTAAGCGCTTCCCGATAGACTTCCCACGAGGCCGGGATGACGAGGCACCGCACCGACGGATGGACCTTCCGGCCTTTGAAAATAGCCGCCGCCGCCTCGAGATCCTCGAGGCGTCCGTTGGTGCACGTGCCGATGAGGACCTGGTCGACGGGCTTGCCGGCGACCGCCCCGACGGGTTTGACGTTGTCGACCGTGTGCGGGCAGGCGACCTGGGGCTCGAGCCCGCCGAGGTCGCATGTGAGGACGGATTCGAAGCGGGCGTCCGGGTCCGACGAGGCAACGACGAACGGCCCCCGGGCCCGGCCCTCGAGCCACTTCAGGGTCTTCGCGTCCGGGGCGAAATAACCGTTCTTGGCGCCCATCTCGGCGGACATGTTGGCCAGGGTCAACCGCGCCCCGACACTGAGATCGCCGGCGGCGGGCCCGGCGAACTCGACGGCCTTGTAGTTGGCCATCTCGGCGCCATGGTCGCCGATGAGCTTCAGGCTGAGGTCCTTGGCGAAAACTCCTCCTCGGAAACGGCCCGAGAGGTCGATGCGCATGGTCTCCGGCACTCGGAGCCAGATCTCGTCGGTCGCCCAGGTGCAGGCGGTCTCGGTCCGGCCGATGCCGGTGGCGAAGGCCCCGAGCGCGCCGTAGCTCGGCGTGTGGGAGTCGCTGCCGACGATGACCTTGCCGGGAAGGGCGAAGCCCTGTTCGGGCAGGACCTGGTGGCAGATGCCGGCGTTGATGTCGAAGAAATTCGGGATCCCCTGTTCGGCGACGAACTCGCGGATGGATTTGTGGTTCTGGGCGTACTTTTCTTCGGAGGCCGGGACGATGTGGTCGAGGACGATGACGATCTTCTCCGCCGCCTTGACCTTCTTGACGCCGAGCTTCCTGAACTCCTTGATGATGGCCGCCGAATTGTCGTGGGAGAGGACGTAATCGGGGGAAACGGTGATGACCTCTCCGGCCTGGACGTCTTTCCCCGCCTTGCGGCCGAGGACTTTCTCCGTCAGTGTCTTGCCCAAAGATACCTCCTGGCCTCCCCATTTTATGGGGGCCCGGAGGCCTTGTCAACGTGG
>JBFYOD010000053.1:0-6135 GCA_041303965.1 Candidatus Aminicenantota bacterium
TGATGACCGTGGCTTGCGGCCCTGCGGCGGCACCGGGGCCACTTGGGACACAGCCGGCGGCAAGGCGCGCAAACCCACAAGAAGGGGTAAAACCTATTTTTTACGCAAAAATGCGTAAAAAATAGGTTTGACCCCCTCTTGTTCTAAATTCCGAATTATCGCTTGTAAACTTCGCTTCTGTGGCCGATCTTGACGATATCGACGGTCTTTTCCCGGTCGTCGACCGCATAGACGATCCGGTAATCCCCTTGACGGACGCGATAACGATCAAGGGCCGAGAGCTTTTCGCAGCCTAGCGGCCTCGCATCGTTCTCGAGCGACCGGAGGCGCTCGATAATGCGAACGAGGTCCTTCTTGGGAATGCGGCCCAATTCGTCGGCCGCGGATTTTCTGAGGAAGACCTTATATCTTTCCATCCCGCTTGAGCGCCATGACGATATCTTCGAAGGCCAGCCGCTTTTCGCCAGATCGTTTTTCGAAGGCTTCGAGGTCCGCGGCGTCTTCGAGGAGCGCGTGTTTGACGGCGGAATTGACCAGGTCGGAGACCGAATATTCCGTTTCGGCCGATTTAATCCGCAACGCCCGGTGAAATTCCGGTTTAAGATAGACGGTGACCCGTTTATTCGGATTTTTCATGGATCGCCTCCCATGAGGGATTGTAGCGTTATGACGTCATAACGTCAAGTATCAATTTTATTAGGCTCAGCCGATCCAGTCGATAGGCAACCGTTTGCCCAGGCCCTTGAATTCCGGATCTCCGGTCACGAGCGGCGCCTGCTCCCGGATGGCTGTGGCGGCGGCGAAGCAGTCCGCGTAGGACAAGGCGTGGACCGCTTTGATACGGGCCGCTGCGATGACATCCTCGAGAGAATTATCGAGCGCCGTGACAGGCAGACTCGGAAGGATGACCGTCAGGAAATAGTCGGCCGCCAAGATACCGCGCTCCCGGGCGATGATATAGAACACCTCGCCCACGTTGATGGAATTGATGAAGAGATCCGTATCCCCCGACTCCATGAGATCCAAGACCCGGGCATGTCCGGCCTCCTTCTTGAGGTAAGCGAGGAGCGCATAGGCGTCAAGAACACTTTTTTTCTTCACGCGCTCGCTCCTTCCGACGCTCCTCGAGCAGGGCTTTGGTGAGCGACGGCCCGCCTTGGAAGAAGCCATGAAAATGCTCAACGGGCTTTTCGGGCAGGGGCCGGATCTCGATGTGGTCGTCGACGGCCGTGACGACGACGCGCGTTCCCGGCTTGATGCCCAGCCGGTCCCGCTCTTTCTTTGGTATGACGACCTGGCCTTTGGCCGATGTCAGGACCGTGGGCATGGTTGAACCTCTTTCTTTTTGGTTGAACGTTTCTCTATTAAGTATAACCATGCCTCAGTCCTCCGTCAAGCCCTTTCGGCAGGCTCGTTGATTTCTTATATAAAGACGCCGGGGACGGCTCGGGATTCTCGCAGTCGTGTAATCAAGAGGGGGTCAAACCTACCTTTTGCAGCAAAAGTTTGTTTTGACCCCCTCTTATTTTTTAAAAACGGCGGTTTTCGTCAGCTTGTCGTAAAACGTCTGCTTCCCGGGTCCGAAGATCAGGAACGTGCCCGCGAACGATGCCAAGCCCACGGCCAGAAAGGAAAGGGCCAGGAGCTCGACCTCGATCATGCCGAGGGACGGGATGATAAGAAGGAAACAAACCTTCCCCAGGTACCGTCCCAGACGTCTCCCCCACGACGCGGGATTCCCATCCTCGCCGGCGACCTTCAACCTCATGATGAGCTTCCCCGGGGTCGCCCCGGCAAGGACCTCGATGAGCAGATAGAAGATCGCGATCGTCCAGAAATAAAAAAGAAAAGCCCCATAGGCCGCCGCGTCCGTGTCGATCGATGACATGTGAAAGCCGAGCGCCGCGAGGAGCCGGAATGCGGGCCTGCCCAAAGGAAAGATCAAGACGAAAATGATGACCGCATCCAGGACGAGGGCCGGGAACCGGCGTAAGAAGCCTGCACGTTCTTTCATCCGACGTCCTCCGTTCTCGGGGCCCGGGGCGGCCCGCTGATCTATCCGGTCAGCCTAACGGCTGTCCGCATTCGCCGCAAAACTTGTCGCCGGGGACGGCCGGCGCGTGGCAACCGGGGCACTCCGGCGTCCCCACCCTGGCCCCGCACATCGAGCAGAATTTCACGCCCGGGTCGAGCGCCGCACCGCAGTCGCGGCACCGGTCTTTCTTGGCCTCCTTCGGGGCCGGTTTAGGAGCGGGAAGCGTGGACACCTGACCGGCCGCCGCGGGTCGCGCGCCCAATGGCCCTACCCGCCTCGGCCTGACGACAGGGGCCTCCGGGACGAGGAACCGCTCCTCGACGAGCTTCTCGACGCTTTCGATGTCCGTATCGGTAAGAACGGCCTTGATGTCGCCGCTCTCCGTCTGTTCGAAATCGAAGAGCCACAAGGCCCGGTCTCCGGCGAGCAGGCCGATATGCCCGAGGCGCCAGGCTGGCTCTCCCTCCTCCGAATAAGACAGGACCCGTTTCGACACGGCGCCGAAACCCCGGCAGTCGTTCATCATGGATACCGCGAGCCCGAGCTTGTCCGACGGCGCGTATCCCGGCTCCGCGGGGACGAGCAGTCCCCTGCCGGTCAGGGATCCGAGGCCTGCCGCCAGGCCGTCGAGCGTAGGCAGGAGGTCGACGGGGGCCATGAACCTCATCCGTTGCGCCATCCATCTCAAATCCGGGGCGTTCATGCTCCGGTAATAGCTCTGGTAAAGGTCCGTCGCTTCGAATCGGGACTTCAGCGCCGGGCTCCTGTTGATGAAAGCCACCAGGCCGTCCTCCTGGACGATGTCGCAGATAGCGACGAGGGTCTGAAGCTCGCCATGAGTGAGGGCAAGCGACATCCCCCGGCGCAGGGCCGGCCCGCCGGTCTCGAGCGACCCGAAGAGAGGCGCGGCCATCGCACTTCTCCGGACGGGCCAGAGCAGTCCGAAGCCGCCGCCCGGCGTCGCTTCGTCCTCGAAGCGGGCCAAGCCGTCCTCTCCCGCCAGACCGTAAAACCAGGAGGTCTCCGGCGGGCCGGGAGGCGAGTTCATGACCCCGAAGACGACCTCGGGACGGGCGATACGCCTGACCGCCTCGATCTGTCCGGGCGGGGGCGGAACGGAGGCGCGAGCCCCGGGTTCGATACGCCCGATCTTGTTCCTGAGAGGAGAGCCGGACTCTGGAGACGTCCCCGCTGCCTCGAGCAGGGCCAGGACCTCCTGCCCCGTAAGGCGCCAGTCGTTCAAGCCCGCCGCACGGCCCGTCGCTTTGATCTCCGCCATGGCTTGTTCCTTTCTGCTCCGGATCCCTCGTTATCCCTTTATGGTCCCGAAATCCGCGGCCCCGCCGGCGAAGCGGCGGCCCTCGCCCGGAACGACGACCGATGCCACATCGCTTCCCGGACTCCAGCTTCCCTCCGTCGCTCCCTTTTGCCAGACCCCGAACAGCCTTTCATCGATTCCCCGGGATTCCAGCGCCCCTTGCAGATTGTCCCAGGAGCCCTCGTCCATCCCGCCGCCGGCCTCCTTCCAAGCCGCCCGGACGGTGTCGTCCAGACGCTTGAAGTCGGGATTGGCGGCGGCGAAGGCCTCGAGCTCGGGAGGCCTTTTGGTTCCCAGGATCTGGCCGAGTTCCACCGGCGCGGAGGCCGCCGGGCGCAGGCCGAGCTCCCTGTCCCTCATGATCCAGCGCTGTTCCTCCGTGACGAATTTTCCTTCCAGTTTCCATTTTTCGGCGGTGATGGACCTCAAAGGAATATCGAGCTCGTCTTTGGGCCACCATGCTTCACCGCCATCGCCCGTGACCTTGAGCGTTCCGCCCTTGACGGTGCCGAGGCTTTCGGGCCATTTCTGGCCGTCCAGGAGCTCCTGGGGCCAGCCGACGGGCCCGGGCACCTCGCGGTCCGACAGCGGCGGGGCATTTCCCCGGTAGGCCCCGTCCGCGAAGGTCTCGGCCCGGTGGACTTTCTCCTTGAGCGTCATCCCCGTCCCGGCCATGATCTCCCGGCTCGTGGGTTTGACCGAGGGATCGAGTTTGATCAGGGTTTCCTGGAGCGAATCGAGTTTCTCGCATCCTTGCGCCAGGTCCATGCCCGTCAGCTCGCGGAATTGGCGATTCCCCGTCCCCGGCGGCAGGGCCCCCGTGCCGACGTCGTTCATGATCTTGATGGCCTTATCGCTGAAGGGAGGTTTGGCCACGGCTCCTTCGCGTGTCCCCATCAAGGTCTTGGAGACGCGCTCGTAATCTTTGACCGAGGTGCGGCAGGCCTCGGCCGTCCGGTCGGCCTGGCTCAAGTGTAGCGACTCGTCGGCCTTGACCCGTGTGACGCGGTAGGCCTGTTCGCCGTCATAATTATCGTACCTCTCGAGATGCCCGGGCGAGTACATCGTATCGGCGGTCGCGCCCGGTTTGATCGAGAGGGCCTCGGGGTGGGCGGAACCGCGCGCCCCGCCGACGACCTTGATCTCCTGTTTGACCGGGTCGAAGCCGAGCCGGGCGCATGTCTTGTCGGCCGCGCCTTGCAGCTCAGCGAATCCGACCGGCTTCTTCGTTTTCGGGTCGATGATGTTCGCGTATTTGATGTCGAGGTCGTTGCCCGGGGCGCCGGTCCTCGAGCTGGTCACCTTGCCGAAATCGTCTGCCTTGACGGGACGCAGGACGCCATTGTCGTTGGTCACCCAACCCCGGGATTTGCACTCCTCGGCCAGTCCGTTGAACAATGGCTTGTCGCGGTACTCGACGACGTTTTCCGCCCAGCGGTCCTGGACGTGCGAATACTTGGATTTCATCTGGACCTTGGCCTGGTAGTCATCGAGCATGTCGATGGTCGCTTTCTTCAGGTCTTCGGGCTTCCAGGCCTGGGCCCAGGCGTCGTATTTTTGCGTCGCCTTCTGGACGCCCTGGAAATGCTCGGCGTCGAGCTCCAGCTCCTTGACGGAGCGCTTGTCGACCACGGTCCAGCCGCTGTCGGCCGTGGTCTTGCCCGGGATCGACCGGCGCCGGTACCAGTCGATGACGCCGTTGACCGTGGCACCCATCTCGGCCGACTGCGTTCCGGTGACGACCATGTCGGTGGCCTTGAGGTAAGCGGCCAGGTTGGCTTGGGAAGCCCGGCGCTCCCACTGCTGTTTGGTATTGTGAATCTGGTTCAGATCGTCCTGGATGCCGCGGAGCTCGGCTTTGATCGGCTCGGCTTGCATCCGAAGCCTGGCTTCGAGCCCTTTGTCGCCCGAGGCACGGGCCGCGTCGATCTCCTGTTTGAGCCCGTGGAGGCGGCTGAGGGCCGACTCGTGCTTCTCATAGAGCTCCGGGGCCTCGCTCATGACGTTCTGGAGCTTGTTCCGGGCGGCGATGGCGTCTTTCATCGTCTCGACGAACCCGGGGTCGTTCTTCCACGACTCGACCATCTGGTAAGGGAGGTGGTAGAGTTCCCTGCCAACGTCGAGGGGCGAGACGTTGTCGATCCCCGCCTGGAATTGTTGTTTTTGAAGGTCGCGCTGGTCGACCCTTTTTTGGAGGTTGTCGGCAGCGCTCTGGACGGCGTCGACATTGGCCTGGGCCAGGTCCAGGCGCTCCTTGTACTTGCCGGCAAGCCACTGGTCACCGCTTTCCAGGGCGTCTTGGTATTTTCGACGGGCGTCGTCGCAGTGCTCGAGCGCTTTTTCCTTGAGGCCGGCGAGTTCGTTGAAGCGGGCCTCGGTCGTCTTGTGCGAAATCTCGACCCCGGTCAGGCCGAAATCGATATCGTCGCGAGAAGCGTCGCCGGATTCGGCCGGGATGATGATCTCCGAGGCGTCGTTCTCGAGCGGCTTGCGCCAGGCGCCGGTGTAAGGGTCGATCTCCATGTTGTCACGCTCGATCTTCTCCTGGACGCCCCGTTCCCAGGCGGAGGTGTGCGCGTCGAACCACTGGCGCCGGTCGGTCTGGTATTCGGCTTCCCAAAGGGCGATCGCGGCCTCGGCCGCCGGACGGTCCATCCACCCCCCCTGATACCAGACCTGGCCGAGCCGGCCTCCCTCGTATCTACCGTCCTGGATGACCAGATCTTTCCCCGACTCCGGGTCAAGGAGAGGGGTCATGTCGGGGGGCTGAGGCTTGGGCGGC
>JBFYOD010000054.1:0-51316 GCA_041303965.1 Candidatus Aminicenantota bacterium
TGCGCGCCCGGAGGAACGGCCCGGTCGGGCCCGCGCCCGACCCAAGTCAGTCTCTGCGGTCGCGCGTTCGTGTTCGTCGATCATGGCCGTCCCGCGGCCACGATCGTGATCCCGGAGGGAGCGGGGGAAGTCGAGCAACGGGCGGCCGAGATCCTGCGGACCTCGATCCTGAAGATGAGCGGCGTGGACCTGCCCGTCCGGACGGCGACGGAGCCCGGGCGGCCCGGCTTCGCCGCGATCGGCTTTCCGCAAAAGGACCTCCCCCCGGGAGTTGCCTCTTCGGTCGCATCTCTCCGATCCGACGGCTTCCTGACCACGACCTCCACGGGGAACCTCTATATCTCGGGCGGGGGCGGGAAAGGCGTAATTTACGGCGTCGTCCACATCCTCGAAAAATACTTCGGCTGCCGCCGGTTCAGCCCGACGGCCGAGGTCTTCCCGCATCGAAACGACCTGTCCCTCGGCTGCATTTTCGAGGTCGACAACCCGGTGAACGAGGTCCGCATCGTCTACGGCGAATTCGCCCTCGATCCCGACTATCGCGATTGGATGCGGCTTCATGTCCAGGACGACCTCTACGGGACGGGTTATTATGTCCACACCTTCCAGAAACTCGTTCCCTGGCAGACCTACTTCGCCGCCCACCCCGAATATTTCGCCCTGATGAACGGGAAACGGATCATCGACCAGCCCTGCCTGTCGCGGCCCGAGGTCTTCGATATCGCCGTCGCCAAGCTTCGCGAGGAGATGGCCGCCCAGCCCGACAGGATGATCTGGTCGGTCAGCCAGAACGACAATTTTTCCTATTGCCAGTGCCCCGAATGCCTCAAGATCATCGAGGAAGAGGGCTCGCCCGCCGGGCCCATCATCCGCTTCGTCAACCGCGTCGCCGCCCTCTTCCCGGACAAGACGATATCGACGCTGGCCTACCAGTACTCCCGAACGGCGCCGCACCTCGTCCGGCCGGCCCCGAACGTCGAGGTTATGCTCTGCACGATCGAGCTCAACCGGAGCCTGCCCATCGCCGACGACCCGTCGAGCGCTTCATTCGTCCGCGATATCGAGGAATGGGGCCGGATCTGCGGCAACATCTACCTCTGGGATTACACGGTCAATTTCTCCCACCACGTCTCTCCCTTCCCGAACCTCCATGTCCTTCAGCCCAACATCCGGTTCTTCGTCGGCCAGGGCGTCCGCAAGCATTTCCAGCAAACGAACACGAGCCCCGGGCACGAGTTCAGCGAACTCAAGTCCTACCTGTTAGCCCGGCTCCTCTGGGATCCGGAGACCGACGTAGGTTCGGTGATGGACGACTTCCTCAACGGCTATTATGGGAAAGGCGGGCCGTTCATTCGGAAGTACATTGACACCCTGCGCGCGGCGCTCGGGCGGACCGGCGTGAAACTCGACATCTACGAACCGCCGGCGGTCCACGCCCAAGATCATCTTTCCGCCGCCGATGTCGCGGCATACAATATGCTCTTCGACAAGGCCGAGGCCGCGGCGGCCGGCGAACCCGCCGCCCTCGCCCGGGTGAGAACGGCCCGCCTGCCCCTGATGTATGCGATGCTCGAGATCGGCAAGGACGACATGTTCGGGCCGCGCGGCTTCTACGGCGAGAAGGGCGGGCGGTTCTCCTCCAGACCGGAAATGGTCCGCCTCCTCGAGGATTTCCGGGCCCGGGCGGAGGACGGGAACGTACGGACGCTCAGCGAGGGCGGTCTGACCCCGACGGCCTACTATGACGCCGTCAAACGGTTCATCGACGTCCAAGTCGACGGCAATCTGGCGTTCCGGAGACCGGTCGACGCGGCACCGCCGCCGTCGCCGAAGTACGCCAACGGGGACCTGGCCGTCCTGACCAACGGCGTGCGGGGCGCGAGCGACTTCAAGGTCCACTGGCTGGGCTGGGAGGGCGTCGATTTCGCCCTGACCGTAGACCTCGGCAAACCCGTCGCGGCGCGGGAGATCACGTTGAGCACGCTCTCCGACGAACGGAGCTGGATCCTCCACCCGGACCGTGTGACCTGCTCGATCTCCTCGGACGGCGTCTCGTTCCGGGAGGTCGGGACCAGGGCCCTCAGGGGAGGCCACCAGGGTGAGGAAACCATCCATGCCTTCTCCTGGACGGAGGACATGAGCGATCTGGGAACATTTGCCGGGGTCCGCTACATCCGCTTTTTCATCGAGGGGAAGAAGCATCTGCCCGACTGGCACGCATCCGCCGGCGGGCTTTCCTGGGTCTTTGTCGATGAGATCGTCGTCCGCTGACGACCGGAAACGAATCCCCGAAAAGAGGTGCCCCATGACAGCGTTCCGGAAAACACCTTGGCTCGCGATCGCCTGCGCGGTTCTCGCCGTCCTGGCCGCGGGACGGGCCGCCCAGGCCGGGCCCGAAAAGCCGAAGCCGGTGGCGGTCAAGCTCTGGCCGCAGTACGTCAAGATGGATTCCTGGGCCGTCAAGCTCCCAGTTCCCCGGTCGGAGGAGATCGCCGATATCGGCTTCACCGGGCGCTACGCGACTTACGAACACGCCGATACCTGGTACCCCTCATGGGCCTCCGATGGGAACCTCTATTCCCCTTGGACCGACGGCCGCGTCGGGACGGAGGAGTGCTCGTCGGCCGGAAAGGACGCCCGCACCGGGCAGGCTAGGATCGAAGGGGACGATCCTCTCGGCCTGAAGATCACCAATCTCGGGACTGTCGCCGGCGATCCCAAACCGTACGAAGGGCGATACCCCTGCGGCTCGCTCGTCCATGACGGCGTCTGGTATTACGGGACCTATTGCCTGCTCGACCACCCGGCCTGGAGCATGAACTGGCCGATCCTGGCCCCGTTCGTCGGTTTCCGGGTTTCCCGCGATCTCGGGAAAACATGGACGGCCTCGCCGCGCACGCCGGCCGAGCCTCTCTTCGGTGAGAAGACCTCGGTCTGGGGCGCCGAGCCGGTCAAGATGGGCTCGCCCCATTTCGTCGATTTCGGGAAGGGCATGGAGCACTCTCCGGACGGCATGGCCTACCTCGTCGGCCACGGCGCTTCCGCCCCCGACCCGAACCCCCGGGCGGCGAACCTGAGCTGGATCACGGGCGACGAGATCTATCTCGCCCGCGTCCGGCCTTCGCCCGAGACGATGAACGACCCGGCGAGCTACGAGTTCTTCGCAGGCAGCGGCAAAGACGGAAAGGTCGTCTGGAGCGGCGATTTCTCGAAGATCCGGCCGGTCTTCTCCTGGAACAACCACTGCGGCTGCGTCACGATGACCTACAACGCCCCGCTCCGCAAGTACCTCATGTGCATCACCGACGGCTGGCCGACCGTCAAGTCGATGGACACCTATATTCTGGAATCGCCCGCGATCACCGGACCCTGGAAGATGGCTGCGTATTGGAAGGACTTCGGGCCCCAGGCCTACTTCGTCAACATCCCCTCCAAGTTCATTTCCGCAGACGGACGCACGGCCTGGCTCAGTTATTCGGCCAATTTCACTTACGCTCAAGACGACCCGGCCTTCACAGGGAACCCGCCCGGGAGCGGCTACCAGTGGTGCCTCCACGAGATCCATTTCCTCGACCAGGCGGAACGCGCCCGGCTCGCAAATCCGAAGTCAGCCGGAAAATAGCCAATGAAGAAAAAGCTGGTCTTATCGTTGGCATTCCTTTTCGTTCTGACCCTCACCATCCAAGCGGGGGCGAGGCAGGGGTTTCCGCGCCTTCAAGGCCCTTACCTGGGACAGAAGCCGCCGGGGATGACTCCGCAGCCCTTCGCGCCGGGGATCATCACAACGGACGAGGAAGAAGGGAGTTCCGGCTTCGCCAGGAACGGGACGGTATTCCTCTTCCAGAAATTCCGCGAGAACCGCTGCCATACTTATATCTCGCGGCTCGTTGGCAGAACTTGGACCACTCCCGAGCTGATCCCTTTCTGGGAGACGATGGCCGACAACGGGGATTTCGTCATTTCGAGCGACGACAAAACGATGCTTTATCAGGTGAAGACGGAAACGGGATCCTTCCTGGTCTCCAGTATCTGGCGGGTGGAGATCACGGACAAGGGCTGGGGCGAAAGAGCCCCCTTCCCTCCGCCCGTTAACTCCGGGTACGACGAAAGCTTCGCTTCAGACACGACCGACGGGGGGCTCTTTTTTTTCAGCCGCCGGCCTGGAGGGAAAGGCCGGTTCGACCTTTACACGTGCCTCTTCAGGGACGGCCGTTATACCGAACCCGTTAATCTGGAAGCCCTGAACACGGAATTCCAGGAGTGGGACCCTTTCATCGCGCCCGATGGAAGCTACCTCGTCTTCTGCTCCACCAAGCCCGGAGGCTTAGGAGGGGACGATCTCTACATCGCCTTCAAGGGGAAGGACGGACATTGGACCCCGCCGGTGAACATGGGGGAAGAGGTCAATTCAGCGGGCTCGGAAAACCGTCCCTATGTCACCCGAGACGGCCGGTTTTTCTTCTTCACCTCGACCCGGAACGGCAGCCGGGACGCCTTTTGGGTCCGGGCCGAGTATCTCGACCGGTTCCGGAAATAAGGATCCTCCGGTAGCATCGCGATCAAATTCCGGCTCAGGCGGAAGCGATGTAGGGGATTGTCTGAGGACCTTCGGGCATGACGCAGACCGAGGCGCCGCGGCCGCGCTTGCCGACGAGTTCCGCGACCGTGTCCTCGATGCGGCGGCAAGGGATGAGCAGGGCGCTCCGGATCTCATCGTCCGTCAGGCCGTCTGACCGCACATAAACATCGGCCTTGAGCTGGATGAGCGCCTGGATGTGGGCCTGCCACTGGTCCTGTTCGAGGAAGCCGGGCGCGCAGATCCTGTCCAGCAGCTCCCGGGGACTTTTCGACTCCCGCAGGATCTTCCCATAGAGCCCGTGCTCGGGGATCCCGTCCCAGCAGCTCGTGGCGATGAGGATCGCCCCGCCCGGCTTGACGATCTGATCAGCCGCCCTCATCCCTTTCACGGACTGGTAGAGGTTGATGTCGAGCGGGTAACCGGAATTGGTCGTGACGACGATGTCGAACGGCCGCGGGACCGGGACCATGGCCGAGCGCTTGACGAAGGCGCAGCCGGCCGCGTGGGCCTGGTCGAGGTCTCCGGCGAAAATCCCGGTCACGGCTTTGTCTCGGTTGAGGGTGACGTTCAACAGGAAGAGGCGTCCGGCCTGGCCCGCGACCTCGCGCACTTCTTCCCATATGGGATTGCCGCGGGTCACCCCCCAAATGGCCTTCGGGTGGCCGACCATCCCGGCATCGTGGTTGCCGAGGACGGTGCGCTGGCCGGCCATTCCGGGCATGATGGCCTTTCCCCCACCCGAGAAGCCGGCGAAAAGGTGGGGTTCGATGAAGCCGGTCAGGATCTTCAGGTCGCATCGCATGAGCTCGGCGTTGAGCCAGGTCTCGTGGCTTTTCGACGTGACGCCGACCCGGACCTGGGTGGCCGGATCGAAGGTATCGTTCTGGACGATCCGGCGGCGTTCGAAGATGGCGTCGCCGACCATGCCCCGGAGCTCGGCCTCGGTGTTGGGCCGGTGAGTGCCCAGGGCATTGAAGAGAATGACCTCGACGCCTGGGACGGAGTCCAGGATTTCGAGAACGGCCGACAACATCAACGGATTGGGCGCGGGCCGGGTGATGTCGCTGAAGACGACGCCGACCCGCATGCCGGGGCTGACGAGGTCGCGTAGAGGCGGCGAGCCGATGGGCGCGCGCAGCGCGTCGCGCACGGCGGCCTCCGGATCAGCCAGGGCCGGGACGAACGACGGCTCGACGACGGTGACGTTGAGCGAATCGTCGAGCTCGATCGGGAGCCCCGTTTTTCCATAGGCCAGTTTGATACGCATCTCAAAAGCCATTTTACATTAAACGGCGTCCAGGCACGAGGGACGACGAACCTGGAGGTCAACCAAGAGGGGGTCAAACGATCGTTAGTACCAAAAAAAACACTTCTATTAAGATATTTCCTAGAATCGCGGCGTCGAGCTGCTCCGCCGCAATTCTATCGGTCGCTCGCAGGAGCTCGCTCCCTGCCGTAGGTTTGACCCCTTCTTATCTGCTCGAGCGGGCGGCCTGAGGCCTGAGCCGGTAGAGCCCCGCTCCATGGTACGGCACGACAGGCGCGAATTCGCCGCTGAAGACACCGACCTCTTTTCCGCTCCAGACGTCCTTGACGGCGACGGGCCCGTCGAAGCCCAAGTCGGAAAGCCGGACCGAGACGGCCGTCCCGGCTTCGGGGCCGTGCTCTCCCCTGTCGCTCGTGTTGAAGAGAGCGAGATATTTCCCCCCGCCTTCCGCTTCGTCCGCCGTCCAAGCGGCCAGGCCGTTCGCCCGGAAAAGCTGACGGTTGTTACGGCTTTTCTGGTTGACCGCCAAGGCCTCCGCGTTGGTTATGAGCGCGAGCGTCAGATCGTCGCTCGCCGGGAGGTGCCCGCCGAACATCAGCGGGCACCGACCGATGGCCCAGAGCGTCATGACCGTCCTCTGCTCGTCACGGCTCAGGAAGTTGGGGACGTCCTCGCGGCCGCCGTGGGATGTCATCTCGAAATAGCTTTGATTCATGGTCCGGTTCTTGGACCAACCCGCCGGCAGAAAACGCAGATGCCCGAGAGGCAGCATGTCCGGGTCGAGCCAATGTCCTGGCCCCGCGAAAGGGGACCAATCGTGGAGCTGACGGAAGGCCGGCAGGACCTGGTCCCAATAATCCCAGAGGTCGCCGAGAAGGCGCCACATGTTCGCGTTCTTCGTGAGCTCTCCGGCGCGGTCGAGAGGCATCGGCCCGTACGACAGGCTGAGGACGATGGGCCGGCCGGTCCGGTCGATGGCCCGGCGCAGCATGGCGATCTCCTCGCCCCTGTAGCAGAGGTCGTCGGCCTTGACGAAATCGACGCCCCAGGACGCGAGCTGACGGAAGAGCGAATCGTACCACTCCTGCGCCCCCGGCTTCCTGACGTCGACGCCCCACTGGTCCTCGTTCCAATCGCAGAAATCGACCTTGTCGGCGATGTCCGCGGCCTTGTAGGGAGTGCCCTCGATGGGCGTGTTCCGTTCGACGGCCAGCCGCGGGATGCCGCGGACGATGTGAATGCCGAATTTGAGGCCCTTGCGATGGACGTAGTCGGCCAGCGGCTTGAAGCCGCGCCCGCCGGCGGCCGACGGGAACCTCGCCTCGGCCGGGACGAAGCGTCCGAACGCGTCGACCTCCGACATCGAGCGGACGGGATAGTCCGGCCCGAGCCGCTGCGGCTCGGACCACTCGATGTCGACGACGATGTAGCGCCAACCGAGATTGGCCAGTTTCGCGGCCATGAAATCGGCGTTGGCCTTGACATCGTCCTCGGTCACGGCCTGGCCGAACGAATCCCAGCTGTTCCAGCCCAAGGGCGGGGTGAGGGCCCAGGCATGGAAAGGTTCGGTGACGGCCCGGGTTTTCCCGTTATCGGCCGGGCGGGCTTTTCCGGCCAGCTTGCGGATGAGCTCGGTTTCCGCCGTGATGTAGGGTTTCCCGTCCGCCCTGAGGATATCGTGGAACCAGACCGCGGGCTCCGGGCTCCCCTCTTTAGATCCCCAGGGAAAGATCGTCTGGGTCTTGCCGCTGACGAATCCCCAGTTCATGGCCCCGATGTCGAGGGACTTGAAGAGAGGCAGGATGTCCTCGAACCGGCTGCCCGCGGTCCTGGCCATGTATTCCGTGCAAATGAGCGGGCGTCCGTGGACCTCGAGGCCTTCGATCCTCTTCTGCGTCCCCGCTCGATCCAGGTAGGAGTGAAAGGAGATGATGTCGGAGTTTTCAACTTGGAAACGGTTGAGCGCGGCGAGCTCCTGTGACTCATCCCAAATGCCCGCGGTCAGCGGTTGAGCGGGCGCGGCCGCCCTGGCCCAAGCGAAAACTTCCTTGAGGAGCGGCAGTGACCTGGCGCCGTAGTCCGAATTCCCCGGTTCGTTGTAGAGGTCCCAGGCCAGAACTCGTCGGTCCTCCCGGAAAAAGCCGATGATCCCCCGGGAGTAAGCTTCAAGGATACCCCAGCGCGCAGGGTCCCCGAGCAGGGCCGGGCCGGGACACTGCACCCAGCCCGAGTTGTGGACGCCCGGCCGCGGCGCGGGTTGTGCCCCCGTCCGGAACTTGGCGTTCCAACAGTCGTCGAACAGGACGAACATCGTCGCGATGTGGTGCTTGTCGGCGATGGCAAGGAACCGCTCCAGCCGTCTCAGGAACCCTCCGGCGTCCTGGTCCCAAAGCAGATAGTGGAGAAAGACCCTGACCGAATTGAAGCCCAGGCCTTCGGCCCAGCCGAGCTCCTCGTCGATCACCGCCGGATCGAACGTCTCCGCCTGCCACATCTCCAGGGTGTTGACGGCTGTCCGGGGGATGTAGTTGCAGCCGAAGGCCCACGGCTCGGCCGAGGCCCAGGCCCGGGCCTTGGCCTCGGAGAAGCGGTGCGGCGATCCCTTCGCTCCCGGCTGGGCCTGGGCGAACGAGAAGGCGAACACGATCAGGAACGACATCACCCCCACCCGTTTGAACGCGCGGTTCTTTCGCATCGTCATCGACCTGCCTCCTCTATCGGCATATCAGCGGCTTTTCCGGACCCGCCGGCGGGGACGACGACGGCCTTTTCGCCCGCCGCCAGTTTGACCATGACCCAGGAGACGGGCCGGCCGGCCTCGTCTTCTCCTTGAAGGGCTTTCCGAGCGATGCCGTTGACCGTCAGCTCATCCCAGCGGCCTTCGACGACGGCTTTCCAGACGACGTTCCCGCCGGAGCGAACGGCGAAGGACGTCCCCCGCCTGCCGTCATGACGGATATCGATGGCGTTGTCGAAGACCGGCACATTCCGCAGCTCGACCCATTCCGTCTCGGTCGTGAGTCGCGACCGCGTCGCGACGGTCCGGGTGCGGGCGTCCGGTTCGATGCCCATGAGCCCCGTGGCGATCGCTCCGACGATGGCGAACGGGACCTCGGGGTATTCGCGGCGCTCCTTGGCCGGGTCGGCAAGCGCGAGGATCCGGGCATAGCCCGCTTCATCCTCGCCGAAGCGGTAGAAGATCTCCGGCAGGTACGATTCGATCTCGATGCCCTCGGGCTCGCTCGCCAGGATGCGGCGGAGGGTCGCGTCGCGCCGCGGCCCGGCCGGGACGAAGCCGAAGTAGAGCGGAAAGACCCCGTTCCAGATCAGGTCCTGGTAAACGAGACCGCCGCCGGCGGTGCGGCCGTCGGCGTACTTACTACGCTCATCGCTCCACCACTCGTTGTACATCTTTCTCAAACCCGCCGCTCGCTCGCGGAGGGCGCCGGTCGCCGCGGTCTCGCCCCGGAGCTCGAGCAGCGTAACGTAGGAATCGGACGCCCTGGCCATCGCGGCAACGAGGTCGGCGGCATAGAGGGCTTTCTCCGAGAACGGACCTTCGTCGTAGCCGCCGAGCCCGCGGTAGCCGTACTCCGGGCGGTGTTCCGGGACGCCGTCGCCGTCCTTGTCCCAGGCCCCGATATATTCCTTGAAAGTCAGACCGTAGAACGCGAGGAAGGCCTGGTCCTCGACATAAGCTTTTTCGCCCGTCCACAGGTACTGTCTCCAGCAGGCGTCGAGGACGTCGAAGTTGGCCGTCAGGTTGTACCAGAAGTCCTTGTCGTTCTTATAGTCGACCGGGGCCGGCCGGTCCCATTTGTCGATCTCCCAGTACGAGCAGAAATCGCGGGACGCGCTGATGCCGCGGGCGAACTTGCCCAGCATGTTCAGGTTGAACGCGCCCAGGCCGAGCACTTGGGCCCCCGTGGCCTGGTGGGACACGTCGCGCATGCAGAAGGCGAAGCGCGACGGCAAGGCGGCCTCGTACCAGTCGCCCACGGGGTCGTCGTGGGCCGAAGCGGGGAAGGCGTAGTCCAGGGCCTGGGCCTTGGCCCAGACAAAGGCCGCCGTCAGCTTGGCGTTGGACGACTCGAGGACGACGGGGCTCGCAGGCGGCTCGGCCGGCCGGAATCCCGACGGAGGCCCGAGCGCAAGGTCGAACGGCGCGTCCCGGTCGCAGACGAGGAGGCCGTTCTTTATCTCGAGCTTCGCCACTTGTAGCACTGACCGGTGTTTCCCGGGTTCGGTATGGGCCTTGGGACCGAAGGGATGGGTGAAGTAGAAGAGGAACGCGTCGGGCCCCTGGACGACGACCTCGCCGTGGCGTCCGATGTCGGCATCGTCCGGACGAGTGCCCGGAACGCCGAGGATCGTCCCCGGCTGCTCCGTCCAGCCCGTAAGGTCGCCAGAACGAAGGACACCCATCCCCTGCCAGCGGTCGACGAGCATCCGGTAGGAACCCCGCCACCAGAAGACGGCGACCCCTTCCTGGGGCGCGCTGGTGACGACGGGGCCGACGACCTTCCATCGATAAAGGTCCTCGCTGTCGGCTGCGTAGATATGCGAGCCATGGCCTTCGTCCTTGTACCACATGCGCCAGCCCCCGTCCGGTTTGGCGTGGACGAAAGCGTCGATGACGTTCTCCGAGCTCAGCGGGACGATGGCCTCGAATTTCCAATTCACGAGGTCCCGGCTCGTGTAGTGGACGATGTGCCGGTCGCCGCTCCAATCCGCCGGGACGCCCCGGACGTAGGCGGCATACATGTGATAGGTCCTGCCGTGTTCGACGAGACAGGGTGCCCAGAACGTGTTCCGCCCCGGCTCGAATTCGAGCCCATTGGCCGTTCCCCGGTAGGTCCAGGTCAGGCCGCCGTCGGTAGACGAGGCGATCCCGATATCCGTGCCGTGGCACCAGCGGACGCCGTCCTGGGCGTCGGCCGCGTTGGCCCTGCGGTTGGTGTAGAGGACCCACCAGGCCCGCTCCTTGTCGTTCCAGATCAGGGCCGGGTCGGCGGCCCCATCGAAGACGGGGTCGCGAAAAAGCGGCGCCGGCGGCTGCCGCGACTCCCGGGCCGCGGCCGAGATGGCCAGCAACACAAGGCAGAACGCGGCCGTCAGCGCTTTTCTCGTCATTTCGGGCTCCCCTCGGTTCGATGTTCTCGGCACACGATCTTCCGCGGTTATACCAGACGCCTCCGAAAAAGACAAGGCGCAGAACTCACCGAGATCGTGAACTTCGAGCTTTGAATTGCACCCGACAATCGGTTATGATGAGGGCAGGTTCCGACGAGTTTCAAGGAGGTATAACGATGCCCGTATCCTACAAAGACCTCGGCCTGGCCAACACCAACGACATGTTCCGGCGCGCCTTCGCCGGGCAATACGCCGTCCCGGCCTACAACTTCAACAATATGGAACAGCTTCAGGCGATCGTTACGGCCTGCGTCGAAACGCGCTCGCCCGTCATCCTCCAGATCTCGAGCGGGGCCCGGAAATACGCCAACCAGACCCTCCTCCGCTACATGGCCGAGGGCGCGGTGCGGATGGCCCGGGACATGGAGAAAGCCATGGGCGCGGAACGGGAGATCCCCATCACCCTCCACCTCGACCACGGCGACACCTTCGAACTGGCCAAATCCTGTATCGACAACGGATTCTCGTCGGTCATGATCGACGGCTCGCATCTTCCGTTCGAGGAAAATATCGCCCTGACACGCCAGGTCGTCGACTACGCCCGGACGCGCGGCGTTTCGGTCGAAGGCGAGCTCGGCCGCCTGGCCGGGATCGAGGACAAGGTCCAGGCCGAGAAATCGACCTATACGCAGCCCGACGAGGTCGTCGATTTCGTCCGCCTCTCGAACGTCGACTCGCTGGCCATCTCCATCGGCACCTCCCACGGCGCCTACAAGTTCAAGCCCGAGCAGTGCACGCGCGACGCCCGGGGCATCCTCGTCCCGCCGCCGCTCCGGTTCGACATCCTGGCCGAGGTCGAGAAGAAGATCCCCGGCTTCCCCATCGTCCTTCACGGCGCCTCGTCCGTCATCCAGGAGGCGGTATCCACCATCAACATGTACGGCGGCAAGATGAAGGACGCCATCGGCGTCCCGGAAGACCAGCTGCGGCAGGCGGCCCGCTCGGCCGTCTGCAAGATCAACATCGACACCGACGGCCGGATGGTCATGACGGCCACGATCCGCAAGGTCTTCGCCGAATCGCCGGGGGAGTTCGATCCCCGCAAGTACCTCGGCCCGGCCCGGACGGCCATGGTCGAGATGTACAAGAAGAAAAACCGCGACGTGCTCGGCTCGGCGGGGCGTTACGGGCAGGAAGCCTAAGGCCGTCGGCTACTTTTTGCCCGGGCGATACACTTCGAGGATCCGTGTGCGGAGTTTCACGATCCCGTCCGGGATCTTGCTCCTGGCCACGCCATGAGCGAGCTTGGTCAGGCCGAGGGGGACGCGGCCCGGGTCCGTATAGATGTGGTAGACGGCGAGCAGCCCACCGTCCTCGAATTTGCGGATGAACCAGAAGCCGGAAGTGTCGGCGATCGTCTGGCTCGGTTTGAGCTCCGGCCAGGGAACTTTCTCCCAGGTCAACTCGAACCCGGCATCGTCCCGCGTCCAATTGAACTTGAGGCGATATTGTTTTTTCACGCCGAGCGGCAGGTGGAGCTTGACCTCGACGATGGAGCTCGGACCGGCCGTTTCGCAGAGACGGACGGCGCCGACGCTGGGCATGTAATCGGGGTAGCAGCCGTAATCCGTAAGGACGGCGAGGGCCTCGTCGAGCGATCCCTGGAGAATGCCGACCGCCTCGTAGGTCCTCCCCTTCTGGCCGGGGTTGGGCAGGTTCCTAAGGACGATCTTCCCCCTGAGGATGAGGGCGCGTTCTTCAGGCGAGAGGGCGACCTCCCGGTTCAACTCGGGACGGGGGTTCGCAACGGCACGCGCCGGCTCCGTCACGAGCAAGAGGACGAACGTCGCCGCCGACAGAAGCGCGGACAGCAGGATTGTCACCCAGCATTTCTCCTTAGCGGCCACCATTCTCCGCTATCAGAGGCGAAATTACAATTAAATAACTTCCGTGCCCCTTTCTCTCGTATAATGAGAGGTACAGGAGGTGTCGTCATGCAAGATCATATCAAGGTCATCGGGATCCTCTGGGTCATCTTCGGCGCGCTGAGCCTCTGCCTCGCGCTTTTCGCCTTCCTCTTCTTCTTCGGCGTCGCCCAGATCCCCAATGTCGATGAAGTCGGACCGGGGGTCCTGCGGATCATCGGGCTCGTCGTCAGCTCGTTCCTGGCTCTCATCGGGCTGCCCAAGATCATCGGCGGCCTGGGCCTCATCCAGCACAAGGAATGGGCCCGGATCCTGATGCTGGTCATCTCCTTCATCAGCCTGGCCAACGTCCCCTTCGGCACGGCTCTGGGCGTCTACTCGATGATCGTGCTTTTCAATCCCGAGACTGTCAGGTTGTTCCAGGCGCCGCCGGCGGGCAAGTAGGATGGATATGCGGCTCGGATTGATGGTTTTGGGGATCGCATCAGCCCTGTTCGCGTCGGGCGTGAACGGCCCGGCGACCCTGCTCGTCGACGATTTTTCCCGTGACGGCATATCCGCCCTTGGCCAAACGTGGCAAACGTTCACGGACCGTGTCATGGGCGGCCTGTCGGAGGGCCGGGCCGGCTTCGAGACGCTCGACGGGAAGCGCTGCCTCCGGCTCCAAGGAAACGTTGCGCTTGAAAACCAAGGCGGCTTCGTCCAGGCGGCCCTGCCCTTGGCCAAGGGAGGCGACTTCTTCGACGCGAGCGGCTTCAAGGGCGTCAGGATCTGGGTGCGGGGGAATGGCGCGGCCTACTACCTGCACATCCGAACGGCGGATACTCGCCTCCCCTGGCAATACTACGAGGCCGGGTTCGAGGCCGGAAGGACATGGAAGCAGGTCGACATCCCGTTTGCGGACTTCAAGCCCGAGAACCTGGGCCAGGCTCTCGACAAGCGGAGCATGAAGCGCCTGGCCATCGTCGCCGCCAAACGGGCATTTACGGCCGACGTGGCCGTGGCGAGGATCGAATTCTACGAGTGAAAGGGTTTTTGCGATGAGCGAGCATGTTTACAATAAGATCGAGATCGTCGGCTCCTCCAAGCTGAGCATCGAGGACGCCATCAAGAACGCCCTGGCCAGCGCCGCCAAGGGGGCATCCAACATGCGCTGGTTCGAGGTCGTGGAAACGCGCGGTTACATCGACAAGGCGGCCGTCGCTTACTACCAGGTCACGATCAAGATCGGTTATACAGCTGACTAGGCTGACGCCGGGATCCGGGCCCGGGAAGGCCTAGATAATCAGTTTCCCGATGCCAATGAGGAACAGGATCGCCCCGAAGGCGAGAACGTACTTGAAGGGAATGGCCAGCCCCTCCTTGACGTGGACGACCCAGACGTCCCGTTCGTAACTCGCGCCCGTCTCGCCGCGGTACGCTTCCTTGATCTCCTCGACGATCTTCTGGACCGTGTCGAGCTTGGCCTTATGCTTGTCGATGGCCGTCCGGATCTCCTGATGCTCGGCGTTCGTCAGGGTCCTTTCGAAAACCTTGTCCTGCTCGGAGAACCTCAGAGCGCCGTCCACCTGGATGAAGAAGAGAACAAGCGGGATGCCGATGGCGGTGAGCATCAGAAGAAGCCCCTGGTTACGGGCATCGCCCCGCCGTCGCGTCCGTTTTGCTTCCGGGGCGAACCGGGCGTCCCAATCATCTTTCTTAGGCATAAGCGGCCTCCTTCAACGGTTTTGTCGGAGATACGCCGTCGCGGGCCCAAAATATCTTTTTACAGGGGGGAAGTCAACGGCGAAAAGCGAGGAGAACTCCCCCCCCGCTTTCATTGACAGCGTTCGTTTCCGTCCTATACAATCCGGCAAAGAAAGGAAAACCATGATGATCAAAGGAACCCGTTCGATATTGTTCGGTCGACCGGCGCTGGCCGCGGCTGTGCTCTTCGGATCCATCGCGCTGCCCGGCGCGATCGGCTCGAACTCCGGGCCCGAGGACGTGAGGCTGAACCCCGATTATTCGAAGGCCGCCGCCATCCGCGCCGTCATGGAAAAGTATGTCAAGGCCGGCCTGCCCGGTGTCGCCGTGGCCGTTCATACGGAGAAGGAGGGTTGGTGGGCGGCCGCGGCCGGATTCAGCCGGACCGAGGACAAAACGCCGATGCGGCCGGAGCACATGCATTACCTCCAGAGCGTGGCGAAGACCTTCATGGCGACGGTCATCCTTCAGCTCGCGGAGAAAGGGAAGCTCAGCCTTGACGATCCTATCTCGCGTCACTTGTCGGCCTGGGCGGCCGGCTTCCTCAGCAACCCGGCGGACATCACCGTGCGCATGCTCTTGAATCATACGTCAGGCATTCCCGAATATACGACGCGGCCAAGATATGTCTCCCGCGTCCTTCTCCACCCCTTGGAGGTCCCCCCCCTTCGAGAGAACCTGAGTTATATCCAAAACGAAGCCCCCGTATTCGCGCCCGGGAGCCGATACGCCTACACCAACACCAACTACGAACTTCTGGCCCTGATCGCCGACGCGATCACGGGAGATCATGTGGCCTACATGAGGAAAAACGTCTTCGATCCGCTGGGGATGACGCAAACCCGTTACCTCCTGTCCCCCGCCGACCTCCGCGGACTACCGGTCGTCGATTCCTACTGGGATGTCCTTCAGACCGGCGAACCGGCGAACATAACGGCCATGCAGAAAGCCAACGTGGCTTCCATGAAGGGCGACGACGGGATCGTTTGCGCGCCTCTGGACGCCGTGAAGTTCATCCACGGGCTGATGGAAGGAAAACTGCTGACTGCCGCTTCCATGGAATTGATGAGGACCTGGGTCAAGAACGACAAGGGCACCCCGGTCTACGGCCTCGGCCTGAGCTGCTACCAGGCCGGGGGGATCGAAGCCTGGGGGCACGGCGGCGGGGGCATCGGCGCGGGCTGTCTCCTGCTTTACATCCCGGCCGCCAAAACCAGCCTTTTCATAGCGACGAACCTCGGCATCCTGATCGAGACCCCTTTAACCAAGAAGGCGGACCCGCTCAAATTCGAGATATTGGCCGCGGTCCTGCAATAGGAGCCTGGGGAGTCGAGAAATCCCGGCTCATCCTATCGGGTAGGATCAGGGTTCGTTCGGTAGTGGAGCTGACCAGGATCGAACTGGCGACCTCTTAAATGCCGTTCGGGCCTTCTGGATACATTTCCTCCTCCGGTTGGATACAGCAAGGTTGGAAGCTCCCCGGTCAGAAGTAGCGCATGGAGCGGGCGGCCCGTCGGCGACCGGGCCGGGCCGGTTCGGCTGAGATCAGGTCCCCTTCAATCCCGCCAGCCTTTTACGGGCGTCCGCGACCTCCGGGAGGTCGGGGTCGGAGTCCTTCCAGAGGCCGAGGAATCGTCTATAGCATTCGACGGCCTTGGCGGTGTCCCCTTCCTTTTCGTAGATCCCGCCCAAACGATAATAGCTCAGAGCGTAGAGGTCCCCGAACGAGGTTCGGCCGGGGATGAGCGCAACGAGTCCCTCGAATTCCTCACGGGCCGTCCGCGGATCCCCGGAATCCTCATAAGCTTTCGCCAGGTGATAGCGATAGAGGCCATCGTCTGTAACCCAATCCACAGGATGAGGCAACAAGGAGACCGCATTCTTAAAATGCTCGATAGCGCCTGAATAGTCGTTTCTCTTGAGTTGGATCATGCCCATGACGAAGTGATGGTGTCTGATCCGCTTTTTGAAAACGGTCGCGGCCACCATGTCCTTGATCTCGTCCGCTGTCTTCCGGGCCTCGTCGAGCCTTCCCATCTCCGCGTAGATCCACCCCTCGAGCTCCAGATTGTAAAGCTTGGCGATGGTGTTATCGCTCTCGGCGGCCCCGGCCTTCTCCAGGGTTGCCAACGCCTCCGCGTAACGGCCCGCTCTCAGATCGTGATAGGTCGAATAATAATACAGATTGATGAACATGCCGGGCGGAAATCCCGACTTCTCGGCCAGATCGAACCCCAACAGGATCTGCTTCTTCGCCTCCCCGAACTTTCCCTGCGTCATATACAGCAAATTGAGCATCTCTCTTGCAGCAAACTGATTGCCCGGGGAGACGTTTCCCAGCCACTTCTTATATTCGACTTCCGCTTTATCGAAGTCCCACATTAAATGATAAAATCTGGCCTTGGAATATGTCGGGTCGATGGCGGCCGCTCTGTCGCGCTCCTTCAGGGCCAGCTCGAATCGCCCCTGAAAAGCGTAGAGTCTCGCCAGGTCCTGATGGCCCCCCAGATTATCGGGAAAGCGCGTGATCGCGTCCTCGAGGACCTTCTCGGCTTTGCCATAGTCTCCTACGGCCATATAGACCGCGGCCAGCACGTTGTAGACAAGCCTAAACTTCGAGCCCGCCCTTACCGCCAGTTCTAAGTGCTCGATGGCGTTGCCCCAGTCTTCCATATATCGATAAATAGCCCCGAGGTTGTTATTTGCCGCAATGGCTTCTCTGGAGTCGGGATAAAGGTCCAGCAGCTTTTTATAAGCCTCGATGGCTCTATCCCGCGTGGACGGAGATTCGGATCGCTCGTCACAAGACCCCTGGACCATGAGCCTCTCTCTCTCGGTGAGCCGGTCGCTCAATTCCAGAGCTTTTTGCAGGTACTTGGCTCGTTCGACGGGCCTGCCCAGATTTCCAAAAGCCGCGGCCATCTTCCTGTAGGCCGTGGCGAATCCGGGGTCGAGAGCGATGGCTTTTTCCAGGGCTTCGATGCTCCGCTCATATTCCTCATCGTTGAACAGGTCGTTTCCTTTGGCGTAAAACCTATACGCCTCGGGAGATGGGGTCGTGACCGATCCGACATCCTCGTCGAGATCGGCCGCCACCTGGTCTGAAGTCAGCTCCAGGCTCGACTTGGTCCATCTGGTCAGCTCATCCACCATGGCGAAGATGCCCTCTTCGCCTTTTCCTTCGACCCTGTGCGTGGCGACCGGTTCCCCCGAATCGGCATCCTGCAGGATCATGTCGATCCTGATCGTCTCGCCCGCTTTCGAAAAGCTGCCTCTGGCGATGCGATTCACGCCGCCTTGGACCGCCACCGCCTTCAGGACTTCGGAAGAATAGCTCTTGGTCTCGAGTTGACCCATCCGGCTGAGAATGTCGAAGAGCCGGTCTCCGCCCAACACCTTGAGGTACCTGGACTGCATGAGGTCCGTGATCAGCAGATCGGAGATGCCCTTTCTCCATTGATCGAGCCCGTTGTCACCGGTGTTGTTCTCAAAATACATCACCGCGATCGAGGGCTTGTCCGCGGGGGGCAGAGGCGGCCCTTTGATCGTGGACCAGGGATGCCACAGAAATAATCCGATCAGAACGACCGCGATAGCGAGCAACGCGGGGATCAAGGGTTTTCGAAATCCCAACGTGACCGTGATTTGCCTCGAGGTGAGCGGCTTTTTCGCCGCGATCGTCTGCTTGGTGGTCGGGATCCCCTTTTGGATGATCTCGAGCACGGACAGAGCCTCCCCCGCGTCGGCGCATCTCTTCTCTCTGTCCTTTTCCAGGCATTTGAGGATGAATCCGTTCAGATCATCGGGGACCTGGGCGTTCAGCTCCGCGGGGGGCTTGGGCACCTCACCCTTGTGCTTCAGGCCCACCGCAAAAGGAGAGTCGCCTTCGAAGGGGACCCGTCCCGTCACCATTTCATAAAGGATGATCCCCAACGAGTAGAAGTCCGATCGGCGATCGACGTCCCTCCCTTCCACCTGCTCGGGCGACATGTACTCCGGCGTCCCGATCATCACGCCCGCGCCCGTGATGCCCTTCGCGTACAGGGAACGGGCGATGCCGAAGTCCATGATCCGGGCGTTGCCTTCTCTGTCGATCATGATGTTGGCGGGCTTGAGGTCGCGGTGGACGATGCCGAGGCCGTGGGCTTCGGACAGTCCCTCGCAGATCTGCTTGGCGATCGAGACGGTTTTTCCGATCGGCAGCTGGCCGAACCGCCGGATCGAGCTCTTCAGATCCTCGCCGGGGACGTATTCCATGGTGATGTAATGGGTTCCCGTTTCCTCACCCATGTCGAACATGCGTCCCACGTTCTTCTGGGAGATCTTGCGGGCCAGCTTGAGCTCGTTCTTGAACCGCTCGAGCGTCTTGTCGTCCGAAGCGATCTCCGGCCTGATGAGCTTCAGGGCAACCTCTTCCTGGAGCTTTGTATCGAGGACCCGGTAGACCTTTCCCATCCCGCCTTTGCCGAGTTCCTCGATGATCTGGTAGCGCCCGGCAAAGAGGGAGCCTGTAGCGAGCTCTTTCCGAGGCGTCTCGAGAGTTTTCGTGAAGACTGGCTGACCGGCTTCAGGCTCCGGCAACCGGGTCCCGCAATCTCCGCAGAATTGTTTGGTCTCGAAGTTCTCAGAACGGCACTTCGGACATTTCATGGCCAAGTCCCCTTATCCGAGCTCGGCTTAAGTATACTCATTCGAGGGACGGGTGGTCAATTTCTTTGTTCCCGCTGAACCTCATTTCTCGAAACGCCCCGGGCAGAGGGGACAGACAGACTTCTTCACATGTCACCGTGGTATCATAAACCTGGTTGAATCACTCAGAAAAGATGGTTTCAGGGGAAACGGGGTTATTTCGGTGGTGGAGCTGACCAGGATCGAACTGGCGACCTCTTGAATGCCATTCAAGCGCTCTCCCAACTGAGCTACAGCCCCACCGGGAATGCCTAATATTACAGGAAGCGGCTTTCGCCGTCAAGAATGTGATGAATTGACCCGCATCGGACGCTGTGGTAATTAGGAGGAACCGCATCCGTAGGAGGTTCCCCATGTCTCCGTCCAATCGTTCCCGGCTCATAGCCTGTCTTTTCGTAATAATTTCATCAATCGCGCTAGCCGCGGCTTTGACCGCGACGCCCGCCCTTTCGGCCCCTGAAGGTGCCGGCCCGCTTGCGCCGACGGCCCTGCGCTGTGAATATCTCGCGAACCCGATGGGCGTCGACGCGCCGAAACCCCGTTTCTTCTGGGTGCTCGAGCACTCCGAACGCGGCCAGGTCCAGTCGGCCTACCAGGTCGTCGTTTCGACCGACCCCAAGGCAGCAGCGGGAGATGTCTGGGACAGCGGCAAGATCGCTTCGTCGAAATCGACCCAAGTCGTATTCGCGGGGAAAGCTCTCGAAAGCGGCAAGTCCTATTTCTGGAAGGTCCGTACCTGGGACCGAAATGGCCGCGAAAGCCCCTGGAGCGCCATCGCATCCTTCGACACCGGCCTCTTCAACAAGGCAGATTGGAAAGGCGTCTGGATCGGGAAAAAGAACCAGCTCCGCAAGGAATTCGCGCTCAAGGGACGTGTCAAGCGGGCCCGGGCCTATATCGCCGGCCTCGGCTACTACGAACTGCGTCTCAACGGCCGCAAAGCCGGGAACCACGTCCTCGACCCGGGCTGGACGACCTACGACAAGCGCGTTCTCTACGTGACTTACGACGTCACCTCGTCCGTCCGCGAAGGCGCGAACGCGGTCGCCGTGACCCTCGGCAACGGCTGGTACAAGTCGCGGGCCCTCCTCCTCCAGCTCAACGTCGAGTTCGAGGACGGGACAATGACGAGCGTCGTCAGCGACGCCACGTGGAAAGCCGCCGACGGTCCCATCTTCGAGGACAGCATCTACAACGGGGAATCCTACGACGCCCGCCGGGAAACGACCGGCTGGGAACGGCCCGGCTTCGACGACAAGGACTGGCCCGCGGCCGAGGCCGTCAAAGCGCCGGGCGGGGTCCTTTCGGCCCAGATGATGCCGGCGATCCAGGTCGTCGACACCATCGTCCCGCTCGGGATGACGAATCCCAAGCCCGGCGTCTACGTCTTCGATATGGGCCAGAACTTCAGCGGCTGGGCCCGCCTCCGGGTGAGCGGACAGCGCGGCACCGACATCCGGCTCCGTTTCGCCGAGCTCCTCTACGGCGACGGCACGCTCAATACGGAAAACCTGCGCTCCGCTCGGGCCGAGGACCACTATATCCTGAAGGGCGAGGGGGAAGAGACGTGGGAGCCGCGCTTCACCTACCACGGCTTCCGCTACGTCGAGGTCACCAACTTCCCTGGAACGCCGAAGCTCGACACTCTCCGCGGCCGGGTCGTCCACTCCGCGATCGATCCCATAGGCAGCTTCTCCGCCTCCAAGGACATCCTCAACGGCCTCCAGCGGATCATCACCTGGGGCCAGAAGACCAACCTTCACAGCATCCCGACCGACTGCGACCAGCGCGACGAGCGCATGGGCTGGATGGGCGACGCCCAGGGCACGGCCGAGGAAGCCATCATGAACTTCGACATGGCCGCTTTCTACACGAATTTCGTCCGGGACATCCGCGACATCCAGGACGAGAAGGGGCGGCTCTCGGACACCGTACCCCACATCTGGGGCGGGGAAAACTCCGACCCCGCTTGGGCCACGGCCTATCCCCTGATCTGCTGGTACATGTACCAGTACTACGGCGACACCCGTGTCCTCGAGGAGCACTACGACGGAATGCGGAAATACGTCGAGTTCCTGAGGAGCAAGGCCGAGAACGGCCTCGTCAAGTTCAGCTCCTACGGCGACTGGGTGGCCGTCGAAAAATGCCCTGGCGCGATCGTTTCGTCCTTCTACTATTACTACGACGTGAAGATCCAGGCGGACGCGGCGCGCGTGCTGGGCAAAACCCAGGACGCGGCTCTCTACGACAAGCTCGCGGGGGAGATCCGGACGGCCTTCAATAAGGAGTATTACAACCCCAAGACGGGCGACTACGCCGACGGGACGCAAACCGCGAACACCCTGCCGCTCTTCCTCGACATCCCGACGGAAAAAGAAGGCGGCGCCTGGGGCCGGCTCTTCGACGACGTCGTCTACAAGCACGACTCGCACCTCACGACCGGGATCATCGGCACGAAGTACATCATGGAACTCCTGACCCGGACCGGCGCGTCCGACCTGGCTTACGACATCGCCGTCAAGACCGACTACCCGAGCTGGGGCTACATGATCAAGAACGGGGCGACGACCCTCTGGGAGCTGTGGCAGAAGCGCGAGGGCCCGTCGATGAACTCGCACAACCACCCGATGTTCGGCAGCATCGGGTCCTGGCTCTACAAGGCGCTGGCCGGCATAAACCTGGCTTCGGGGACGACCGGGTTCGAAAAGATCCTCATCCAGCCGCAGATGGTGCGGGACCTGATGCACGCCTCCGGCTCGACAATGACGGTCCGCGGCGAGGTCGCTTGCGCCTGGTCGCGGACGGACAAGACGATCCGGGTCGAAGTCACCATCCCGGGCGGGTCGGAGGCCGAGGCCGTCATCCCCAAGCTCAACATCCGCAACGTCAAGGTCAGTGAGGGCGGCCAGACGATCTGGGTGGGGAACAAGTTCATCGTCGGCGCCGCCGGGGTCGCGGGTGCCGTGGACAAGGACGGCGCCATCCGGATCAAAACGGGCGGCGGCCGTTACATCTTCGTGCTCGAGGGAGATTAATTCGGGGACACAATACCAATTTCCGAATTTCCGGGGTGATCCCCTCGGCTGATCGAAAAAGGAGAACAGCAATGCATTTCCAGGAGCTGATTCGAAAAAGATACAGCGTCCGCGCCTATAAGCCCGACCCGGTCGAGGAAGAGAAACTCGCCCGCGTTCTCGAGGCCGCGCGCCTGGCGCCGACCGCAGCCAACCGCCAGCCTTTCCGCGTCATCGTCCTGCCGACCAAGGGCCGGGAGGCCGACCTCCGCCGCGTCTACGGCCGCGACTGGTTCACCCAGGCCCCGCTCGTCCTGGCCGTCTGCGCCGTGCCCGCCGAAAGCTGGGGGAGGAAGGCCGACGGCTGGAACGCCGCCGAGGTCGACGCGACGATCGCTATGGCCCACATCGTGCTGGCCGCCGCGGAAGAGGGGCTTGGGACTTGCTGGATCGCAGCCTTCGACCCTGTCGCGGCCCGGGAAGTCCTCGGCCTGCCCGCGGAGGTCATCCCCTCGGCTTTCACGCCCCTCGGGTATCCGGCCGACTCCCCCGCCCCGAAAAAACGCCGGCTCCTCGCCGACCTCGTTCGTGAGGACCGCTGGTCCTAGGCATTTTTATTTTCGTTCGGACCGTTGAAGCCCCGGCTTCCGTATATTAAACTGAAGAACCGTGACCCGCATCGTGAAGGGAGTCTCATCATGATCCAGAAACGAGCCGTCCTCCTGGCCCTGGCCGTTCTCCTGATCGGCCTCCCGGCCGCCGCGCAGATGACGTCCTGGCTGCAATGGACATTCTTGCCCCAAGATCAAATGGACGAGATCATCGGAGAGGCCTCCGGGGAAACTGCCTTCAACCACGTCATGGCCATGTGCGGCTTTCCGCGCGACCGCAAGCCGGCCGAGTACGCCGGGACATTCGCCGAGGCCCAATACGTCCTCGACCGGCTCAAGGACTACAGGCTGTCCGACGCGGCCATCCTGCGCTTCCCCGGCGACGAGACCTGGGACGGGGTCAAGGGCGAGCTGTGGGAAGTGAAACCGGGCCGGCAAAAGATCGCCTCCTACGTCGACCTCACGGCCATGCTGGCTTCGGGGAGTTCGCCGGCCGACGTCACGGCCGAGCTCGTCTGGGTGGGAGAGGGCGAGCCCAGGGACTTCGAGGGGCTCGACGTCAAGGACAAGATCCTGGTCACGTCGGGTTACGCGGGCACTGTGCACAATATCGGCTGCGTCAACAAGGGCGCGGCCGGGATCGTCTCGTTTGCGTCGCCGCGGCCGCTTTTCGACCCGCTCCTCATCCCCTGGGGCGGCCTTTACACGCGGGGCGGAGAGGCGAAATTCGCTTTCTGCCTGCCGCCGCGCGAAGGCGTTTTCCTCCGCGACCGGCTTAAACGCGGCGAGAAGATCACGGTCCGGGCCGTCGTCGAATCCAAGACGGAAAAGGCCGAGCTGCAGGACATCGTCGCCTCCATCCCCGGGACGGATACGAACGCTCAAGAAGTCATCGTCACCGCCCATATCTTCGAGGGCTATACGATGTTCGGGGCCAACGACAACTCCACCGGCACGTCGGCTATCCTCGAGGCCGCCCGGACGCTCCAGCGGCTCATAACAGAGGGCCGTCTGCCCAAGCCCAAGCGGACGATCCGCTTTCTCTGGGTGCCCGAGTTCTCGGGGACGATCCCCTACGTCAAGGCCGAAGCGGAGCGGATGAAGCGGACGCTCTGCGACATCAACCTGGACATGGTCGGCGATCAGCTGACCCGGAGCCTGGCCTTCTTCACCGTCATGCGGACGACCTACGGCAACCCGCATTACCTCAACGACGTCATGGAAAATTATTACCGTTTCGTGGGCGAGGCCACCCGCTCCTATGTCACGAACGGGATGAGCGGCGTCATGAACCGGCGGATCGTCGCCCCGACCGGGAGCGAGGAGCCGATGTACTACTACATCGGAACACATTTCGGATCGTCCGACCACGAGGTCTTCAACGACTGGGGCGTCGGAATCCCCGGCGTCGTCATGAACACCTGGCCCGACCAGTGGTACCACACGTCGGAGGACAGGCCCGACAAGATCGACCCGACCCAGATGAAGCGGGCCGTGATCATCACGGCCGCGGCGGCCTATACGATCGCGTCGGCCGACGACGCTTCGGCCGGACGGATCGCCGCCGAGATCGTCTCCAACGCCTCGGCCCGGATCGGCCACCAGCTGGCCCGCGGTTTGGAGGAAATGCGGCGGGCGGACGCGGCGGCCTTCCCCGCGACGTTCAAGCGGGTCCGCGGCTATATCGAAGCGTCGGCCCGGAACGAGCGGGCCACGGTCGGCTCCGTCCTCCAGCTCGCCGGGGACAAGGCGGGCTTCGGCGCCTATCTCGCCGAGCTCCAGGCATCGGTGACAGGGCTCGAGGCCGCCCATCTGAGGACGATGGACCAGGCCATGCGCCGGCAAGCCGCGGCACTGGGGCTGAAGCCGGTCGACCTCAAGCTGTCCGAAGCCGAGAAAAAGGCGGCCGCTCTCATCCCCAGGCCCCTGCCCAAGATCAAGGCGGCCGGATTCCAGGGCTATCAGACCGCGATCCAAGAGGCCCGAAAGGCCTTGGGCGCGGCCACACCGGACCGGGCCGCGGGCCGCAACAGCTCGGAGATCCAGCTGCTCTGTGACGGGAAGAACAGCGCGCTGGACATCAAGAAGATGCTCGACACGCAGTTCCGCCAGGAGACGCCGCTCGAAACGATCGTCGGACTTCTCGAAGTGCTCAAGAAAGCCGGCTTGGTCGCCTTTTAACGATCAAAGGGAGCTTTGTGGCTTAATCAGAACTAGGCTGGGCTTTCGCCAGCTCCCAGAACATCCTGGGCGAGACGATCTTCATGGTCCCGGAGCCGGAGAGTTCGAGGATCTCCCTGTCCCCTGTAACGAATAGATCGGCCCTTCCGTCGAGGGCGGCCGAGACCAGGGCCTTGTCCTGGGCATCGTGGATCGGGAGGTCTACCACATGGGACGGTTCTGAAAGCAGCGAACCTTCCCGAAGCAGGACGATGACATCCGCGATGCTGTCGGGGGGAGTACCGATCTTGTCCCGGAGCATGTTCCTGACTTCATCGATCAACATCTCGGAAATGATCAGTTGGTGACGGACAAGGACCTCGCGAAAAACGTCGGCGCAGAGCCCTCGCGTCGCCACAGCGCTGACAATGACGTTCGTGTCGAGGAAAACCCTCATGAGACCTTGGAAAAGATATCCTCGTCCGTCAGGTAGCCGCGAGCCTCGGCGAAAGGCATGATCCGCCGCCGCAACTCTTCGAAATTTTCGAGGCGGATCTGGCGGCGGAGGGCCTCTCGGGCGATCTCGCTGCGGTTCTTCCCCGTCCTCTTGCTGGCTTTGGACAGAAGCTCTTCGAGCTCCTTATCCAAACGAATGGTCAGCGTCGCGGTTTTCATGTAATACATTGTAATACGCTCGTCCCTTTCTGTCAATATGTATCCATGGCTGGATCCGTCATCAATAAATAGAAACGCTACGCGTGGCAAGAATTCTCAAAAAGAATACAATTAGGATCATGGAGGTCATTCAAATGGGCGAAGACATCAAGAAAGACTGGCACGAGAAGTTCTACACGGAGGCGGAGCTCAAGGAGTTCGCCGAGGTCGGGAAGAAGTATACCCCCGAGATGGCGGCGGCCTATCAGCGCCGCTGGGCCGAGCTCATCGAGGAGGTCAAGCAGAACATCACGGCCGACCCGGCCAGCGAGAAGGCCCAGGGCCTGGCCAAACGGTGGACGGACCTCCTCAACGAGGCCTACGGCGACCGCCCGGAGCTCAAAGCCAGGATCGGCGAGGCGTACACCGCCGGAGCCGTTCCCGACGACTACAGGATGTTCGGCTCGGAAGTCTGGGACTTCATCAAGAAAGCCCGCGAGGCCGTAGAGAAAAAATGATATAATAACGCCCTGGTGATGATGAAACGGACCGTTTTCCATCTCCTCGGCCTCTTGCTCCTCGGCGCCTCGGCTTATTCCGGCTCCATCTACCCCGGGCGGTTCCACCGGTTCGAACGCCTTACCCCCAAAACCGGGGCGACTTCAGTGATCGGGTTCTCCAGCATTTGCCAGGATGAAGAGGGGTTCCTCTGGGTCGGCACGAGCGCGGGCCTGGCCAGATATGACGGATACCGGTTCGTTCATTTCGCTCCGACGGCCGGCGATCAGCCGTCCCCCCCGCCCATGGGCGTCTACCCGGTGACGATCACCCGTTCCGGGGACATTTGGATGGGGACGAGCGGGATGGGGCTCTTCATGTTTTCCCGGGAAACGGGGAATTTCGTCAGATACAATCACGATGCCCAAGACCGGAACAGCCTGAGCGACGACATCGTGCTGGCGGTCCAGGAAGACGCGAAAGGCGATCTGTGGGTAGGGACGCGCACTCACGGCCTCGGCCGGTTCGACCGGAACAAACGTTCTTTCGTCCAGGTCCCCTTGGGACCGAACTCCGATGTCGTCTGGGACGTGCTGGCCGACAGGAAAGGGAATATCTGGGTCGGCACCCTCGACGCTGGACTTTACAAGATCGATCCCCAAACCGGGAGCACGGTCCATTTCCGCTCCGTCACCGATGACCCGCAGAGCCTCGGCAGCGACAATGTCTGGACGGTCTTCGAAGACCGCGGGGGCACGATCTGGGCAGGCACGAAGGGCGGCGGATTGAACCGTTATGTCCCCGGCACGAACGGCTTCGCCCGTTTTTACGGGGCCGGCGATTTCCCCCGCGACCTCGCGTCGCAGACGATCACGGCCATCGCCGAAGACAGGGGCGGGAGACTCTGGCTGGGGACGGTGTCGGAAGGTTTGCGCATCTGGGACCGGACGACCGGCGAGTACGTCGTCTGTAAAAACGACCCCCAGGATCCCGAATCGCTCGGCGACGACAACGTCACCTCGATCTTCGAGGACGCGGCCGGTGTCGTCTGGATCGGAACTGTCCGGGGAGGGCTTAACAAGTGCCTGACCGGCACGGTCAAGTTCGAGCACTACAAGCACAATTCATTGAACCCGCGGAGCCTCGCCCACAACGACGTCCGTTCCTTGTGGGCGGACGGTTCGGGGGCGCTGTGGGCGGGCACGAGATCCGGGCTCGAGAGGATCGACGCGAAGGCGGGTAAGGTCACGCGCTTCCTCCGCTCCGCCTCCGGCGAAGACGGCTCGAGCGAGACGAGCGTCCTGGCCCTCATCGGGGATCCCCGGGGCGGTATATGGGCCGGGACCGAGGGCGGCGGCCTGGTCCGGCTCGATCCCGTATCGGGGACCCTCAAGCACTACCGCAACGACCCTCGAGACCCGAACAGCCTGTCGGCGAACAGGGTCAACGCGATCTGGGCGGACGCGGAACGCCCGGACGTCCTCTGGGTCGGCACCCATCGCGGGCTGAACAAGTTCGAAACAGGCCCCGAGCGTTGGACCCGCTTTCTCAACGACCCGCGGGACAAGACCAGCTTGAGCGGGAACATCGTCACGGCGATCCACAGTGACAGGGACGGATCCCTCTGGGTGGGAACACGGTGGGGCTTGAACAGGCTGAACAGGGCCACGGGCGAGTTCGTGAGCTACATCAGCCGTCTCGAAGACCCTCCCGGAACAAGCATCAACGACAACGTCGTCAACTGCATCCACGAAAGCCGGGCCGGGATCCTCTGGGTCGGAACGGACAGCGGGCTCAACCGGTTCGACCGGGCCAAAAGCGAGTGGAGGGTTTTTGCCCAGAAGGACGGCCTGGCCGGAGAGGTCGTCTGCGGGATCCTGGAGGACCCGTCCGGAGCTCTTTGGATCAGCACGAACCGCGGGCTTTCGAAATTCGACCCTGAGCCCGGGATCTTCACAAACTTCGGGGCCAGGGACGGCCTCCAAGGCAAGTCTTTCAACACCGGGGCGTCGTTCAGGGGCGCCGACGGACGGTTGTTCTTCGGCGGGGACAACGGCTTCAACTGTTTCGACCCCGCGGACGTCCGCAAGGACACGTTCGTCCCTCCTGTCGTCTGGACGGCTCTCCGCCGGAACAACACGGCGGTCAGCCCCCCTCGCTCTCTCTCGACGCTCCGAACCCTGACCCTCCCCTACAAAGCCGCATTGAACGCCTTTGAATTCGCGGCGTTGTCGTTCGCGGCCCCGGAGATGAACATCCTCGTCTACCGCCTGGAACCCCGCGACGGGGATTGGATCCCCCTCGACCCCGGCAATAGCGTATCCTTGTCCGAACTCGGCGCCGGAGAGTACACGCTTCGTGTCAAGGCCGCCAATCCCGACGGGGTCTGGAACGACAAGGGGCTCGCCATCGCCATCAAGGTGCCGGTCCCGTTCTGGAGGGCCTGGTGGTTCCTCCTCCTCGC
This sequence comes from Candidatus Aminicenantota bacterium, assembly GCA_041303965.1. Taxonomy (GTDB): domain Bacteria; phylum Acidobacteriota; class Aminicenantia; order Aminicenantales; family Saccharicenantaceae; genus RBG-16-66-30. Next base: position 28,741 of record JBFYOD010000054.1, read on the forward strand.
CGCGGCCTTCATCGCCTCGGGGGTCGTTTCCGCGGTCAGGATCAGGAAGAAGATCAGATCCTCAACCCTGGCCACGGCTGAAGGCCTGGACGGTGTCATCGAAACCTACGGGCTGACCGCGCGGGAACAGGAGATCCTCCGCCTGGTCCTTCAGGGGTCCAGCAACAAAGACATCGAGAGGAAGCTCTTCATCTCCGCGAGCACGGTCCGGAATCACATCTACAATATCTACCAGAAGCTCGGCGTCCGGAGCCGGCTCGAGCTCATCAACCGTATCGCCAAAAACGCGCGGGAAGCCCGAACTAGCCCAAAATAGGACTCTTGTCTACAGACAAACGCCTTTATCCTGCCTATCTTGAGGCCATGCGAACTCACACTTTACGATGCATGACCGCCTGCGGGCTTGTGCTACTCGGCCTGATCGTCATCCCCGCCACAGGGCAGCCACTGGCCCAAGACCCGCCCTCGTGGCAGTGGCCCGTGTCCAAACCCGACGACGAAGGATTGGACGCCCGAATGCTCGCAGAGCTCGTCGAGGCCATCCGCCGGGGAGACATCCTCCCGCGGCTCCATTACCTGGTGATCGTCCGCCACGGCCGGCTCGTCCTCGAGGAGAATTTCAACGGCTGGGGGCCCGGCAAGTTGCATACCCTCCAATCGGTATCCAAGAGTTTCACCTCGGCCCTGGTCGGCATCGCCATCGCCCGCGGCGAGTTCAAGGGCGTGGGCGAGAAGGTCCTCGATTTCTTCCCCGACATGAAGGGGATCGCCAACTTGGACGAGCGCAAGGCGTCCATGCGAGTCGAGGACATCCTGACCATGCGGACCGGGACCGACTATCACGAGAACGGGCCGGATTCCCCCCACGGGCAACTGAACCGCTTAGCCAAGGGTTGGGACAAGTTCTATCTCGACCGGGCGATGCTCGGGCCGCCCGGGACGGAGTTCCGCTACGACAGCGGCGGCGTCATCCTGCTGTCGGCCATGCTCAAGCGCCGCACGGGGACGCACGCCGAAGAGTACGCGTCGCGATTCCTCTTCAAGCCCCTCGGGATCGAGAAATGGTTCTGGGTCCGAAACACGGAGGGCCATACCCACACGGGCGGCGGCCTTAACCTGGCGGCTCGCGATGCGGCCAAGCTGGGGCAGCTCTATTTGAACAAAGGGAGATGGGGGGACGTCCAGGTCGTACCCGGGGAGTGGGTCCGGGACTCCCTCAAGATGCGCGTCGATCTGACGGTCGCCGGCCAGCCGCCCTCGGGCTACGGCTATCTCTGGTGGGTCTGGGCCCCCGATCCGCGCGGCAAGAGCGGCGAGTTCATCTACGCGGCCCGCGGGCGCGGCGGGCAGTACATCGTCGTGGTCCCGGAGCATGACATGGTCGTCGCCATGTGCGGCGACGCCAAGCCCGGCCCGGAATCGGGCAAGCCCATCGAGGTCTTCTACGACCGTATCCTCCCGGCGGTCCGCCGCTGAGCGGCCGGGGGAGCGCGCCGGATGGGCGATTCTCCCATCCCTAAAAATGGGACATTTGTCTACAGACAACGGACCCAGGACCCCTATATTGACGTCGGAGGCATAAAGCAATGACCGTACGAAATGTCTTTTTCGGGATCGGGTTGCTGGCCGTCGTCTCGAATGTCGTCATCCTGATCCTGATCATGGCGTCGCTCGACCGCCGGGGATACAAGACGAACATGCTGGTGGCCCGCATCTGTCCTTTCAAGTACCTGACCGCCTATAAAGAGGCCACGCGAAAGGAGACCGGGAAGACAGGCCCTCTCTACGGCCTTTGGATCCTCACCATCAACCTGACCCTCGCGGCGGCGCTCGCGGGCTTTCTCTCACCGATAACGTGATTTCACGAACAGGAGGTCGATACGTGATAAAAAAGCGGTTTTCGATCAGACGGATGGTTTGGGCCGCGGGAATCGCAGCCGCTCTGGCGCTGGCCGGCTGCGCCGCCAAGACGACAAACCCCGGTGTCGCCGGGACACCGGCTGCCCGAACCGCCATGACGGCGCCCGCCGGACTCGTCCTCGAGTACAAGATGCCGGCCGGCCGGGTCTTGCGTTACCAGGACTCCACGGAGGTCAGCGAGATCACGGAGGTCATGGGCATGACGAACGAGTCCCATTCGGTCCTCGCGTCGTCCGTTTCGTTCCAGGCGAAGGGACGGAAGGACCGGGATCACCTTGTCGGAGTGACCATCGACGACATCAGCCTGACGGTCACCGGACCCCAAGGCGACCTCTCGCCGGACATGAAGCCGGTCAAGGGCAGAAGCTTCGACATGGTCCTGTCCCCGCTCGGAGTGGAGGTGGACGTTTCGGGCGCGGAGGCCATCACCTATCAGTTCGCGACCGGACCGCGCAGCGTCGCCCCGGGCTTCAAGGTCTTCTTTCCGGACCTTCCCGGGAAACCCGTCCAGATCGGGGACACGTGGCCGTCGTCCTTCGTCATCGAGGACAAGGGCGGGGCAACGAACATGCGTATCGACGGCCAGAGCGTCAACACGCTCGAGCGATTCGAGACCGTCGACGGGATGGAGTGCGCCCTGATCGCCTCCCGGAATACCGGGACCATCTCGGGGACCGGGAAGCAGCAGGGGATCGACCTGCTGTTCGCCGGCACCCTCAAAGGGACCGACGTCTGGTACTTCGCGGTCAAAGAAGGGATCTACGTCAAATCGACCAGCGAGACGGTGAACGAGATCAGCATCACCGTCAACGGGCCTCAGACCATGACCATCCCGGCAACCCAGACGCGCAAGAGCGAGGTCAAGCTGGCCGGCCGTTGAGGAAGCGCAGGAGAAGCGGCGAGGTGCGATCTCTCCGCCGCAAGGAGGTTGGAATGTCCGAGAAGACGCAAAGGGTCCTGTGGGTCGCGGCGATGGTCCTCGCCATCGCGATCTTCGCCGCGGGCAACATCGGGATCGTCAAAAAGGTCCTTGGCGGAGACCTGGTCCAGTTCGGCGATACGTTCCTCGCCCGGCTGACCGGCATCCGGACGCCCGAACGGAACGAGCCGCTCGGCTACGAGATCTACGATTTCACGAAGAGGGAGCTCGAGGGCCAGACCGTGAAGCTCTTCACCTGGACGCGGGACAACACGGCCGCGGGGATCGTCTACGACGAGCAAGGATATGCCCGGGTCCAGATCTTCTACGGGAAAGGCGCCGCCGTGAGCTTCAATGAGGTCATGCTGAAAAAGGGCTACGCGCGCGTCGATCCCAAGTATCTCCCGGACGACCTCAAGCACTATTTCGACCTGGAGAAAGAGGCCCGGGACAAAGGGCTCGGAATCTGGAAGTCCCGATAGACCGAACCGCACACTCGGAAGGAAGCCGGGCCGCCTCCACGGTCTCTGGGTCCTCACCATCTTTCTGACGCTCGCGTTCGCTCTCGTCGCCGGGCTTCTCGTCCCCTGGTAATGCCCCGCCCGTGAGTAAAACGCCCCATTTATGATAGAATTGAAAGGATTTCGATAAGGAGGTCCTATCATGAAACTGAAGAACGCTTTCACCGGCCGGCCCGCCTTGGCCGCGGCCGTCGCCGTCATCCTCGTTCTGGCCGGCGGCGCCGTCCAGGCGACGCCGACCGCCCCCGAAGCCCCGGCTACGTCCCTCGCTCCCGCGCCGGCGCCCGCCGCGACCGTCGTCCTCGAATACAAGATGCCGGCCGGCCGCGCCCTGACCTATCAGAGCAAGTCAGAGGAGGCCCAGGTCATGGAGATCCAGGGCCAATCGATGGATACGAATTCGACCAACACGGCCACCTTCACCTTCAAGGCGAAAGGCCTCAAGGACAAGAACTTCCTCCTGGGCGTGACGATCGATGACATCGCCGCGACCATGGCCAGCAGCGCCCAGGGCGACATGTCCCCTAACATGAGCGCGGTCAAGGGAAAGTCCTTCGACATGGTCCTCTCCCCTCTCGGATCGGAGGTGGACGTCTCCGGCGCTGAAGCCATTACCTACGAACTCGCCTCCGAATCCCGCGATCTCTCCTCCGGCTTCAAGATGTTCTTCCCCGACCTGCCGGGAAAGCCGGTCAAGGTCGGGGACACCTGGCCTTCGAGCGCCGGGACCGAAGAAAAGACGAGCTCGATGAAGATCCAGATCAATTTTGAGAACGTCAACACCCTCGAGGGTTTCGAGACCGTCGACGGGATGGAATGCGCCCGCATCTCCTCGCAGGTCACCGGGACCATCACCGGCACCGGGAACCAGATGGGGGCGGACCTGACCTTCGCGGGGACCAGCAAAGGCAAGGACATCTGGTACTTCGCGGTCAAGGAAGGGATCTTCGTCAAGGCGACGTCGGATTCGACGACCGAGATGTCCATCGACGTCTCTGCCGCCGGGATGACCATCCCGATGACCCAGACAACTAAAGCCGAGGTCAAGCTGACCGGGAAACAATAGCCGGTTGGCCTCGGCGGCGGTTGGGTCTCCCGGCCTCGGGAGGTGGGGATGTCCATGAGAACGAAGACCAGCGTCCTGGCCGTGGCGTTGTTGTTCATCGCCGCGATCACGGCCGCGGGCAACATCGGACTTGCTAAGAAGGTTCCCGGGAAAGACATCGTCCTGACCGGCGACTCGTTCGTCGCCAGACCGACCGGGATCGGGGCGGCCGTGCGGAGCGAACCCCTCCAAGCTCAGATCTCTCTCCCGCAGCATGAATCGACGGTCGTCAACATCGAGGTCCCGGTCCGGGTCCTAAAAAGGGACGCCTTCGTGGACGGCCTGACGCTCCAGGATTTCGAGGTTTTCGAAAACGGCGTACGTCAAACGATCGAAGCCGTCTACCTGATCAAGGACAAGAAGGTCATCAGGGAGGAGAAGGCGGGCGGCGCCGCGCCGCCGACGCCCCGCAACGTCCGGCACTATGTTCTTTCTCTGGATCTGAAGGAATACCTGCCCAAGATCGGAGACGCCTTGGATTTTTTCTTCACCGAGGTCCTCGGCCCGGAGGATACCCTGGCCGTCATCACGCCCGCCAAGACGTACCGTTTCAAACCCGAGGCCTTGTCCCGATTGCCGAGACCGCAGATCGCGGGCCAGCTCAAGTCCAAGCTCAAGACCGACATCCAGCTCGGGAATTCCCAATATCGGAACTTGATGCGGGACTTCTATCACCTGGAGGAGGAGGAGTATCCGCCGGACCTTGCGGAAGTCAAGGAAAACATGCTCTTTGAGCTGGCCAAGCAGATGCGGGACCTAGCGGAAGTCACCGAAAAACAGCTGACGGGCTTCGCGGACTCGCTGAAATCCCAGGAGGGGGAAAAACACGTTTTTCTGATCTTTCAAAGGGATGTCCTGCCCGAGCACGAGTTCGCGGAGGACAGGCAATCGGAACTGCTCAAGCCGGTGGAATTCGACGTGGAGAAGATCAAGCGCACCTTCGCGGACGCCTCCATCACGATCCACTGCCTCTATATCACTAAAATGCCGGGGTTCGCCCAGAATCCCAACGGCCGGCTCCGCTCCAATCCGGGGGCCCGCCCCCAGGACCTCTCTTCCGATATCTACGCAACATTCAAGGCCATGGCGGCCGCCACCGGAGGCCTTACGGAGAGCACGGTCAACCCGAATTTCGCTTTGCGGCAGGCGGCCGAAGCTTCGAGCAACTACTATCTCCTGTATTACCGGCCGCTCAATTACCGGGCCGACGGCCGCTTTCAGAAGATCGAGATCAGGGTCAAAGGCGAAGGTCTCAAGGTCACCCATCGTCTGGGCTATATAGCGGACTGAACGTCCTCGGCGGCTCGACGGCCGGTCAAGAATCGGTTGGTGCCCGGCGGCCGAACGCATTATAATGGCTTCGAACCTTGACGAAAGGACAGGCCATGGCCGAGAACAAGCCCAAACGGATCGAGGACTTCAGGAAAAAGGACGACCTGCTCGTCATTACCGGGGCCGGCGGCTTCATCGCCGGGTCCCTCGTCCGCTATTTCCACGACAAGGGGTTCCGTCACATCCGGGCCGTCGATATGAAATCCCTCGACGAGTGGTACCAGATAACGCCCGGCGTCGAGAGCCTCCGCCTCGACGTCAGCTACCGGGACAATTGCGCCAAGGCCTGCGAGGGCGCCGTCGAGGTCTACAACCTGGCCGCCGACATGGGCGGCATGGGATTCATCGAACGATTCCGCGTCGAATGCCTGCGGAGCGTGCTCATCAACACCCACATGATCGAGGCCGCCCAGAAAGCGGGCGCGGACCGTTACTTCTTCTCCTCCTCGGCCTGCGCCTACAATATCGATCTGCAGCACGACACCCATTCCCGGGCCCTCAAGGAATCCGACGCCTACCCGGCCAACGCCGAGCGCGGCTACGGCTGGGAGAAGCTCTTTTCGGAGATCGTCTGCCAGGAATACTGGGCCGAGCGCGGCCTCAAGACCGCGATCGCCAGGTTCCACAACGTCTACGGCCCGTTCGGGACCTGGGACGGCGGCCGCGAGAAGGCCCCCGCCGCCCTCTCGCGCAAGGTCATCGAGGCTAAAGACAACGGCAGCCGCGCCGTCGAGATCTGGGGCGACGGGACGCGGACCCGGAGCTTCATGTACATCGACGACTGCCTCAACGGCATCGACATGATCATGCACTGCGACGAGCTCGTCGCGACGCCCATCAACCTGGGTTCGAGCGAGCTCGTCTCGGTCAACGAGCTCCTGGGCATCATCGAGGGGATCGCCGGCCTCAAGGTCGAGCGCCGTTATGATCTCGGCGCCCCCAAAGGCGTCGGCGGCCGCAACTCCGACAACACCATGATCAGGCGCGTTCTCGGTTGGGAACCGTCGACACCGCTCCGGACCGGCATGGCCAGGACCTACGCCTGGATCGCGGAGCAGTACGCCCTCCGGAAAGCGGGAAAGAAGGTCGTGCTATGAAACCCAAAGACATCGAAGAAGCGAAGGCCAGGGCCGCCGCGTTGCTCCGGAGAGCGCGGATCCCCGTCACCCGGGACGAGCTCGAGACGATGGAGGTCGCCGACCTCGGCCTGGGCGACATCAAACGCGTGGGCCTCGAGGTCATCGTCTACGAGAACAACGATCGCTACTGCGCCAAGGAGCTCATCCTCCTGCCGCGCCAGTTATGCCCCGAGCATAGGCACCCGCGCGTGAACGGCCGGAACCTCGGGAAAAAGGAAACGTTCCGCTGCCGCTACGGGGAGGTCTATCTCTATGTGGCCGGCGAGCGCACGCCGAAACCGAAAGCGAAGGTCCCGAAGAAGTACAGGGCCTTCATGTCCGCCTGGCACGAGATCGTCCTCAGGCCCGGCGACCAGTACACGCTCCCCCCGAACGCCCTCCACTGGTTCCAGGCGGGGGACAAGGGCGCCGTCGTCTCGGAGTTCTCCTCGACCAGCACGGACGAGAACGACGTCTACACCGACCCGCGCATCCGCCGGGTCAACAAATAACCAGGACGCGCCTACTTCACCGTGATGGCGGCGGAGGATACCGCGGTCGTTCCGGTCCCCGTGTCTTTCGCCGCGAAGCCGACGCTATAGCGGCCCGCCTTGAGCTCCCCCGTAGGGACCTCCACGAAGAGAAGCTTCGTGGCCCCGTCAGCGCCCTGCTTGAGGATCGAAACCGGAAGCTCGGTCCGCGCCGAGGTCGCCGTTTCGACGAGCGTGGCCGTGATCTCGAGCCCGCCCGCCGCCGAGCTGCCCGTGAGGCGAAGGGCGGCTTGCAGCTTTGTCAGTCCCGCGGGGACGTCCCCTAAAAGAGGAGCGTAGGCGTTCGCGTCATAGGCGAAAAGCTCCGCCAGCGAGCCCCCGGGCGAAGCCGCCAGGTCGATGGAACTCGTATTAGCGCCGAGAAACAGCGGCGGGTCGAGCGTCATGACCGCGCCCGCCGCGGGGATCACCAGCGGTACCGCGCCTCTGGCCGCCCGGCCCGTGTTAAGGTTACGGATGACCATTCGGCAGGCGTATGAGCCCGGCTTGACCGCCATGAGGAACGCCGGGAAAAGGGTCTCCTTCCCGGTTTCGGGGATGGCCAGCACGAATCTCTTGACGTAGGCCATGTCGCCCGTCTCGTCGAAGAGCATCAGGTAGGCCTCGGACTTCTTCGCCAGGACTTCGGTGTGTACGGCAAGGGAGGCCCGGCCGAAAACGAGAAGCTGCGGCCAGCCCTTGACCATGACGGACATGCCGGACACCGGGATCTCGTAAGGGACCTGGACCTGGGGCGATTCGCTCAGGGCGAGGTCGACGACCTGGAAGAGCTTCTCGAATTTCGTGTAGTCGTTGAACGGCTTGGCGCTAAAGTAGCCGCCCTGGGCTTCGACGTCGACGCCTTTCCGGTTGACCTTGACCTTGATCTTGTGGAACTTGCCGTCCCACTTATCGTCCACGGAATAGCCCAGGACATAATAAGCGCTGGTGCTTGTTTGGATGTCGTTGGCGATCTTCACCGCCTCCATCGTGTTGCCGAAAAATTTCCCCCCGGTTCCCGAGGCGAACTGCTTGAGAGAGTCCGCACCGTCGGTCCCCCGGAGGGCCGGACCGGCCCCCTCCTGGATCGAGGAGTCGACATCTTTCTGGGCCCGGGAAACGTCGACGGCGTAGACGGGGCTGTTGGAGGCCTTGAACTCCTTGAGCATGCCCGTGAAATCGTCCCGCAGTCCGGAGTCCGCCTGGGCGGCGTCGTAATCGCCCATTTGCTGGGCCAGCTCCTCGGGTGTCGACCATTGGCCGACGACCGCCCCTCCGGACTTGCCGTAAATGAGCTGGCGGGCAAGCCCGCCGGAAAAGAAGATGATGTTCTTGAATCCCGGGACAGAGCGCAGGGCCTTGGCCAGGATGTTGAGAGCCCGGATCATGTCCCTGGCCTGATCGATGTAGCTTTGCTTGCGGCCATCATCGATGCGCTGGCCGGTCTGGAGCCTGGCTTGGTTCGAGTAAAATTGCGCGTCGGGACTGTTCTCCATCAGGGCGCCGGTTTCACCCGTTGTCGAGCGCTCCTCTGTCAGGTCGGCCTGGTAGACGAAATCCGTCAGGTTCTCGGCCCGGCCCGCGAAGCGCCGCAGTCCGAAGCCATCGACCATACGGCGGATCCGCTCGTGATCGGTCGTCAGGTATTCATGGACGACGAGCCCCCGTGAGGCCGAATAGGTGACCAGCGCGATCTCGTCCGTGGGCTGGATCTGGTTCGACAGGAACTGCAGGCCGGCGTTCTTCGCCTTGACGATGCCCCGGGCGTCCATGAAGGCGAAGTCGAAGAGCAGGAAGAACCTCCTGTTCGTGAGGGGGATGGTCGAAGGCGCGGCCGGCGCCTCTCCGGCGTCCGGGAAATGCCTCTCGAAATGGGTGACGGGATGGACCTGGCCGTTGTCGGTCACCTCGAAATCCGCCGCCGTCAGGTCCGTTACCGGCTGCTTTCCCTTGCCCGTCACATAGACCTGGACGAGCTTGAGGGTCACGCTGACCTGACTCTGAAGGGCTTTGTCGGGCCCGGCTTGGGCGCCGATCCCGTGCGGCAGAATAAAGATAATCGTGGCGGCCGCGATAACCGCCGCCAACCAAGACGCCGGCCGGATTGGCCTCGTTCCAGGATCTGGTTTCATGGCACACCCCCTTGGAGGAATTCGATCAGTACTTAAATATTACCACGCTTCCGCCGGATAATGCAAAAGCGGGAGGCGGGGACCGTCTCGGACGGACGACACTCGAAGGGGATCGCCGGCGTCATTCCGCCGCGGCTTCGGCCATGGCGGCGACGTTGCGCGGAGGGACGTCGGGCAGGATGGCTTCGTGGCTGGGGCTGACGATGAGGCAGGGGCCGAGCAGGGATTTGACCCGCCTGACCTCGGCCTTGACCTCGTCGGGCTGACCCATGTTAAGGACGCCCTGCGTGTCGACCCCGCCGAGGAAGGCGATCTTCCCGCCGAAATCCCGGGCCAGGGTTTCGGCGTCCATGCGCGCGGCCCTGGCCTGGAGTGGATGGAGGCAGTTCACGCCGGCCGCGATGAGCTTCGGGATGACCCGATGGATCGAACCGCACGAGTGGAGGATGACCTGATAGCCCCGACGGAGCGCCTGGTCGGTGAGCTTCCTGAACCAGGGCAGGATGAACCGGTCGAAATGCGGCAGGCCGACCATCAGGTCGAGCTGGGTGCCGAAGTCGTTACCGAAAAAATAGCCGTCGATCCGGGCTCCAGCCGCGTCGAAGAACCTATCGTTGGCCGCGAAGTAGAAGCCGCAGATCCTGTCCGTCACGGCCTCGACGACCTCAGGGTGGGTGTGCATCTTGGTGAAGTAGGCTTCCAGGCCGAAGAGGTCCATGATGTCGTGGAAAAAGGGCGACCAGAAGCCGCTGGCCCGGTAATAAGGCCCCGCAGCCTCGAGGGAATCGACCGCCTCGCGGAATTCGAGGACCGCGGGGTCCGGCCATTCGAAACGCTCGAGCTCGGCCGGGTCTTCGACCGGCGAGAGAGGGCCGGCCTGGCCATGGGCCTCTTTGGAAGCGCTCCAGCCGAGAAGACCCTTGCTCGCGGGATGGCTCCAAGTGGCCTCGAAGAAGCTGGGCGAGATCCAGCGGAAATCGTCGCCGAGCTTGCGGCGCAGCTCCTCTTCGGTTTTTGTACCGAAATAACGGTGGAGGCCCGGCCAGGAGTCGGGGTGGGGATTGCCCAGCCAGAAGCCGCAGCGCGGCCCGGGCCGCAGGGCGATGATGTTCTTGAGGAGTTCGCGGCTGGTCATGGGGCTAGGAACGTGATCGTATGCGGCCATCTTGAAAAGACTATAGGGCCGGCCGCGGGCCTATGTCAAGAACGCTTCCCTCCCCCTTATCGATTTTGATATCATACGGCCGAAATCGGACAACCGTCATCCACTCGATCAAGGAGGGATCATGCGGAATCGCTCAAGGAAAACGTCGCTGATCTTATTGTCCTTCACGCTCCTCGTCTTCTTATCACTGGCTGCCTCGGAGGTGACGGGACCGCCGCCATCGACAAAACCGGTCTATTTATACAAGACCACCTTCGTCCGGGCGGCGCCGGGAAAGCTCCTGGACCTCGTCGCCCTCTGCAAGGACCGGATGGCGGTCATCGAGGCTTCGGGAGACGCGCGTCCATTCTGGTGGCGCCATACGCAGGGCGACCAGTGGGACCTGATGCTTCTCACGCCCATGGGCAGTTACACCGAATACTATTCGAAAGGGAGGACGGCGCGTCGGGACAAGGTCGCCGGTCCGTCCCAGGAGGAGTTCGCCCGGAAGCTCGATGCCTGCTCGTCCTGGCGGGAGGACGTCTTCGTCAAGGGACCTCCGCTCGAATTCGTTAAAAAAGCATTCGAGGGAACGGCCTACTATCACATCGAGATCTTCATCTCGCTCCCGGGAAAGCAGGAAGAGCTATTCAAGGAGCGCGAGATGGAGAATGTCTACGCCGTCGAGACGGGGCGCCCCTATAACATGATCTTCGTCCGGGACCAGGGGGCCGTTTGGGACCTGTTCACGCTCGGGTGCTACCGGGACATCAAGCATTGGGCCGTGGGTGTTGAGGTCACCAAGGAACAAAGGGCGGCTGCGGCGCGCAAAGCAGGCTTCAACAGCCCCGAGGAGATCGGTCCCTATATGAGGACGCTCATCGACATGCACCGGGACACGATGGGCGTAGCGATCAAGTAAGCGGCGAGCCGCTATCTGTCCTCTTCGATCATCCGGACGGGACGCCAAGGGCCGTCCCTCTCGACGCGCAATGTTTTGATCTCGAAAGGGGCGAATGCGAGGGGGATCGTCAAAGGATCTGATCCGGGGACATGTACCGCAGGTACAGTCCTCTTGGGCAGTCCCGAGTCGCGAGGGGCGTGTCCCCGTTTTTGATTCGGGGACATGTACCTCGGGTACGTGTCCCCAATCTTTTCTGCTGGTTGCGCGATCCTTAGCTCCGCCTTCGTCGTTCTCCCCACGGCTTCCTGAAGCCGGACGACCAGGGCCTCGCCGTCCCAGGAGCGTTTGCAGGCGAGGAGGCGGATCGAGGCTGGGCGCACATCGAGAAGCGGCTCGATCGAGGGAGCACGTCCGGAGTCATAGGGCAGATGGGCGTAGGCCAAAGGAGGCGCGGCCAGGTGGTCGGCCAGACCCGGCATCATGGCCAAGACCGCGGCGGGACCGCCGGCGGTGACGAGGAGCCGGAACTCGTGGACGCCGATGTCGGCGAACTTCCAGCCCTGGGGACGTGCTCCGGAATGTGTCCCTGCCTTAGTTGTCCGCGCATCGAGGTCGAACCCCCGTTCGTGACAGTAGGCCGAACTTCGGAGGACGGACAGCCGCAGCTCGCCGTCGAGGAGGTCGAAGCCGTGCTGGCCACTCGACGCGACGCCGATGGCCACGGCCTTCCTGGCGGACTTCCCTTCGATGACGAGCCAGCGCCCGTGGACGTGCTCCTCGCCGTCGGACGGACGGCGGATGGCGCCGCCGGGAACCTCGCAAAGAAGGCCGGCCGCGGCCAATGCCGTCGGCACGCGCAGCTTCAGCCTTCGCCGTTCCTCGTTCCAAACGACGCGGAGCCGGAATTCGAGGACGGGCCAGTGCGGATAGGATACGGCATCCATGACGATGCGGCTGTTCCCGTAGACGAGGATCGAGCGCGTCACCGTCCGGACGGGGCCCTGCTCGATAACGGAGGGACGGCCGGCCGGCCGGAATCGCCCGACGATCTTCCTGTAACTGCCGCGCCCCGTGCCCCACGAGTCCGCCGTGTCCTCGACGACGAGCGGTTCGAAGAGCGGGCCGGAGAGAGCTTCCACGGCGCCGACCGCCTTGAGCGACGTGACGAAGCCGGTCTCGCGGTCGATGCGATGGACGAGCGCGGAAGACTTGGGGACATGTACCTCAGGTACGTGTCCCCTTTCTTGCATCGGCTCTTTCCCGGGCATAATCTCGAATGCCTTGACGAAGTACCGCGAGACGCCGACTCCCGGCAGATCGTCGATGAAGCTCACGCGGCGGCGCCAGTCGTTGAACGGCAGGAGAGCTTCGGGCCGCTCTTCCTGGCAGACGACCTCTCGGCCGTCGGCCCGGAAGAGACGGAGACGCCACCGGCCCTTCCCGAACGGCCGGTAGTCGGCCATGCACTCGAATTCGACGGGGACGCGGCGGAGGGATGGGTTGGCGCTGAACACGGTGACGGGCAGGGCGGGATTATTGAGGCTGCCACAGTTAAGGGAAGCTGCGGCCCGGAGGGCGTTCGAACGCACGATGTCCTCGGCCCGGCCGTAGAGGTCGAGCGCGTCCCGCTCGGCCGGCTCGACGCAGGAGCCCGTGAGGATGTCGTGGAAGTCGTTAAAATTGTGCATGTTCCAGGCTTCGCCGAGCTCGGCCTCTGGGAAAACCGCCCCAGCCAGCCACCAGGAAGCGGCGGAGAAGGCTTCGGACTGGACGAGACGCCCAAGACTCGCGACCGCCCGCCGCTTGACCCGGGAGAGCGACGTATAACAGCCCGTAAAACACCTTTGTAGGTCGCCGTCGAAGACCGGCGCTCCGGCCGCGGCGTCCTTGACCGCTTCGTAGAACCTGTCCGGCGTGCTGTGGAGGATCCTGACCCGAGTTTCGCCGGCGATGAAGGCGTCGATCACGCCGAGGTCGCGGCGCGTCGCCCCGCCGCCGTGGTTGCCCAGGCCCCAGAATACGGGTACGTCGCTTCCGAGCTCCAGGGCGAGCGCGACGCCGGCGCGCAGCCTGTCTTCGATGTTGTCCCGCTCGGTGTGGTAAAGACCGACGGCGATCCGGTAAGCCGGGATCGTCGTGCCGTCGACGCCGCGCCAGCGGTAGAGGTCGGCGGGAAGCGAGAGTTCGTGGGCCTGGGGCCGCATGTGGATGTACATTTCATAACCGGCCCGGCGCAGGATCTGGGGAAGGCCTGCGCTATGGCCGAAGGAGTCGAAGTTGTAGGCGACGCGGGGCGCGACGCCGAACCTCTCGCCGAAATACCTCCGTCCCTCGGCGATCGTCCGGACGAGCGACTCGGTGCCCGGCAGGTTGACGTCGGGCTGGATGAACCAGCCGCCCGCGACGGCCCAGCGGCCGGCCCGGACGTGGCGGAGGATCGCCTCAAACAGCGCCGGGTCCAGTTCCTCGGCCCATTGGTAGAGGACAGCCTCGTTGTGACAGAAGACGAGGTCCCGGTGCTCGTCGAGGATGTCAACGGCGTTGCGGAACGTCGCCAGCGCCTCGGATGCCCCTTCTTCCCACCGCCACTGCCAGACCGGGTCGAGGTGGGCGTTACAGATGAGGTGGACGGCCGGTCTAGGCTCGGGGACATGTACCGGAGGTACGTGTCCCCCTTCCTCCTGCCTGCTCCCTTTCGGGGACATGTACCCGGGGCACATGTCCCCTTCCCGGTTCTGCCTCTTCTTCATCAGACCTCGTCCCTCGAGGGCAGGTTCTTATACCACGTGAAATAAAGGATGACCGCGAGCCCGGCCGCGGCGCAGGCCCAAAGGCCGAGCTGCTTCCAGTTGCGCAGGAAGAGGTAGAACGGCAGGATGGCCAGCGTGAACTGAAAAACGGCCGTGACCAGGCCGTTGAGCATGTCGATCCTCGGCATCTTGTCGTTGGCCGGCACGAGCCCGCGCCGGACGCACTCCCGCCGCACCGGCCCCCAGATGCCGAACGGCCGGACCTTGGCGTAGAACTCGACCAGGACCTCCATGTCCGCGGGCTTGGTCAGGACCGCGGCGGCGAGCGTCGCCGCGAGGCTCAAGCCCACGTCGATGGCCAAGCTGGCCGACGCATGAAGGCCTTTTAGCAAAAGGAGCCGGAGCGTGATCAGCCCGGCCGAGGCGCCCATGCCCCAGACGAAGGCCCTGGCCCCGAACCGCCAGTAGTGCCAGCGCAGGGTGGCCGGCACCAGGATGACCGTGACGACGACGAAGACCATGGTCTCCCAGGCCGTGACGATGTTCGTGAAGGACAGCGAGAAGACGAACCCGACGAGGACGGCGACGACCGAGGCCGCCTGCCCCAGCCGGACGAGCTTCTTCTGGGTCATGTTCTTGGCGAAGTAGCGCTTGATGAAATCGTTGATGACGGCCGAGCTCGTCACGTTGATCATGGCGCTGATCGTCGACATCAGCGCGGCCAGAAGCACGGCCATGAAGAGGCCCCGCAATCCGACCGGCATTTTCAGCAGGACCAGGGGCATGATCTTCTCGGCATCGAAGCCCGCCTGCGACCCCAGGTAGAAGATCCCCAGGACCATGAAGGCGCAGCCGAGGACCCAGCGCAGGTTATAGCCGACCGTCCACATCCCGGCCGCGAGCTGGGCGTCGCGCGGCGTCCGCGTCGTCAGGAAGAACTGGAAGTCCCAGACGTTCGGCCCGGCGAGGAGCCGGAATATCATCCAGAAAAAGCCGGCCGCCAGGAGCGGGCCGAAGAGCCCGAAATGCTGGTAGGCCGGCGGCGTGTCCGTCATGAAGCCTGTCCACAGCTTCCAGGTCGGGGCGAGCGAGAACCAGGCCGGGTCCTTGTGGATGAACGTCGTCGCCGCGGGCTGGGCGAAGACCATGAAGGCCATGATGACGGCGCCGGCGCCTATGAGGAGCGTCTGAAAGACGTCGGTCAGGATGACCCCGAAGAAGCCGCCCAGGGTCACGTAAACGCCGACGACGGCGAGCACGATGAGCGTCGCCTCCCAGCGCGGCAGGGGCAGGAACTCCTCGGCGAATTTCCCCGTCCCGACGCTGATGAACATCAGGTTGCAGATCATCAGGACGAGGAGGAAGATCGAGGACGCCAGGCGGGCCGCCTCGGCGTCCTTCGTCGCCCCGAAGCGCGTCTCGTTCCACTCGGCGAAGGTCATCACCCCGGACCGCCTGATGTACTTGGCCTGGAAGGCCATGTAGAACGAGATCATGAACCAGCCCCAGAAGATGTGCGTCGCCCACATCGACTTGAGGCCGAGGTAGAAGATGAGCCCGATCATGGACATCGTCCCGCCGATGTCGATATAGCTTGAGCACCCGGACAGGCCCAACATCCACCAGGGCACGTTCCGGTCGGCGAGGTAGAAGGAGTCGAGCTTTTTCGTCGCCCGCTTGCGGACGACGACGCCGATCATGGCCACGGCGAGGAGGTAGACGGCGATGATGACGAGGTCGACGGGATGGAGGTTCATGGATTTGATATATCACCTCGCGCCGGCCGGCGTCAACGGCCCTCCGGATATGCCAAAATCCTCCGCACCCCCTGTTTTTCCGCCGGGAATCGTGATAAAATAGCCCCTAAAAGGACGGAGAGTTATGCCTAAGACTAAGAATAAACCGATGAAAAACCTCCTCTTCTGGGTCTCCGCGGGGATCCTCATCATCCTCCTCTGGAGCCTCCTCCAGTCCCCGGCGATGGCCAAGAAGGACGTCACGTTCTCCCAGTTCATGACCGAAGCCGAGCAAGGCGGTGTCGAAGAGGTCACGATCCAGGAGAACCAGCTTCGCGGCAAATTCAGGGACGGCCAGACGTTCAAGACCGTCCTCCCCGCGGGCTACAACGACCTGATCAAGATCCTCCGCGATAACAAGGTCAACATCGTCGTCAAGGACTCCGCCCGGAGCCCCCTCGTCGCCATCCTCGTCAGCTGGTTCCCGATCCTCCTTATCATCCTCTTCTGGGTCTTCTTCATGCGCCAGATGCAGGCCGGGGGCAACAAGGCCATGTCCTTCGGCAAGAGCCGGGCCAAGCTCTTCTCGGCTCAGCAGAAAAAAGTGACGTTCAAGGACGTCGCCGGGGTCGAGGAGGCCGAGAACGAGCTCCAGGAGATCATCGAGTTCCTCAAGGACCCGCGCAAGTTCCAGCGCCTCGGCGGCCGGATCCCCAAGGGCGTCCTCCTCGTCGGCGCGCCGGGGACCGGCAAGACCCTGCTCGCGCGGGCCGTGGCCGGAGAGGCCGACGTGCCCTTCTTCTCGATCAGCGGTTCGGACTTCGTCGAGATGTTCGTCGGCGTCGGCGCTTCGCGCGTCCGCGACCTCTTCGACCAGGGCAAGAAGCACGCCCCCTGCCTCATCTTCATCGACGAGATCGACGCCGTCGGCCGCCAGCGCGGCGCCGGCCTCGGCGGGGGCCACGACGAGCGCGAGCAGACGCTCAATCAGCTCCTCGTCGAGATGGACGGCTTCGACTCGAACGAAGGCGTCATCCTCATCGCCGCCACCAATCGCCCGGACATCCTCGATAGCGCCCTCCTCCGGCCCGGCCGTTTCGACCGGCGGATCATCGTCGCCATGCCCGACGCCAAAGGCCGCGAGGAGATCCTCCGCGTCCATGTCCGGAAGATCCCCCTGGCCGAGGACGTCGAACTCAAGGTCCTGGCCCGCTCGACCCCCGGCTTCTGCGGCGCCGACCTGGCCAACCTGGTCAATGAGGCGGCCCTGCTCGGGGCCCGCAACGGCCAGGACAACGTCACCATGAAGGACCTCGAGTTCGCCAAGGACAAGGTCCTCATGGGCGTCGAGCGGAAGAGCCTGATCATCAGCGACGAGGAAAAGAAGAACACGGCCTACCACGAAGCCGGCCACGCCATCGTGGCCACCCTCATCCCCGAAGCCGACCCCATCCACAAGGTCAGCATCATCCCGCGCGGCCTGGCCATGGGACTGACCCAGCAGCTCCCCCTCGACGACCGCTACACCTACACCAAGGATTATCTCGAGGCCCAGCTGTCCGTGCTCATGGCCGGACGGGTCGCCGAGATCCTCTTCCTGGGAAAGACGACGACCGGCGCGGCCAACGATTTCGAGAAATCAACGGAGATCGCCCGGAAGATGGTCTGCCAGTGGGGCATGTCGGACCTCGGCCCGCTGACCTTCGGCGAGCGGGACGACCTCATCTTCCTCGGACGCGACCTGGCCGTGAACAAGAACTTCAGCGAAAGGACCTCCGAACGGATCGACGAGGAGGTCAAGAAGATCGTCCTGCGGAACTATGCCCGGACCCAGGAGCTCATCGAGAACAACAAGGGCAAGCTCGTCAAGATCGCCGAGCTCCTCCTCGAAAAGGAAGTGCTGACATCCGAGGAGATCAACGAGATCGTCGACGGCAAGCCGAAACCGAAGTCCCCGACGGCCACGGCCGCGCCCCTCTCCGACGCCGGCGTCGAGGTCCCGGCCGGGAAAACCGAGGACGAAGAGCCCGGACAGGTTTGAGGACGATGGGCAGAGAAACGCGCCGCCTGGATATCCGGGGGCGGCGTTTCCTTCTCGGTCCTCGGACCTGGATCATGGGCATCATCAACGTCACCCCCGACTCGTTCTCCGACGGCGGGCGGTACTTCGACACCGAACGAGCGGTCGCCCGCGGCCTCGAACTCGCCGCCGAAGGCGCTGACATCCTGGACGTCGGCGGGGAGAGCACGCGGCCCGGCTCGCTCCCCGTGCCCGAGGCCGAGGAGCTGCGGCGGGTCGTCCCCGCCGTCGGATCCCTGAGGAGACAAACTTCCTGCCTCCTGTCCATCGACACGACGAAGGCGGCCGTCGCCCGCGCCGCCCTCGACGCCGGGGCCGACATCGTCAACGACACGAGCGCCTTCCGTTTCGACCCGGCCATGCCGGGGGAAGTCGCCCGATCCGGGGCCGGCGTCATCCTGATGCACATGCAGGGCACGCCCCGCACCATGCAGCAATCGCCTCGCTACGACGACCTCCTCGACGAGATCCGCGCCTTCCTCGGGGAAAGGATCCGGGTGGCCGAGGCCGCCGGGATCCCCCGGGAGAGCATCATCGTCGACCCGGGCATCGGCTTCGGCAAGACGTTCGAGGACAATTTGGTCCTTCTCCGCCGCCAGGAGGTCTTCCACGAGCTCGGCCGGCCGCTTCTCCTGGGTTTCTCGCGGAAAGCGTTCCTCGGCCGGCTCCTCGGCCTCCCCCCGGAGGAGAGGCTGGAGGGGACGATCGCGGCGGCGGTTCTCTCGGTCGAGCGCGGCGCGCACATCCTGAGGGTCCACGACGTCGGACCGGTCGCCAAGGCCGTCCGCGCCGCCGAAGCCATCCTGGGCCCCGGGGCCGATGCCGGCGCGGCCACCGCAAGGGACGATAACACCGTCGAGAGGAAGGCGGACGATGTTAACTGACATCGGAACGATCCTCCGCCAGTTCACGGTCCTCGACGTCCTCGACATCCTCCTCATCGCCTTCATGATCTATTACGTCATCCTGCTCATCCGGGACACCAAGGCCTACCAGGCGGCCGTCGGGTTGGCGTTCATCGGCGCCCTCTATTTGCTGACGGTGTGGGGGCGCCTCGGCGTCTCCAACCGGATCATCCGGTCTTTCATCAACTACGTCATCATTGCCATCATCGTCCTTTTCCAGGGCGAGATCCGGAGGTTCCTGACCGAGATCGGTTCGCGGACGTTTCGAAAGCCCTTCACCCTCCGGTCTTTCCAGGAGAAGATCGAAGATCTCTTCCAGGCCATCGATTACCTCTCCCAGAAAAAGATCGGGGCCTTGATCGCCATCGAAAAAGAGATCTCCCTATCGACCTACGCCGACCGCGGCGTCGAGGTCGATGCCCTTCTCTCCAAGGACCTCCTCGTTTCGATCTTCTTCCCCCATTCCCCCCTCCACGACGGGGCCGTCATCATCAAGGGCGACAACATCGTCGCGGCGGGATGCCTCCTCCCCCTTCCGGCCGCCCATAGGCTGAGAAGCCCGCTCCAGACGAGGACTCGGCACCTGGCGGCTATCGGGCTTTCGGAGGAAACGGACGCGGCGGTCATCGTCATCTCCGAGGAAACCGGGATCGTCTCTCTGGCCATCATGGGCCAGCTCGAAAAATACGACTACAAGGACGTCATGGAAAAACGCCTGCTCGGCTATCTGAAAAACCGATGAAACGAAACCTGATGCGATGGTTCGTCCGGGACTGGCAGCTGAAGCTCATCTCGCTTCTCCTGGCCTTCGGCCTCTGGCTCCTCCTCGTTCCATCGGAAAAAATGTACTCCGAAAAGGCCTTGACCATCCCTCTCGAGACGCGGAACATCCCCGCCGGGCTGGAGATCGTCGAGCAGCAGGTTGAGACGATCGACATCACGCTCCGGGCCCCCAACCGTCTCCTCGACGAGATCGGGCCGTCGGGCCTCGTGGCCAGGATCGACCTCGACCGGGCCACCGTCCTGCAGCAGGAATACCCGCTCAATAAATCCATGATCGCCGTCCCCCCGGGCGCCGAGGTCGTGAAGATCACCCCCAACAAGGTCACGATCAAGCTGGAGAGGACGGGCGAAGCGACCCTCGACGTCCATCCCACGCTCCGCGGCAAAGTGTCCCAGGGTTACCGTATCGCCCGGACCGAGATCGAGCCGGCAAGCGTCCGGGTCCGGGGACCGGAAAGCCACCTCCGGGTCAAGGAAGCGGCGGTCACGGCGCCTGTCGACGTGTCGGGGCTGATCGAGTCCACCGTCTTCGAAGTGGACATCATCCTTCCCCGGCCGGAGCTCCGGCTCCTCTCGCCGCAGACAAGCGCCCGGGTGACGGTACACGTCGAGCCGGACAAGGGCACGGCGAAAACGCCTCCCGCCAAAAAATAATCGTGAAGAAAAAGCTCTTCGGAACCGACGGGATCAGGGCGGTCGCCGGCGTCTTCCCACTCGACCCACCGACCATCTCGCGGCTCGGCCAGGCCCTCGTGGGGCTCCTGGAAAAGAAAGGACTCGGAGCGAAGGTCCTCATCGGTCGGGACACCCGGGAGTCGGGACCCTGGATGGAACGGGCCCTGGCCCGCGGCGTGCGCGCCGCCGGGGGGGAGACCGTGTCCGCCGGCGTGATCCCTACATCGGCCGTCTCCTACCTGACGAAAACGCACGGCTTTTCGGCCGGGGCGGTCATCTCGGCCTCGCATAATCCGTTCCGCGACAACGGGATCAAGGTCTTCTCGCCGCTCGGTATCAAGATCCCCGACGCCTGGGAGCTCGAGCTCGAGGCCGACGTTCTGGGGGGACGCGGGCGGCTGCCGGGCCACGACACGGACGTCGACGTCGATCCCAGGCTGGCCAGCGACTACGGGGATTACCTGGTGGGCCGGGTCCGCCTGACGGGACCGCCGTCCGGAATCAAAGTCGCCGTCGATTGCGCCAACGGGGCGAGCTCCGCGCTGGCGCCCCGTATCCTCCGCGGGCTCGGCTTCGAGGTCGAGGCGCTCCACGCGGCGCCGGACGGCACGAACATCAACCTCGACTGCGGCTCGCTCCATCCCGAACGTCTGGCTGGACGGGTCCGGGAGACCGGGGCCGCGATGGGGATCGCCTACGACGGGGACGCCGACCGCGCCCTTTGGGTGGATGGAAGCGGCCGCCTCCTGTCCGGCTACCACACGCTCTTCGTCCAAGCCCTGCACATGAAATAAACCGGCCGGCTCCTGACAAGCGACGTCGTGGCCACGACCATGAGCAACATGGGCCTCGAGGCGGCCTTGGAAAAGGCCGGCCTCGGGCTCGTCCGGACCAAGGTCGGCGACAAGTACGTCCATGAGGAGATGGTCGCGCGGGGGGCGAACCTGGGCGGCGAACAGTCGGGCCACACGATCTTCCTCGACGATTTCCCGACCGGCGACGGCATTCTGACCTCCCTGCGGATGCTCGAAGTCATGGTCGAGCGGGGCGCGAACCTCGCTTCTCTCGTCGAGGACATGACCGAGTTTCCCCAGACGCTCGTCAACGTCCGGGTGACGCGGAAGCCGGACTTCGCCGAATTCCCGGAGATCACGGCTGCCGTGGAGGAAACCCGGGCCCGCCTCGGCCGGGAAGGGCGCTTGGACCTGCGCTATTCGGGAACGGAGCCCCTGGCCCGGGTCATGGTCGAAGCGCGAGACCGGGACCTCGTCGAGGCGTGCGCCAAAAGGGTCGCCGACGCTATCCGCGAACACTTGGGAGAGAAATAATATGAGACTTGCCGTCAACATCGACCATTTCGCGACGCTTAGGGAAGCGCGGAAGGCGACGGAGCCCGAGCCCGTCCTTGTCGCCCTGCTCGCGGAACAGGCGGGCGCGCGCGGTATCGTCTGTCACATCCGGAGCGACCGGCGGCACATTAAAGAACGCGACCTGCGGCTCCTGCGGGACGCCGTTAAGACCAAGCTCAACGTGGAGATGGCGGCCACCGAGGAGATGAAGAAGATCGCCCTCGAACTCGGGCCCGACGTCGTTTCGCTCGTCCCCGAGCACCCCGAAGAGTTGACGACCGAGGGCGGGCTGAAGGTGGCGGCGAACAGGAAGGTCCTCGGCCCCCACATCAAGGCCCTGGGGAAGGCGGGCATCCGGACGAGCATTTTCATCGACACGAACCTCGACGAGATAGCCGCGGCGCGCGAGCTCGGCGTCGACCTCATCGAGATCAACACCGGGAAGTACGCCGAGCTCAAGGAAGGGCGGGCCAGGGACAAGGCCCTCGAAGCCGTCCGGAAGGCGGCCGAGTTCGGGCACAAGATAGGGCTCGAAGTCCACGGCGGGCACGGCCTCGACTACCGGAACATCGGCCCCATCGTGGCCATTCCGGAGATCGGCGAGCTCAGCATCGGCTTTTCCATCGTCGCCCGGGCGGCCGTCGTCGGCATCGAGCGGGCGGTCTGGGAGATG
>JBFYOD010000055.1:0-14595 GCA_041303965.1 Candidatus Aminicenantota bacterium
GTGCGCCCTGGAGAGCTTTGACAAGCCCTGACCTCGGGGGGGGATGACAGGGGAGCCGCGTGGCGAACAGCCGGCTCGAAAAATTCCTCAACCGTTTCGCCGACGTCCGCGGTCACGAAGCGCACGCGGCGCTTTATCTGTCCGGATTCTTCTTTCTGATCACGTTCACCTTCTACATCATCAAGCCGGTCAAGGAGAGCTTCCTGATCGGCTTCGCCTCCGCCGCCTCCTGGCCTTACGCCGACCTGGCCACCGCCCTTCTCATCGGCTTCGTCGTGGCCCTCAACACCCGGCTCCTCAACCGCCTGCCGCGGCGGACCTATATTTCCGCCACGATCCTGTTCTTCATCGGCTGCCTTCTCGTCTTCTGGTACGCTTTCGACGTCTACCAGAAGAGCCTGGTCTCGACGCCCGTGGCCGATTCCTCCGGGGGCATCTTCTTCGTCTGGCTGCCGCTGGCCATTATCAAAGCCGGGACCGTCCCCGTGTTCGTCTTCAGCTTCTGGACCGACGTCTTCATTGCCATGTCCGTCACCCAGTTCTGGCTCGCCGTCAACGACGTTTTCGACCCCTACCAGGGCAAGAGGCTCGTCGGGCTCTTCGTCACGGGCGGGCTCTTCGGCGGGATCGCCGGATCGTCCCTGGCCGCGCTCATGGTTTTCGCCAAGCTCATCAGCGCCGGGAACCTGCTCCTCGTCTGTCCCGTCATCCTCCTCTTCGAGCTGATGATGGTCAACCTTGTCTACGCCGAACAAAAACAGCTCAGAGAGACCGCCGGGACCGAAGCTGACCAGGTCCATGCCGGAGCCCGGGTCGGCTACTGGGAGAGTTTCCTGGCCGTCAAGCGGAGCCGCTACCTCCTCCTGCTGGCCGCGACGCTGGCGTCGGCCATGGTCGCGGGCTCCCTCATCAGCTTTCAATTCAAGTCCGTGGTCAAGAGCATTTTTCCCGACACCAACGACCGGACGTTTTTCGTGTCCTTGTTCTTTCTGAGCATCCTCGTTCTCTCGACGGTTTTCCATCTGGCCACGACCGGCCGGATCCTGAGGTCCTTCGGCATCCGCTGGGCCCTTCTCCTCGCTCCGGCCCTTCTCCTGGCCGGGTCCCTGAGTGTTTTCCTGGTCCCCCTCGGAGGGCTTCTGGCTTGGGCCCTCATCGTCCGGGGCGGCGACAAGCTCTTCGACAACACGATCAGCCAGTCGGTCCGGGAGCTCCTTTACATCCCCGTCCCCGCGGCCATCAAGTACAAGGCGAAGATCTTCATCGACATGTTCGTCAACAAGTTCGCCACGGGCCTCGGCGCCGGGCTTTACTGGGTCCTTTTTCGGCTTTCGGATTTCGATTACAAAGGCGACGTCGCCAAGGTCCGGGAGATCGGCATCCTTGTCATCGTATTCCTTGTCCTTTGGATCGTCCTGACCAGGGCCGTCTACGCGGAATACCCGGCCGTCCTGAAAAAAGATATCCGCAGGCTCATCATCGATCCCGGCAAGGCCGTCCAACAGCACGTCGACGTGGATCTGACCCTCAAGATCTTTGACACCATCCAGAGCCGCGAGAGGAGTACGACACTCTACTACATGAACGTCTTCAACCTCGTCCGCGGGAACAACCTGGCCCCCGAGCTCAAGGAGCTCCTCGGCATCAAGCGGGACGAGCTCAAGGCCCGGTCCATGGACGCCCTGCTCGACGTCAGCGGCGGGGTCTTCTTCCCGGGCCTGGAAGAGGCCATCGCCGACGCGGAGTTCCAGTCCGAGATCGACTTGATCTTCCTGCTTCCGTCCTATCAGGAGATCATGGGCAAGCGTCTCGGCGAGATCGTAGGCTCCGCTTCCGAAGTGGACCGGATCGAAGCGGCCAACAGTATCAGCAGGATGGCCCCGAATCCCTCGACTCTCCAATCCTTGGAACGCCTTCTGCAGGACCCGTCCTCCGACGTCGTCACCTACGCCCTCCGCAGCGCCGCCGTCCACCGGCGCGCCGAACACGTCCCTCTCATCCTGCGGCAGCTGGGAAACCCCATGACATCCCAGGAGGCCCAAACCACCCTGGCCGCCTACGGCTCCGGCATAGAGGATCGATTGAAGCCCGCCCTCGAAGATGAGGGCGAGCCCCTGGCCATCCGCCGGGCCATCCCCGAGATCCTGGCCCGGATCGGCACGCAAAAGAGCGCCGACATCCTTCTCGACGAGCTGGGCCGCCGCCACGAAGACATGGAGCAGGAGCTCACCGACGCCCTCTTCAAGATCCGGTCCAGCCGGCCCGAGGTCCGTTTCCGGCAAAAGCTGGTCCGGCCGGAGATACTCTTCCTGATCGAGAAAAGCTACGGCATTTGCCTGAATGCGTCAAGCCTTGCTGTGGGCGGGGAGGCCGCCGGCCCGGCCGCCGAAGCCAAGGTGGCCTTGGACCTTTACGTCAGGAGGATCTTCGACTTGTTGACCCTTACGTATCCTCCCGAGGACATCGTCAAGGCCAGCCAGAACATCTTGCACGGGACCCGGAAGTCCAACGATTATTCCCTTTCGCTCCTGGACGACCTCCTCGACCGCGAGCTCAAGGCGCTTCTCTTCCCGCTCATCGAGGCCCTTCCCCTTGAGGAAAGGATCCTGCGCATGAAGAAGGCCATGAGGTTGAAATGAGCCGGCGGCTCCTCTACAATGATACCGAAGGGACGCGCATGGTCCAGCTTTTCATCTATCCGAAAACGGGGGACCCTTCCACGTTCGAGCTCGGCGCGAAGCGGGTGAGCATCGGCCGGGCGGCTACGAACGACATCGTCCTGTCCGACCAGTTCAGCTCGGGCTGCCACGCCGTCATCGCCCCGACGGAGAGGGGCTACACCCTCCTCGACCAAGGCAGCAAGAACGGGACGTTCGTCAACGGGCGCCGGGTCAACGGCGAGCTCGACCTTACCCGGGGGGACGAGATCCTGGTCGGCTCGACCCGGTTCTATTTCGACAGGGACCTCCAGACCAATATCGAGATGGTCGAGGGGACGACCTTCACCCACAGCTCGAACACGATCATCCAGGTCAAGGACATCCTCAAGAAGCCGCCCTCGTCCGGCGCCCTGAAGACCCCGGGCGGCGGGCTCGACCTGGACCGCCTCCAGCAGGACCAGAAGATCATTGCCGTCATCGGCGAGGTCAGCCAGGCCCTGATCTACCACATGCCGCTCGACAAGCTCCTCGAACACATCATGGACGTCCTGACCCAGCACCTCCCGATGGACCGGGGCGTCCTCATGCTGAAGGACGAAGCGACGCAGGTCCTCGAGCCCAAGGTCATCAAGATCATGAACGGGGCCCTGCGGACGCAGAGCATCTTCGTCAGCCAGACGATCATCAAAACGGCCCTCGACCGGAATTCGGCCATCCTCATCTCGGACATCCAGTCCGACGAGCAGCTGAGGGCCCAGGCCAGCGTCGTCCAGGCCCAGATCCACTCGGCCATGTGCGTGCCGCTCTGGAACAACCAGGATATCATCGGGCTCATCTACTGCGACCGGGCCTCCCTCCTCGAACAGTTCGCGGAGGACGACCTGCGGCTCTTGACACTTCTCGCCAACCTGGCCGCGATCAAGATCGAGAACGCCCGGCTCTACGAAGAATCCCTGAAGATGATCCAGATGGAGCGGGAGCTGGCCCTGGCCGTCCAGATCCAGAAGAATTTCCTGCCGCGGGAGGAGCCCGCCTTCGCGCCCTACGACATCTGCGGAGGCACCAGGGCCTGCTACCACGTCGGGGGGGACTACTACGATTTCATCCCCATCGACAAGGACCGGATGGGCGTCGTCATCGCCGACGTCGCCGGCGTGGGTGTCAGCGCCGCCCTGCTCATGGCCTCGCTGCGGGGGGCCCTCCACGAGAAGTTCCCCACGACCTATAACTTGAGCGAGCTCACCGCGGGCCTCAACGATTTCGTCTACACCAGCTCGGACAGCCACTGCTTCATCTCCTTCTTCCTGGCGGTCGTCGACCGGCGCAAGGATGAGCTGGCCTACGTCAACGCCGGCCACAACCCCCCCGTCATCGTCGGGCCGAAGGGGCCGCCGCGCGTCCTCGAAAGCACGGGTATCTGCCTGGGGATGTTCCCGGACCAGACCTACGAGGAGAGAACCCTCTCCCTCGGACCCGGCGACATCCTCTGCCTCTACACCGACGGCATCGTCGAGAGCCGGAAGGACAAGAAGGAGGAGTTCGGCTACGAGCGGCTGATCGACCTCCTCAAGGGTTCCGGGTCCCTCCAGGCCCGGGTGATCCTGGAGAAGATCTTCGAGGATGTCTTCTCTTTCACCGGTTGCACAGAGGCCGGCGACGACATGACCCTCGTCGTCATCAAGCGGAATCCGTGAGGGTCGGAGCCAGGAGAGTCTTTTGACCGAAACCGGCGCGAAAGAGATCGTCGTGCCGGCCGCCCTCATCGAGGTCGACCGCGTCCGGCGCTTCCTCCGCGATTACCTCGGCGGATTGGGCCTCAAGGAGGAGGAAGAGCTGAAGATCGAGCTCGCGCTCCACGAGATCTGCGTCAACATCGCCCTTTACGCCTATCCCGAGGGCCGGGCAGGCGACCTCGCCATACGGATCTGGCGGGACGCCGGGACCCTGTTCATGGAGATCCGGGACCGGGGCGTCCCCTTCGACCCGGTCAAGAAGCCCAATCCCGATGTGATGGCCAGGCTCCGCCGCGGCAAGCGGGGCGGGCTCGGCGTCTTTTTTTTCCGGACGATGATGGACGGCTTGAGCTACAGGCGTGACGGCGGCGAGAACATCCTGACCGTTTCGAAGAAGATCTGATCAGTAAAG
The DNA here is from genome assembly GCA_041303965.1 of Candidatus Aminicenantota bacterium. Classification (GTDB taxonomy): domain Bacteria; phylum Acidobacteriota; class Aminicenantia; order Aminicenantales; family Saccharicenantaceae; genus RBG-16-66-30. The sequence goes on from JBFYOD010000055.1 coordinate 4,806, forward strand.
GACCTTGTCCTCCCCGTTGACCTTGATGAGCTTGGCGATCTCCGTCAGGATGAGGTCCCGGCGGGCGAGGACGGCGTTGATCTCTTCGTCGGAGAGATAATCGCCGACGACGGACCTGATCGCGGCGAAATCGAGCGCCGTGACCTTGTCGACGATGGCCCGAGGCAGCTCGCTCATGAGCTTGGGCCCTTCCCGGTGCCTGGCCGTGTAGATGAGGCTTTTGGTGAATTTTGAGGAGGTCCGGAACGAGCGGGAATGGTCGATGAGGATCATGCGCCAGTCGGGCGTGATCAGGATCTGGTTCGTGTGGCGATCCTCGTTGGCGATCAGGTTGTCCCAGAGCCTCTGGAGATAGGTCGCCCGGTTCCAAGGAAAGACCTTGATAGGCGGCATCTTGATCTTCTTCTCCTCCCTGTCGCGGAGCGACATGCAGTCGTCGACCCAGAGCTGGCAGGAGCCCTTTTCCTCGCGGAAACGTCGCTCGACCGTGGGCGGGACCATGCCCAGCCCGAGGTGCTTATCGAGGCGGTAGGCGGCGATCTCGTAGTTCCAGCCCTCCCAGAATCCTCCCTGGCGGCCCTGGGCGTTCTTCCAGAGGCCCCGGTGCGTCACGTCCCCCTTCTTGAGGGTCAGGACCCAGGGCGAAGTGACGGCTTCGGGCCCGGTCAGCTGCTTGCTGCCCACGACCTCCGCGGTCGTGAGGAAGTCCTCCCATTTTTCGCGCTGGGCCAGGTCGTCGGGCAAGAACTGGGGGGCGGAGGTCCCGGAGGGGGGATCGGTGGGTCCCTTGCCCGCGGGCCCGTCCTTGTCGAGGCAGGCCAGAAGCAGTCCGGCGAGCGGGACGATGATCACGACCGAGCTTAAAAGAACGCCTTTCTTTGTCATGACGCCCTCCATATATTCATCCGGTCTACGGGACAGCCGGCGGGATCGATCTCGCCGGGCTCAATAGAGAACGGCGGTTTCACCCTGCTCCCGGACCATCAGCGCGACCTCCTTGAGGAGGAGGTCCTTCCGGGCGAGGATGGCCTTGATCTCCTTGCTCTTGAGCGTCGCCCCGGCGGCTGCCTTGATATTTTCGAATGTCAGCGTCTTGATCTTTTCGAGGAACCAGCGGGGGAGCCGGCGGAAGAGAAACGGCGTGCCCTGCCGTGAGACCTTGATCCCGTTCCGGCCGAACATCAGCCGCTTGGCGAATTCCCCGTCCGAACGGAACGCCCGCGAGTGGTCGATGAGGATAGTCCGCCAGTCCTCGGTGTAGAGGATGTTCTGCTGGGTCCGGTCCTCGTTGGCGATGAGGCTGTCCCAGGCCCGGGTCAGCCATGTCGCCTTGTTGGTCCGCTCGGCGGCCTCGTCCGGGATGCGGATACCCTGTTCGAGGACCTTGAGCAGGCTGTACTTGTTCTCGGCCCAGTAAACGAGCGCGCCCGGCTTGCCCTGGAACTCGCGCTCGACGGCCGGTGGGATCATGTTCAGTCCGATGAGCTTGTCGAGCCGGTAGGCCGCGATCTCGTACTGCCAGCCCTCGAGGAAGCCGCGCTCTACGCCGCTCGGGTTCTTCCAGGCGGCCGTGGCCTCGACGTCGCCCTTCCTGAGATAGAGCTTGAAGGGCTTGGTCACGCCTTCGTCGATGAGCTCACTCCGGACAATGTCAGCCGTCAGCAGGAATTCCTCTTGAGCTTCACGCTGGGCGATCTGCTCGGGCGTGAATTGGGAGAGGGCGATCTGCGGCTTCGACGACAGCAAGAAGGCCAAGGAAACGAGGACGAACATGCGTTTCATGGCCATCTCCCCGCCGGCATGACTTCTGACCGGATCGTAGTCTCTCCGGCTAACACAATCAAGCCGCGGCTGATGCGGCATCGGCGGCGGCCTTCCGCGTCTTGTGCGACTTGATGAGCCTGAGGCAGATGACGAGCAGGACGATGATGACGACGACATTGAGGAGAGCGAACCGCTCGATCCGGACGCCCAAAAGCTGGGTCCCGACGAGGACGGCCAGGGCCGAGAGCGTGTCGCCGCCCCGGACGAAGAACGTGTCGATGGCCGCCTTGGCCTTGTACTTTTCCTCTCTCTTGGTGACCAGGAACAGGGCAGCCTTGGTCGTGTTCTGGAGCGAATAGTCCGTCCCGTTCTCGAAAGCCTTGACCCAGCGGATGAGGACGATGACCGCTCCGAAGGAGATCAGGGCGTATCCTCCCAGGGCGATGAGCGGCAGGAAGAGCAGGGCTCCGCCGATGCCGACCCACTTGAAGATCCGCGAGACGAGGAAGAGCTGAAAAACGAGGGCGATCAGGTTCCCCAAGAACTGGTAATTCATGAAAGCGTTGTGGATGCCTTTGGGATCCGTTTTCATCGCTGCGGCCTGCGATGCGGCAGGCGGAGCGGCTTCAGCCGATTGTCCACGTGACAGCACTGCGGACTGTTGCGGCCCGGCCGCCGCCGGCGTCGGAGCCGGGTGGGCGATCGACTGGTTGATCGTAACCTGAGACATGATGAATTCGCCGGTGGCGTTGACGAAATTGTAGAGGCCGATCATGAGGGCGATGAGGAGCAGATAGCGGCTCTTGAAGATGAGCCGGAAGCCGCCGCCGGCCTTCAGGGGCTGCTCCTGGACCTTGGCTTTCTCCGCGGCCCCGGCCAGACCCTTTTCCTGATCGGCCCGGGTTATCCGGACCTCCCGGCGATGGATGCGCCTGGCCAGGCCGATACAGAGGAGGAGGATGGCCCCGGCGATGAGCATGAGCTTGTATTCCCAACGGCCGCCCAGGAGGTCCCGCAACTGCTTCATGATGGGCAGGGTCCCGACGACGCCGCCGAGTGTCGCGCCGAGGGCGACGAGCGGAAAGGTCCTCTTTCCGACCTCGTCGGAATAGAGGTCGTTGGCGAAACCCCAGAACTGGGCGATGACGAAATAGTTGAAGATACCGATCCAGATGAAAAACATGATCCCCATCGGTTTGACGGCCATACCGCCCAGGTTGAGGAAAAAAAAGATGACGAGGTTGGAGATGAAGAACGACGTCGTCCAGGTGATGAGAACGTGCCGTGGGACTTTGGAGGCCAGACGGCTGAAGGCCTTGATGACGAAGATGAAAAGGACGGCCTGGGCCCCGCTCAGGCAACTCTTGATCACGGCCGCGTCCTTGTCCACGAGAAGGAGCGCTTCGCGCAGCGGCTTGAGGATGTAATAGGCCAGGAGCAGGAGAAAGACGTTCAGGGCCAGCAGGAGCGCCTTGCCGGCCTCCCCCTGCCGGATGTCTGCGAAAAGCCTGAGGAAACGGTAGCCGAGGTGGTAGCGGATCTCACTTCGCGGCGGGGCCCCCGCGGGTGACGGGTCGGGCATCTCTCAGCTCCTTTCCGCGCTAATCGAACAGGACGTTCGCTTCCCCGGCGACCTCGATCAGCTTCTGGATGTACCGGACGATGAGCTCCCGGCGCACGTTGAGGGCCCTGATCTCCTCCTCGTTGAGGTAGGGGGCCATGAGGCCGGCGACGGTCTTGTCGTCCCAGCTGTTGAGCTTTTTATAGAGGAGCCGCGAACACTTGCGGATGTCGCAATGCGGGGCCAGGTCCTTTTTCGGGGCGAAGGCCTCTGAAAAGTCGACTCTGAGGACTTTTCCGTCGTCACGGCCGACCAGGGTGTCCTTTTCGTTCTGACAATCGTCGTAAACGAGGTTCTGGAAGATCTTGAGGTCGGTCATGGACTTTTCGAAAGCTTCCGGGTCCTGGGGAGCGAGACGACGCGCTTTCCGGTCCGCCTCCGATATAGAATTCGCGACGAAGGCCTGCAGGGCTCCCGGGGTCCGATCGACCTGATACTCCACGATCGGCGGGACATAGCCGATGATGAGATACTTGTCCAAGGCGTAGGCCGCCAGATCGTACTTGTAACTGTCGGCCAGCGGGTCGGGACGGCGCCGATCGATGTACTTGAAAAGGGCCGTGCGGACCGTTCCGCCGCCTTCCATTGTGAGCCGCCAGGCGTCGGTCCGTCCGCCCGGCCCGGGCCCCCGGCCGACGACGGTCGCCGTCCTGAGGAATTCCACCATTTCCTTATTCGAGAGTGCTTTGGGAGGAGGGAGCTTGATGGCCGTGCGGGCGGCCACCTCCTCGGTCTCCCCCCAGACCTTGAATTCGCCCCGGTCATAGATTAGCGCCGAAGGCACGCCCCCGTAGCTTCCGGAGATGCCGGAGTCCATCATCCAGACCTTTTCATCGAAGCGGGCCACTTGGTCCCTTCCGACGATGGGGGAACCGCCGGAGAAAGCGAAGTAGTTATGCCCGATGACCATCGCCCGCGCGCCGAGGTTGGTCAGGATCCGGTCGACCTCGGCTTGGGCCGACTTCTTGTCTACCGCCTGGCCCCGGTACCAGATGGGGCTGTCGGGATTGTAGACGAGCTTGGGCTTGAAAGGACGCCGGTATTGCTGGGGGTTCCTCATCCTTCCCTGGAAAAGCCCGAGCTCCGTGCGCATGACGGTGTTGATCTCGCGGAGCGGCCATTTGGAAAAAGCCTCGCTCATCCCGCCGTGCACGTAGATGATGTCGTCGATCTTGATGATGACGTTCTTCTGAAGGAGCCAGCCGCCATAGGCGTCGTTGAACCCTTGGACATAGGCCTTCCGGGCTTCGGGGTCCTTGCGGTCGAGGATCTTCTGCCAGAAAGAAGCGAGGTTTTCGTCGGTGGCGACGTCGAGACCGCCTTCTTCGGCCATTTTCCGCTCCTCCGGAGAGAGGGTTTTGAGGTACCGGGCTTCTTTGTCCTTGCGGTAGGGATCGGGGAGGAAGTCGACGAACTGTTCGACCCCGACGTATTTCGGGTAATCGAGGGAGATCCCGGTGATGTTCATCTCCTCGTGGTTCCCGATGAGCACGTGGACCATCCCCCCCACGGCCGCGGCTTCTTTCTCGAGTTGGATGAGGAGGTCGAAAATGTGCTTGGCGTCGGGACCCCGGTCCATGACATCGCCGAGCTGGACGAGATGCGTCTTTCCCCCGATCCAGTGGAGTTCCTCGTCGAGGACGCCGACTGCCGGCTGAGTGAGGATGAAGACGAATTGGTCGTAATCGCCGTGTAGGTCGGCGACGGCCACGACGCGATCGATGCCCGTCCAGACAAAGGGGATATCGTCGGCTTGGGAGAACCGGAAGAGGAGGACGACCGACAGGAACAGGAAAAGAAGACGTTGCCCGAATAGGCCCTTTTTGCTGTAGGACATAGCCATACGATCCGTATCCTTTATAGCTGATTTCCCATTGGGAATCAACCTGTTTGACACTCCTGGCCCAGGCTCGCGGTTGACTCGCCGGCGCGCCTCCTGTTATCCTGAACGGGTGACCTAACCCGGGGAGAAAGGACACGAGACCATGTGCGGAAGAAGTCGCAACTGCCCAGAAAATAAGGCCGCGCATCGCAGGGTTGTCCCGACGGCCGTCGGGCTGGCGATCTGTCTCGTCCTCGTCGGCTGCAGCGGGCCCGGCCGGTCCCCCCAGCCCCAGGCCGCCGCCGGGGCCAAGGTCAAGCCGGGGGTCGAGGTATTCCTCGAGAAACACCTCGACCTTGTCAAGGGAAAACGGGTGGGACTCATCACCAATCCCACAGGTACGGACAGCCTCCTCCGGTCGACGATCGACCTTCTCCTGGAGCATCAGGAAGTCAAACTCGTCGCGCTCTACGGGCCCGAGCACGGCGTCCGGGGGGACGCGCAGGCCGGTCAGTACGTTCCCTTCTACATCGACCGGAAATACAATATTCCGGAATATAACCTTCCGGTCTTCAGTCTCTACGGCCAATCGATGAAACCCGAGGCCGGGATGCTCAAGAACATCGACGAGTTCATGCGTTCTTTCGACACCAAGGAGAAGGGCAAGGTCCCTGAAGCGGCCATGGTCGAGGGGATCGACGTCATGATGTTCGACATCCAGGACGTCGGGACGCGCGTCTATACCTACGTCGCGACCATGGCCTACGCCATGCAGGCCGCGGCCGAGAACGGGATCGAGTTCATCGTCCTCGACAGGCCGAACCCTATCAATGGCGCGGACATGGAAGGGCCCATCCTGGAATACCCCGAGTTCAGTTCGTTCATCGGGCTCTTCTCCATCCCCGAGCGGCATGGCATGACGATAGGGGAGCTGGCCCGGCTGTTCAACGACAAGTTCCTGGCCCGCAAGGCCCGGCTCACGGTCATCCCGATGGAAGGGTGGCGGCGGGAGATGTGGTTCGATGATACGGGGCTTCCCTGGGTCATCCCCTCGCCCAACATGCCCACGCTCGACACGGCGACCGTCTACCCGGGTCTGGTGGCCATCGAGGGGACAAACCTGTCGGAGGGGCGCGGAACGACGAAACCGTTCGAGCAATTCGGCGCTCCCTGGATCGACGGCTACGACCTGGCCAAGACGCTCAACGACCTGGGGCTCCCGGGCGTCCGTTTCCGGGAAGCCTGGTTCACCCCGTCCTTCTCCAAATTCCAGGGCCAGCTCTGCGGCGGCTGTCAGGTCCACGTGACCGACCGGGACGCCTTCCGGCCGTTCGCCGCGGCCCTCCACATCATCAAGACGGTCCGGGACGCCTATCCGGGGAAATTCGAGTTCCACGCGGATTACTTCGATCAGGTCATGGGAACGGCTTCCGTGCGCGCGGCGCTCGAGGCGGGGACCGGCGTCCCGGCCATCCTGGAGAACATCCGGCCGGGCCTCGAGGCATTCGCCGACCTGCGCAAGCCCTACTTGCTCTATTAATTGCTTCGGGGGGCGGGTTCCCGTAAAATGGATATCTTTCCCCTCCCGGGGGAATTCGACGGATAAGGAGAGAGATACAATGGCGACCAAGATCCTTCCTTACGCCCTGGCCAACCCCCTGTCCCTCATGCTCGATAAACCCGCCTCCGGGTTCACCCGGGCCGACCTCCTCAAGGTCGTCGAGACGAAACAGATCGAACGCGTCACGTTCCACTACATCGCCATCGACGGTAAGCTCAAAGAGCTTACCATCCCGGTCACGGACCGTCTACAGCTCGAAACGGTCCTGGCCGAAGGGGAACGCGTCGATGGGTCGTCTCTCTTCAAGGGCATGGTGGACATGGCCCTTTCCGATCTCTACATCGTGCCCCAGTACCGGACGGCCTTCTTCAACCCCTTCGACGAGGGCAGCCTGGACTTCATCTGCCGCTACCTGACCGCGGACGGGACGCCGGCGCCTTTCACTCCGGACAACATCCTGGCCCGGGCCGCGGCGTTATTCCGCAAGACGACCGGCCTCGAGATCAACGCCCTGGGCGAGCTCGAGTTCTTCCTGTTGACCGCGCCGGCCGACCGGCCCTTCCCGGCCGAGCTCCAGCGGGGCTATCACGGCTCGGCCCCATTCATCAAGAGCGGACCCATCCTGCACGAGATGGTCCGGCACATCGCCCGCGTGACCGGCGCCGTCAAGTACGCCCACAGCGAGAACGGCATCGTCGAAAGCGTCCGCAGCGACGTCGCGGAGATCGAGGGCCGCCTGGCCGAACAGCTCGAGGTCGAGTTCCTGCCGCGTCCCGTCGAAGAGATGGCCGACGATCTCGTCCTTGGCCGCTGGATCATCCGCAACACCGCCTTCCGCCACGGCGCGATCGCTACGTTCACCCCCAAGATCGAGGAGGGGGTGGCCGGCAACGGCCTGCACTTCCACCTCGAGCTCACCCGGGCCGGGAAGAGCGTCATGCGGAGCGAGGACGGCAAGCTCTCGACCGAGGCCCGCAAGCTCATCGGGGGCCTCTGCGAATACGCCGAATCCCTGACGGCTTTCGGCAATACGGTCTCCTCCGCCTACCTCCGCCTGGTCCCGAACCAGGAGGCGCCGACCCGCATCTGCTGGAGCGACCTCAACCGCAGCGCCCTCATCCGCGTCCCCCTCGGCTGGGGCAGTGTCTCCGGCCTGGCCCGGACGGTCAACCCCGCGGAGACCGACGATTTCAAGGACGAGCGCGGCGGACGCCAGACCGTGGAGATCCGCAGCCCGGACGGCAGCGCCATCATCCACCTGATGCTGGCCGGGATCGTCATGGCCGCCAACTGGGCTTTCAAGGGCGACCTGTCCCTCTTCAAGGACTACGGCCCTCTCGAGCTCGCCGAGAACCTCTACGTCAAGGGCAACATCTTCTCCGACAAGGAGCTTCTCAAGCGGCTGCCGGTCCTGCCGGCGAGCTGTGTCGAATCGAGCCGGGTCCTCCTCCAGAAGAGGGTCCTCTACGAACGCGACGGCGTCTTCCCGCCGAGCGTCGTCGATTACATCGCCCGGATGCTCCAGGCCGAGAACGACGAGTTCATGAACAAGAAGCTGACCGACCTTCCGGCCCACGACCGCCTCCACGAGATCCGGAAGATCATGCACAAGGACCTGCACAAGCATTGAGACACGAGACCATGACCTCGCGCGAACGGTGGCAAGCCGTCTTCTTGCGGCAGAAGCCCGACCGCGTCCCGACCGACTACTGGGGGACCGACGAAGCCACGAAGAAGATCATGCGGCATCTCGGCTGCCGCACCCGGCGCCAGATGCTGGACAAGCTCCATGTCGATTACGAGGTCCGGGTCCAGCCGCGCTACGCCGGCCCCAAGCTCGCCCGTATGACGGACGAGTTCGGCCGCCGGTTCAGGAGCGTCGACTACGGGACCGGAAGTTACAAGGAATGCGTCCACTACCCGCTGGCCGGCTTCGGGTCGGTCGCCGAGATCGAGAAGAATTACGTCTGGCCGACGGCCGACTGGTGGGACTTCAGCGGTATCGCGGCCCAGATCCGGAAGAACGAGACTCATCCCATCCGCGGCGGCGGTTCGGAGCCCTTTCTCATCTACAAGGAGCTCCGCGGCCAAGAGCAGGCTTTCGTCGATCTCGTCGAGAATCCCGAGATCGCCCATTACTGCCTCGGCAAGCTCTTCGATCTGGCGTACGAGACGTCGGCCCGGATCTATAAGGCGATCCCGGGCAAGGTCATGATCTCTTACATCGCCGAGGACATGGGCGGCCAGACGGACCTAATGCTCTCGGTCCGCCACATCCGCGAATTCCTCCTGCCGGGGATGAAGCGCATGATCGACCTGGCCCACGAGGCCGGCGCTTACGCCTTCCACCACAACGACGGCAGCTGCTGGCGCATCATCCCCGAGATGATCGACCTTGGCATCGACCTGCTCAACCCTCTTCAATGGCGCTGTCCGGGCATGGAGCGGGAGCGGCTCAAGCGCGACTTCGGCGGGAAGATCGTCCTCCACGGCGGCATGGACAACCAGTACACGCTTCCGTTCGGGACGGTCGACGAGGTCCGGCGGGAGGTTGAGGACAATCTCCGTATTCTCGGAGCCGGCGGCGGCTACATCCTGGCGACTTGCCACAACGTCCAGGCCATCACGCCGCCCGAGAACGTCGTGGCCATGTACGAAACCGCCAACTCCCTCGGCTGGACCTAGAGTTCCACTCGCCGCGCCTTGAACTCCGGGATCAGGCGTTTCCAGAGCGCGTTGAAACGGTCCTGGAGTCCGGCGTAGAGAGCGGCGTTTTTAGGATCGGGGCGGGCGGCCAGCTTATCCTTGGCGACCCATCTCGCGGCGATCTCGGCGATGCCCGTCCTTTAGCCCTTAGCCCGGCGCCAGTTCCATGCCGACTGCAGGGCGGCGCCGTAGGCCGCGGCCACCGTTTCCCGGAGCGTTACGACCGGGGTCGCGAATACATCGGCCACCATCTGGAGCCAGAGTCGGCTTTTCGCCCCGCCCCCCGTCGCCCAGAACTCGGCCGGCCTCAAACCCA
>JBFYOD010000056.1:0-2558 GCA_041303965.1 Candidatus Aminicenantota bacterium
CCCTTTTTCCGGTAAAATGTTTGTTTTCACCCCTTCTGGATCTAGCGGATGATACCGCCTTCCCAGAGTTCAGTCAGGAACAAGCGCCAGGGCATCACCCGGATATTGCCCACTCGGCGCTCCTCCCTTTCGTTGGAAACGACGATCGCCGCTTTCGGCGAATACTCCTCCGCGAACACGGCGAGCGACCTGAGCTCCCGCTGATCGACGCGGCTGGTTCCTTTTATCTCGAGAGCGATCTCTCCGTCGCCCAGGATGAAATCGACCTCTTGACCGGCTTTCGTTCGCCAATATCGGATCGCATAATGGAGTTCCCGGTATGACGCGTGGGCCGCGAGCTCCATGAGAATGAAATGTTCGAACGCCCGGCCGAAGGCTTCCCCTCGCTCCTCCGTGATGCGGCGCTTGGTGATGGCCCCGGCGACGCCGACATCGAAGAGATAGAATTTAGCCGCCTTGGTCAGGATCTGGCGCGACGGCCTTTTCTTGAAGGGCTCGACCATTCGACCCAAAAGCGTATCCTCGAGGATCTGGAAGTATTCCCTAACGGTCTTAGCGTCGATGCCAGCATCGCGGCCGATGTTCGAGAAATTGAGCAATTCGCCGTGGGAATAGCCCATGGCGTCGAAGAACCGGGCAAAACCGGGGATGTTCCTGGCCAAGCCCTCGGCGAAGACCTCTTCTTTCAGGTAATCCTGGATGTAGCCGGCCAGAGATTTTTGATAGTTCTCCTGGAAATAATGGCTGGGGATCAGCCCCCGGTTCAGGGCCCTGAGCAGATCGAGGTCCTTAAGCTCCCTGGAAACCAGGGGAAACATCTCAAAGCGCCAAGCCCTGCCGCCGAGGAGATTTGCCTTTCCCCTCTTGAGTTTCCTGGCACTCGAGCCGCAAAGGATGAAGCGGAGCCCTTGGTTCTCGATCAGTCCGTGGACTTCGTCCAAGATCGCGGGCACCTTTTGGACCTCATCCAGAATGACCGGAGCACGAAGAGCCGCTGGCCCCTTGGCTAGAATTCGCTCTCTCAAGAGGGAAGGGCGTTTGGTGAAATCAAGGACAATATCCGTCTTCAAGAAATCATAGAATAAGCTCTCCGGAAAAGCTTCTTTCAAATACGTGGTCTTCCCCGTCTTCCTGGGACCCCAGAGGAAAGCGGATTGCTTGGGCGGAAGCTTGATTTTCAAGAGCCTTGGAATAGTGGACATTGAGGAGCATCCTCCCGAATAGTTTAACTAAACGGGAATATAATCATGTTGGACAGCGATGTCAAGGCCTCTTTGCAAACGCGATTCCGGCCGCGCGGCCGACGCTGACCGTGAAACCCGAGACCTTGCCGCCTTCCCCCCGCACGAAATCGATATTCATTCCGAATCCGGGCAGGGTGAACTTGTCCGGGGCCATGATCTTGAGCGGCGCGGGCGCCATCGTCCGCATCTCGACCATCAGAGCGTCTTTTACGATGGACAGCTCGTAACGGATGTCGAGGAGCTCCTCACTGACGTAGGTCCCTGCGTACTCTTTAAGCTCCGCCGCGCTCAACGCCTTGACCGGCTCCGCTTTAGGCACGGGGATCGTCGGTGTCTTCTTGGCCTCTTCCTTGGCGGGTGCCTTGATTAGGTCGGCCAGGTAGATGTCGGCCACTTTAAGCGCCAACCACGACGGATTGATCGAATCGAGGTTGGCCAGGATGACGACGGAGAATTTCTGTTCGGGGAAGCGGGCGATCGCCGCCCGGAATCCGACCCACGCCCCGCCGTGTTCGACGACCTTGAGCCCTTTGTACTCGCTGACGACCAGGCCGAAGGCGTAATCGATCTTCTTGCCCGAGTTGAGGACGCCCTGCGTGTGGAGCATGTCCATGAGGTCCTTCCCGAGCGCGTTCGTGTAAAAGGCCTGGTCCCAGAGGTAGAGGTCCCGGACCGTCGTGTAGACGTTGCCGTCGCCGGTCTCGTCCCAGTTGCTCATGGAGATCGAGAAGCCTTTTTTACTCCGAGAGTAGCCGGTGGCCCGGTCCTTGATGATCTGGGTGTGATCGTCCTGGAAGAGCGTCTTGGTCATGCCCAACGGCTTGAAGATGCGCTCCTGGGCGAAGGCATTGAGGGACTTGCCGCTCACACGTTCGACGATCTGGCTCAAAAGAAAAAAGCCCGTGTTCGTGTAGGAATACTCCTCGCCGGGCATGTAGTTCAGTTTCTTCTGGCGGCGGATGACCTCGAGCGATTCCTCAACGGTCGGGGAGTCCGACTCCGGCCTGAAGCCGGCCAGGCTGAGCAGGGCGTTGTAGTCGCGGAGCCCGCTCGTGTGATGGAGGAGGTGATTCACCGTTACCGGCTTCTCGTAGGCGGGCATCTCCGGGATGTATTTGCGGATGTCGTCGTTGAGGCCGACCTTGCCCTCGCGGATGAGCATGGCTATGCACGTCGCCGTGAATTGCTTCGAGACCGAGCCGATGTCGAAGACCTTGTCCGGGGTATTGACGATGCCGTCCTCGAGCCGCGCCATGCCGTAGCCGCGCTCGTAGATGATCTTGCCGTCCTTGATCACGGCCAGGGCCGCGCCAG
>JBFYOD010000057.1:0-8351 GCA_041303965.1 Candidatus Aminicenantota bacterium
CGTCCGAATGACACGCCCATGATATCTTGTCCTCCTCGATACGCTATGAGCAGACCGGCGCCAGAGCGCTCCTGGGCCGGGCGCGACTTCTCCCGATTTGTCCGTTAGCGGACAATATCGGTCTCTGAACCGGACAAGGCGGCGTCAGGACGCCGGCGACGGCCTGATTAGGCTCCTGGTGTGAGCCTGGCATAATATTTGCAATAGACTTGGGGGGGAGTGCTGGCGGTTTCTAGCCCCTGTTTGAGATGGATGCTTAATAGCGGCACATGACATAGGAGGGAAATTAATGAGAAAGATCGCGCTGATTTGTACGGCCCTTCCGCTCTTGCTCTGGAGCTGTTCTAAAAGCGATGTCTCCCCCTCTAAAAAGGATGGCCAAGAATCTATCCCGCTATCGGCTGTCGCCGATTGGGAAAAAACACAGGCCCGGATCGACGCGCTAAGGGATCAGGCCAATGCCTCCTCCCAAGCGGCAAAGTACGCCGACGCGTTGACCCATGTGCGTAAATTGGCCGAAATTTCAAAACGGTTCCCGGAGAAGCTCGAATTTCGGGAAGAAACATTGGATTTCCAGCATTACCTTCTCATGAAGACCGGGGCTTTTCGGGAGGCCCTGGAAATCGCTCTCGAGCTCGAAGCCTTGGCCCAGAAAATATCAACCCGCAATTCTCCCTGGTACTGCCTCAAGATCGCCGTCGCCTACATGGGGCTGAAAGACCAGGAGAACGCCTTGGCGTGGATCGAGAAAGCGGTCTATGAGCGGGGCTTTATCCGCCACGATATCTTGGATGCCGAGGACTATTCCGCGCTGAAGGGCAATCCCCGGTTCATCGATGTCATGGCGGCCGTCGAGAAGAAGATCGGCCTCAATCTCCCGGCCAAGGATTTCTCCCTCGAGCTTCTGGACGGAGCCTCCTTCTCATTATCCGGGCAGCGGGGCAAGGTGGTCCTGATCGATTTCTGGGACGTCAATTGTCTTCCCTGCCGCAAAGAGATGCCCAACCTGAAGAAACTGCACGATGAGTTCGCCGGCAAAGGATTGGTCATCGTGGGGATCAGCCTGGACACGGATAAAGCCCTGTTGCAGAAGTATCTGAAGATGATATCTCCGGAGTGGAAGATGGCTTGTTCATTCCAGGGCTGGAACGACGCCACCGCTAAACTCTACTCGATCAACGCCACTCCCTCCAGCTGGCTCATCGATCGCCAAGGGATCTTGCGGCATGTCGATCTGCGCGGCAAGGAGCTGTATCAGGCCGTCAAGGCCCTGCTGTAGAAAGTCTTCAGCACGACCGACCGCCCTATCCAAAAACAACCCGAAAACCTCCCGTTCTTCGGAGTGCCGTTCGAAAAGGCCTTCTTCCTCTTACTCGTATCTCAGGGAGCGGACGGGATTTTGCCGGGCGGCTTTCGAAACCTGGTGGAAGATGACCAGCCCCGTGACGAGGATGGATAGGGCGGCGACCAGGAGGAAGCCCGCCAAGCTGATGTCAGCGCTGAAAGCATATCCCGTCTGCATGAACTTCGTGAGCAGGATGTAGGCCAATGGCTGGGCGATGAGATTGGCCAGGACGACCAGCAGTACGAATTCCCTCATCAGCCTATTGAATATCAGCCCGGCCGAGGCGCCCATCGTCTTGCGGATCCCGATCTCTTTCGTCCTTTTACTCAGGACGAAAGAGACGAGGCCGAGCATCCCCAGGCAAGAAAAAAGAATGCTCCCCACTCCGACCGCCCGCATCATCTGGCCGGCATTGTTGATATCGGCATAGGCGTCGGCGAAATAATGTTCGAGCAGGAACGATTCCAAGGGGATGCCCGGGGCGAGCGCATCCCATCTGTCCTTGATCAACGGCAGCAGAGAAGCGGCGGTGTGGGCCGGGTCGAGCCGGACGAACAAATAGCCGCTCTGTTCCGGCTTGAGGACAAGGACGGTCGGCGGCGTTTGAGTGATCATGTTGCGGAATTGAAAATCGCGGACGACCCCGACCACGGCCCCAGATTCCTCGCCTAATGTGAGCCTTTTCCCCAGGGGCTGGGTCCAGCCCAGCTGTTTGAGGGCCGTTTGGTTGATGATCAGTTCCGTTCCAGCCGCGTAGTCCCTGGAAAAGCTCCTCCCCTGAGTGACCCGGATGCCGAGGGCCTCGGTGAAATCATAGCCGACATCAAGCACGTCCATCGCCAGCGCCTCCTCCCGTCCCAGCCCCTCGGGGACGACCGAGCGCTCATTGGACGTTTTAACGGGCAGGAAGGAGGCAGAGGTCACGTTCGAGACCCCCGAAAGGCTCTTCAGAGACGCCTTCAACGGATCGGTCCGCGGCAGGACTTCCTGGCTGGTGGGAATGACCAGGACGTTTTTCCTGTCGAACCCGAAATCCTTGTTCAGCAAGTATTTATACTGGCCCTGGGCCGTCAGCGAGAAAAGGATGAAAAAGATGGACAGGCCGAACTGGACGACCATCAGGACTTTGCGGACCCGGCCGCTTCTTCCTCCGGCCGGACGGCTTTCCCGGAAGATCGTGGCCGGCTGGAAACGGGAGAAGAGGAGGGCCGGGTAGAGCCCGGTCAGGATCCCGGTCAACAGTGTGACGCAGGCGATGGACAGGATGAGAAAAGGGCTGTTCCAGATGGTTATGGTCGCCGTCGGCTGCAGGCCGAAGAGGGAAATGTAAAAATGCTGGAGAATGGAGAAGATAGGGAGGGCCAGCGCGAGCGAGACAACGGCCATCAACACGGATTCCCCCAGGAACTGCCCCAAGAGCTGGCCGCCGGTAGCTCCCATGACCTTGCGGACCCCGACTTCCCTGGCCCGGCTCACGGCGCTGGCGATGGAGAGGCTGGCATAGTTGATGCAGACGATCGACAGGAAGAGAATTCCGCCGAACAGGGCGATGTACAGTTCTGCGGGGGAATTCCAATTGAGATAGGACAGGACGGTTCGGGGCCGGTGAAAAAAGCCCGTGAGGGGCAGGAGATAGAGCCGTCGGGGGGGATCCGGGAAACCGCTCAGATGAGCCTGGATGAAGGCCGGGAATTTTTCCTCCAGCCGCTCCGGCCGCGCGCCCTCGCGGAGGAGAATAAAGGAGGCGAAGGGGCTGGACTTCCAGTCCTGCAGGAGATCGGCCGAAAGGGCCTCGAGAGGCAGGAGAAAGTCGAACCTCAGGCTGGAGTCGAAAGGGACATCCCGGACGACTCCCGTGACGGCCACGTCCCGCTCCGCGGAGACGGATAAGCGCTGGCCCAACGGGTCGGCTTCGCCGAAATATTTTCGGGCCGCCGTTTCCGTCAGGACGATGGAGTCCGGCCGGGAAAAGACCTGTTCGGGATTTCCCGATACCAGGGCGAATGAGAAGAGCGAGAGAAAATTCCTATCGACGTAGAGGATGCCGTCCTCATAGAATTTTTTCTCATTGTATCTGACGATCGTCCGCGAGGCCGGCACGAATCGAACGCCGTCCTCGATCTCCGGGAATTCATTTTTCATCGCCCAGGCCAGCGGTCCGGGAGTGAGGGCTAGGTGCTTATCGCCCTCCCGGCCCGTCGGCTGGACCTGGACGACACCGTACAGCCTGCCGGCGTTGGCGTGAAATTCGTCATAATGAAAGCCCAGATATGATGCCTGGAAGCAGACGATGAAGACGGCCAGTCCCAGGGCCAGGCCGATGATCTTGACCAGCGATATTGTTTTTTCCCGGGTGAAACGCCGGACCGCGGCCCGCAGATAGCTGTTGTTCATCCTTGCCCTTCCTCTTCTTCCGTTTACCGCATGGCCCCGGGCTCGATGGGACTTCCCGGGCTGATCGACATCCATGGTTGCGAAATACATGCCAACGCTTGCCCCTGGCCATCCCGACGGCTTAAGGCGCTCAGGCTGAAACCGTTCGGAATCAAGCCGTCCATTGTCCATTAACGAACAGTATTAGGCGGTAGGCCTCCGAGGCCGCTGTCTGCCTCTGTCTGCCTTGGCTGTCGTATCTTTCTGAAAATGGATAAAATGCCATGTTCTTGGGGCGTTTTTTCGGCCTTATTGGCTATTTTTATGCCATAAATTCCGCCTATGCTTCATTAGCGGACTGGAATTATTACTGGTGATTTATTGCCATAAAAAAGCGGACTTAAGGCGGTTTTCCATCCTGAAGAATTTGGCAAATCATCTAATAACAAGCAGACCCATCAGCCAAGGCACAACAAACCAACAACAAACCAAAGGCGCCCCGGCCGCCCTGCTGGTCGATACGAACGGCAACAATAGAAACGGGCAGTTCCCCACAGCAAAGGGCAAGAGGTCCGGAGGATATGCGCCCCTGTCGGCTCAGCTCTTGCCGGGTGGGTCGGGCTGGGGCGACAGCTTCATAAGGGCCATCCGGTCGAATATGCGCAACGACGGGAACTGGATAGTGGCGGGAAGCCAGGTCACCTCGTCGTCGATCTTGACGTAGTCGGCCGGCGGGACATCCTTCAACGCCTTTCCCGAGTCGCCGATGATCGCCGCGGCGCCGCCCGTCAGAACGCCGTTGGCTCCCGTGGCGACGAGCTTCCCCTTCTCGTCGCGGATCCCGCAGTCGCCGATGATGCCCACGGCCCCCGGCGTTCCCTGGCCCTTCCCCGTTTTCTTAAAGGACGTGATCTTGAAAACGGTGCCGTCGGGGGTTATGAGCTTGAAGTAGCCCGCCCCCAGCTTTTCGACTTTCGTCCCCTTGGGGATGATCACGGTCTTGCTTTGGGCGGCGGCCGTACCCGCGAAGGACAGGAGCAGAACCGATCCGAAAAGCAATGACAGAGAGGATAATCTCTTCATAGTCCCTCCTTCTTTCTTGGGCCGATGATGAGATCGCTATATAAAAAATATCGGTTTGGACCGGCCGTTTGTCAAGCCGGCAGCTTGAGCCGGTCGAGGAGCGCCGCGAAACGCGGGTCGCGGGTCAGGGCCGGGACTATCATTTCGCCATAGATATGGACAAAAGCCATCAGGGTATCCCGCTCCTCGATCGCCGTCTCCAGCCAATCGAAGGTGCCGTCGAAATCCCCGAGAGCGGCGCAGCCCCAGGCGATGCACACCGGGGAGACGGGAAGCCGCTTCCGGTCCTCGAGCATTTCCGCCAAGATCTCCTCGGCTTTTTTGCGGTCTCCCTTTTTGAGATAGCACATCAAAAGAAATGTTTCGCACCAACCCGGAGCAATGACAAGCTGACGGCCCTTTTCGAATTTCTCCATGGCTTCATCTATCAGGCCCTTGAAATAGTACGCCGTCCCGGCGTGGAAATAGGCCAGGCCGAAATTCGGTTCGAACCGCAGGAGCCTTGAAAACTCCGCCAGGGCTTCGTCGTAGCGGCGGCCGGCCACATGAATGCCGATGGAAAAGGCATAGAAGACGGGCATCAGCGGGTCGAGCGCCAGCGCCCGCTTGATCTCCACAGCGGCTTCCTCGAACCGCCTCCGGGACATCAGCAGCCAGGCATGCTGTCCGAGCGACATCGCGTCCCCCGGGTTGAGCGCCAGGACCCGCCCGAAGCTTTTCTCGGCCGCTGTCCAATTCCATTCGAACCAGAATTCGAGCGTAGCGGCGACGGCATGGGCCTCGGCCAGGTCCGGATCCAAGGCGAGCGCTTTCTCGAGTGCCGCCTTGGCTTTCGGGTACATTTCCGTCGGTGCAGCCAGGTTCAGGATCCCCCGGCTGGCGAAGGTGAAGGCGACGCCCGCATAAGCCAGGGCGAAGTTCGGGTCCCGGTCGAGGGCTTCATGGAAGAGATCCAGGGCCTTCTGGGTGGATTCGAGATTCGGCCGGGCGACGAAGTAAAGCCCCTTCAGGTAGAGGTTGTAGGCCTCCGTATCGGCGGTGGGCTTCTTGCGCAGACGGTTCTTTTCCCCGGCCATCAGAGTGACCTTCATGTGCTCCACGATGGCCAGCGAGATCTCGTCCTGGATGTCGAAGACGTCGCGCTCCTCGCGGTCGAACCGCTCCGACCAGAGGTGGAGGCCGCTTTGCGCGTCGATGAGCTGGGCCGTGACGCGGAGGCGGTTCCCGGCCTTCCTGATACTGCCCTCGAGGACGGCCCGGACGTCGAGCATCTTTCCTATCTCGCGGAGGTCGAGCTTCATGCCTTTAAGGGCGAAGGCCGACGTCCTGGCCACGACTCGGATCCCTTGAAGACGGGCGAGAGCGTGGATGATCTCTTCCGCCAATCCCTCGCCGAAATAATCCTGGTCCTTGGCCGGGCTCATGTCCGCGAACGGAAGGACGGCCACGGACGGGAGGGCCCCGCGATCAGGCGAGCCGGCGCCTCCATCCTTCGGCGCACGGACGCCTTCGCTTTGTAGGGCCGACAAAACGCTCTCGAAATCCTGGAAGCGCTCCTCCGGCTTTTTCCGGAGACACTTGAGGATGACCTCCTCCAATCCGGGCGGTACCTCGGCCCGGAGAGAGGACGGATTTGGAGGAGCGCCGTCCAGTATCCCGTCCCGGACATCATGCGCGTGTTCTCCCTCGAATGGGCGCCTGCCGGTCGTCATCTCGAAGAGCGTACAGCCGAACGACCAGACGTCGGTCCGTCCGTCGGTCTTCTCGCACCGAACTTGCTCGGGCGACATGTAGGCCGCTGTGCCCAGGACCGTCTGGGGGCGGGTCAGGTCGAGGCCGCCTTCGATCGAAGCCAGACCGAAATCCATGATGCGGACCTGCCCCTCGCGGTTGAGCATGATGTTGGCCGGCTTGACGTCCCGATGGACGACGCCTTTCTCATGCGCGGCCTCCAGGCCCTCGGCCGCTTGGACGGCGATGCCGAGCACTTCGATGAGGGGCAGGGGGCCTTCGGCGATCCGCTCCTTCAGGCTGCGGCCCTCGATGAAGGCCATGGTCAGGAACATCTCCCCCTCGGATTCGTCGACTTCGTAAACCGTGCAGATATTGGGGTGATCGAGGATGGCGGCTGCCTGGGCTTCTCGCAGGAATCGCTTTTTGGCCTCAGGGTCGGCTGCTATCATTTCGGGCAGGAACTTGAGCGCGACCGTCCGCCGTAGTTTCGTGTCCTCGGCCTTGAAAACGACGCCCATCCCCCCCTGGCCGACGATATTCAGGAGCTTGTACCTGCTTCCGACGAGACGTCCGGGTTGATGGTGGTTCGAGGTAGCGGTCATGGACCGGGTGGCGAATAGCGCCCCGTCGTCAGAGACAGCGATCCTCGTCCCGCACTGCGGGCAGAAAGGACTGTCGGAAGCGGTTTCGAACCGGCAATTGGGACACTTCACCGAGGCATATCCTCTCTAGGCGCCCTTGCTATCACTTGAGCGCGGCCAGGCGCTTTTGGGCGTCCGCCACTTCGGGCAGGCCGGGGTCGGCAGCGCTCATCCCCTCCAGGAATTTTTGGTAATGGTCCTTGGCCGCGGCCGTATTTCCCGCCTTCTCGGCGATGCGGCCGAGGTTGTAATCGACCATGGACAATTCATAGTAGTACCAGATCGAATCGCCGGTAAAATATGGCCCCGTCTCGATCCGTCCGAGGAATCTCTTGAGGCTCTCGCCGGCCGGCCCATAAAGACCGAGGGCTTCTTCGGCCGCAGCCTTGGTGCGCCAGTAGAACGGGGAGGAATCCCACGCAGAATAGCCCGTCTTGTCGAGAAGCCCCAGGGCTTCCTTTGGTCTGTTTTGAGCCATGGCGATTTCCGCCTCGAGGAGATAATACGTATGGAGATAGACGGATTCCATTTTCTTCTTGCTAATGTAAGCGCTGATTTCGGCCGCCGCGGCCTCGGCCTTGTCGATCCGGCCCTCTTTGATGAACGCCACTCCCGCGAGAAGGCGGCCGTAGAGGGGGGTCGGATTGAAATCATGAATGTAATACCGGCCCGACACGGTCTCGGCTTCCCTGAATTGGGCCTGAGCTTCGTCGGAGCCGCCCCGGATGGCCAGAGCCAGGCCCAGTTCGAACCGGCAGCGGAACTCATTGAATATCGACTCGGCTTTTTGGAGCATGTCGAGAGCCCTGCGGACCTCGGCTTCGGCTTCCCGGGATCTGCCCTCGCGAACATAGGTAAGGCCCACAAGGAAAGCCGCCCGCGCCGCCCAAGTCGGACTCGTCTGCGACAGGCGGCGGAATCTTTCCCTGGCCGCCTCGCCCTGGCCCTTGAGGATGAGCGCCCGCCCGGCCATGGCCTCGAATTCCATCCAGGCGGGGTTGACCCTCAAGGCATCGTCGGCGTAGCGGATGGCCTCGTCATATTGCCCCGCCCACATGCTCAGCTCCCAAGCGCTGTCATAGGAATTGGAGACATCTGGATGGACGGCGATGTATTTTTTTATGGCCGAGATGGCCGCAGTATAATCGTAGATGTTGCCATGGCTGTAGGCCAAC
>JBFYOD010000058.1:0-4017 GCA_041303965.1 Candidatus Aminicenantota bacterium
GCGGAGAAAGACATCTTTCCTTTTTTAGGCGGCGAAAAACGGCCCGGGACCGTGGCCTTCACCGCCACCCGCTGGGGCAAGCTCCTCAACCCCAAGAAAATGCCGCAGGGCGAGAAGCCGCCCACAGCCGCCGACTGCTACCGCTTCGTTCTTTCCCACGGCGCAGTCGATGTCTGCATGTCCGGCGCCAAGACGGTCGAGCAGATGCGCGAGAACCTGGGCGTCCTCGACGCCGGCCCGATGAGCGAAGACGAACTCATCCGAATGCGCCGTATCGGAGACCACGTCTACGGCAAGCCCAGGCGCTAACGGCCGGAAGCGGCGGTGACGGGGTGTCGGGCCTCACGATCTTGCCCCTGAAGAGGCTCTGAAGCCGCTCCCGCGTTGAGGATTGACGCCTCTCGGGTTCTTTGGTAACTTAAGCTCAACATGTTCTAGGGGGCTGACATGGCCAACACGTGCCCGAAATGCCGCGCCGATAATCCCGGGACGCAGAAATTCTGCGGGGAGTGCGGCACTCCGCTCCCGTCTGTCAAGGATCCCGGTCCCTTGGTCACGGAGACCTTTCAAGCGCCTGTCAAGGAGCTGGCGACGGGCGCGAGCTTCGCCGGCCGCTATCAAGTCATCGAGGAGCTGGGCAAGGGCGGAATGGGCCTCGTTTACAAGGTCTTCGACACCAAGATCAAGGAAAAGGTGGCCCTCAAGCTGATCCGCCAGGATATTGCCGCCGACCCGGAGACGACGGAACGGTTCTCGAACGAGCTGAAGCTGGCCCGTAAGGTCAGGCACAAGAACGTCTGCGGCATGTTCGATCTGGGGGAGGCCGACGGGACCCGCTTCATCACCATGGAATACATCCACGGCGAGGACCTCAAGAGCATGATCCGGATGACGGGCACGCTCGGCATCGGCACCGTCTTGAGCGTCGGCCGGCAGATCTGTGACGGCCTGGAAGAAGCCCACCGTTTGGGCGTCGTTCACCGCGACCTGAAGCCCCAGAACATCATGATCGACAAGGGCGGGAACGCCAAGATCATGGATTTCGGGATCGCCCGGACGGTGCGGGGAAAAGGCATCACGGGCCCGAGCGTCATGATCGGCACGCCCGAATATATGTCGCCCGAGCAGGCCGAGGCCAAGGACATCGACCAGCGGTCGGATATCTATTCGCTCGGCGTCATTTTGTATGAAATGGCCACGGGAAAAGTGCCCTTCGAGGGGGAAACCGCCCTTAGCATCGCCATGAAGCACAAGGGGGAGACCCCGAAAAACCCGAAGCAGTTCAATCCCGCTATCCCCGACGACTTGGGCGGAGTCATCCTCAAGTGCCTCGAGAAGGACAAAGCCAGGCGTTACCAGAACGCGGCCGAGCTGGGCGCCGAGCTCGGGCGGATTGAAAAGGGCCTGCCCACGACGGAGCGAGTCGCGCCCGGCCCGAAACCGCTGACGTCTGGCGAGATCACCATCAAATTCCGGCTGAAAAAGCTGCTGGTTCCGGCCCTCGCGGTAATAGCGGTGGTCGTTGTGGCCGCCGTTTTCCTTTTCCGTGATAAGGGTCCGAAGTTCGACCCCAACCTTGTGGCCGTGGCCGACTTCGCCAACCAGACCGGGGACGCAAAACTCGATTCGCTCGGCCGGGAAGCGGCCCGATGGATCACCGAGGGGTTGACGAAGGCCAACCTCTTTGCCGTAGCGCCGGTACCCTCAACGGAGGCCCTTCAGGGCCGGGCAAAGATCAAAGACCCGTTGAGAAGGTTAGCGGTCGAGACCGGCGCGGGCAAGGTCGTGTCCGGGGCCTATCATCTTCAGGGAGAGAATATCCGGTTCTACGCCGATATCCGTGATATGAATTCGGGGAAGACCCTGGAGGCGCTCGCTCCGGTGGACGGTCCCCGGCAGGATCCCAACGAGCCTCTGGAATATCTCCGGACAAAGCTCATGGGCACGCTCGCCTGCCTGTTTACTCCGGCTATGAAAAGCTATTTGAGCTTCAAGGAGCAGCCCAATTTCGAATCGTTCCGCGAAACTCTGGAGGGAATGAAGCGCTTCGTCCAGGGCGATTTAACGAAGGCCATCGAGCATTACAATCAAGCCGCTGCTCTTGATCCAAGCAATAAAAATGCTTTGATTGGCGCCGGTTATGCATTGCATAATTTGGGAAAATTCGCTGAGGCCCAGGCGATGGTTGACGAAGTTAATAGATCCCGGGAGAAGCTTTCCGAACTAGAGAAGGATATTTTAGATAATCTGGACTCGTGGATCAACGGGGATCTCGCGGAGCGGCACCGAACGGCGAAGAAGTTGGCTGCCCAAGATCTTTTTTGGAGCTATGAGCTTCTCTTAGACGCTAGAAATAATGGATATTTCCGGGAAGCGGTCGAAGCTTTCCGCCGGATGCCGCTCGACGACGAACACTGGAAAACTTGGGGTCAGCAATGGGGCGTCGTGACGTACGCATATCACATCCTCGGAGAGTTCAAAAACGAGCTCAAAGAAGCGCGGCGCGCCCGGAAAGAGAGGCCGGAAAGTCTGTCCCGTCTCTGGTATGAAACCCGCGCTTACTGCGGCTTGGGCCGGATGAGAGACGTCAACCGGCTGATCGACGAAAGCGCGACACTCCCTACACGAGCCGGATATAGCCCAGGACAAATCATGTTATATGCCGGCTATTATCTCAGGGCGCACGGCTTCAGGGAGCAGTCTGGCCAGGTCCTCGAACGGTCCCGGCAGTGGTTTGAAGGCCGTCCTCAAGAAGAAAAAGCGTCGGAGACGAACCGTTCTAATCTCGGTGCGGTATTCTTCTATCTGGAGCGATGGACGGAAGCCCAGCCTATTTATGAGGCATTGCATAAGGAATTCCCATCGAATCAGGACTACCTTGCGGTTATCGGCCAGCTGGCCGCGGTCACCGGAGACAGGGAAAAAGCCCTCGACGTCTCCAGGCAGCTTGACGAAAACAAACCGCGCTATCGTTCCGGCACGTCTTTTGCCAATCGAGCCAAGATCGCCGCTTACCTCGATGACAAGGAAGGCGCGGTGGCCCTGCTTCGGAAGGCTGTTGGCCTTGGGTATACATATCCGGAAATCTTCGGCGACATGGCCTGGGAAAAGCTAAAAGATTATCCGCCCTTCATCCATTTCATAAAGCCGAAGGGATAATTAGGTCCCGGGCCTAACGGCCCTTGATCATCTCGCGAACGGCGTCAAGGCCCATAAGCTCCCTACGCCTCCAGGACGTACCGGTGGTTGCAGCAGTCGTCCCCCTGCATGAGGGTTTTCGTCCGGATCATGCGCATCTTGGGATTGAAGCCTTCGGCTGCCGCGTAATCCCCGTAGCAGGAGAGGATGTAGCCAAGGTCTGCGGCATTGAGGTCCCGGTACGTTTTCGCCCAGAGACATTCGGTGACCTTGGCCTCGAACGCCCGCGGCGTGTCCTCGATGATCTGGAACGTCAGTAACTTGCTGTAGATACTGTCGGGCTTGTGGAAGTCCTGTGTAAATGCCGCCAGGTCGTTCTTGCCCGCCTTCTTGGCGGTTTCCGCCATTTGTCGTCTCACGGTCGCGTCCATGGCGCGCTTCATCATCTCGTGCAATTTCTCGCGGCCGATCTCCCCCTCGAGGCTTCTCCAGATCGGGATGGGGCTGCTATAGGCCAGCATGAAAGCTTCCGTGAAGCTCAACTTCGAGTCTTCGAGGAATTTGTGCTTTTGCCCCGCGGCCTTGGCTTTCTCTTCGGTCTGGAACGCGCGCAACAGACATCCTCCCCCGAGGCATAACAACGCGCCCCCGGGCAAGACGGCCTTGATAAAGGACCTCCGCCCGGAAACCAGCCCAGGTTCTGGATTTTTCATGGAAGACCTCCTCTGTGATCCCTTGATGTCATTTCCACTATGGGACACAGAGGAGGAGTTGTCAACCGTCTGACCGCACACACCGAAACGGTTGTTGCGCCGGGCTAGTTTTTAGCCCGTGATGCTGACGGAGAACTGGACACCCGGGGTGGCGGCGGTCATGATC